>NZ_JARAVM010000017.1:0-178118 GCF_033792735.1 Streptomyces sp. PA03-3a
CCGGTGCAGATGTCGCAATCCACACCGAGCCAGAAGGCCCTCACCCATTTCAAGATCCCTCAGCCGAGAGATCCGTCACCAACCTCTGTGGACAGAACACCTAGGGCGTCCAGCAGGATCCTTCGTGAGACGCGCAGACGCGAGCCCCCCTGACCGCCCTCGAGACGCTGGCGGGCGACCCACTCTCCCAGCCGGACGTCCCCCTCCACGTGACTCTCTACGGGACACGCGTGGCCCTCGCGGGAACGGAACCTCTGGAGCGCGTCGATGCCCGTGGACCACTCCGGTTCCTTGAGGTCCTTCGCCAGTGCGCCGACCAGATTGCCGACACCGCTGCGCTGTGCCTCCCGCAGCATCGTGGACAACGCGACCTCGGGCCGCCAGGCCGGATACCGAAGCAGGAGCCGCAAGAGCGGGAGCGCCATCGCCTCGAGCTGACGCACACGTTCGCGGGTAACCCCGAGCTCGGCTCCGATGACGTCAAGGGTGGCCGGTTCCTCGCCGTCCAGCCCCAAACGGCGGGACACGACGAGCCCGTAACGATCGGGGAGGAGGGCGACGAGTTCGCGCACCTGCTGGTTGCCCATCGATTCCAGCACTGCGGCTTCCACCGAAGGCAGAGCGGTACGGATTTCCAGCAGTTCTCCAAGGTGGGTGCCGTCGCCGATGATGCGGTCGAGGGAGTCGGTCGGCCGGCTCAGCTTGAGGATCTCCTCCACCTTGCTGACCGGCAGATCGCAGGCCACAGCGAGGTCCGCCGCCCGCCGGGGCTTGCCGGCCGCCTGGAGCGCGCGTTCGGCGTACGCGACCTGGCGCATCAGCTCGTGGAAGTGGACGGGGACACGGATGGCTCTTCCCTCGTTTGCGATGGCCCGGCTGACGGCCTGCCGCACCCACCAGGTCGCGTAGGTCGAGAACTTGTTGCCGTGGAGCGGGTCGAACTTGCGCGACGCCGCCATGAGGCCGAGCACCGCGTGCTGGAACACGTCTTCGTAGTCCAGGCCCTGATCCAGGTAACCGCGGGCGATGGAGTGCGCGAGGCCCTGGTTGTGCAGGATCAGACAGTCGCGCGCCCGGCGGCGGAGGTCCGTTGCGGGCAGTTCACCCAGTTCCTCGCGAGTCGGCTCGACGGCGATGCGGTCGGTACCGCCGCGAACGAGCACGACAAGCCCTACTTCTTCGGCCGCCGTAAGGATCCGCTTGGCGGGTTGTCCCGTGAACCGGTCCTCGTTCATGACCGCCATGGCCGCGGCTATGGCGGCCGCGAGGTCGCCGACGGGGCCGGTGATCGAGACCGCGGGCGAGGCCGGTCCCGCATCGGCGGCCTCCCGCTCGCGTGCGCCTCCGGTACGGGCACTTGGCGCGCCCTGTAGCACGCGGTATCGCGCCTCGGCACTCGCCTTCAGCGCCTCGGTCTCGTCAGGCGTCAACCCGGTCAGGCGGGCGACCCCGAAGACCGCGGGTGCGGTCACCGTGCCGTTGTCCGCGTAACGGGTCAGCAGGTCAAAGGCGGTGCGGACGCGCGGTCGAACTGTGTGATCCGGTTGCGAAAGTTCCGTGTGCGGACGTACAACCTTCTTCACATGTCGTGTGTCTGGGGAGGGTGAGAGCTGGACTGCCTGAGGTTGGATGCGCAACCCCATGCGGGCCAGTTCGGCGAGCAGTCGAGCCCGCGAGGCGTCGTCCAGGGGCAATTCCGACGTCGCCGCCTCGAAAGCGGCGGTGGGGACGACGCCGTCGTGGGTGACTGCTTGCTGAAGGTTGCGGTACAGGACGGCGAGTGAGGCCTTGAGGTCCACTGTGACCCGACTTTCAGGCGGACGACGCGAGTGAGTGTCCGTGAAGCGCGCACGCTCCACGTGACGAACCTGACGATAGACCTGGTGCGTTGACAATGTAAACGCCCGAGGGGTCTGGTTCGTAACGCCCTCCACGTGTACGCTTCCTTCGCTGTGTCAGATCGCGTGCCGCGTCGCCGACGTTCTTCATGTCGGGCGTGGGCGGCGGCGTCGCGCCTGGGGGGGCGCACATGTGGTGGGCAGAGGAGGGGCAGTGGAACGTGGCACGGTCGCGGGACGGTTCCGGCTTCGGGGGCCGATCGACTCCGGCAACATGGGGGAGGTGCACCGCGCCGAGGACCTGCAGGTGCCTGAGGGTGAGGCAGGCCGCCTCGTCGCGGTCAAGCTCATCCTCCGTCACCGCTCCGGTGAGATCGTCAACACCCGGGACGACGCCAAGGCCGTCGAGCGCTTCGCCCGCGAAGTGCGCATCATGCGCCGCCTCCAGCACCCGAACGTCGCCCGCATCATCGAAGGCGGCGTGGACACCGACGGGGAGGTGGGCCGTCCCTACCTGGCGATGGAACTCCTCGACGGAGACACGCTGGGAGACCTCATCGACGAGGAATCACAGCTCCCCATCTCCTGGGCCGCCGCGATCGGCGCGCAGATCGCGGACGGCCTCGCCCACACCCACGCCGCCGGGGTCGTCCACCGCGACCTCAAGCCGCGCAACGTCATGCTCTCTCGTGGCGGAGTCGTCAAGGTCCTCGACTTCGGCATGGGACGCATCGCCGACGACCCGGACGACGCCAGGATCACCAGTACCGGAGTCGCCGTCGGGACCGCTCGCTACATGGCGCCGGAGCAGTTCAAGGCCGGCCTCGTCACGCTGGCCGCCGACCTGTACGCCCTCGGCTGCGTGCTTTACGAGATGCTCACCGGCGTCCCGCCGTTCACCGGTGAGAACCGCTATGAGCTCAGAGACAAGCACGTCAGCGACAATCCGACCCCGATACGTCTGATACGCCAGGAAGTTCCCACGGAACTCGCCCGGCTCGTCGACCGCCTGCTGGCCAAGGACCCCGCCCACCGCCCCGCCGACGCCGCCACGGTCCGCGACTCGCTCCTGCCGCTCGCCACGTCCGACGGTGGGCCTGGAGCCCTCCCGACCTGGGCGGCTCTTGACCCCGTGAAGGGTCTCAAGGTTCTGCGGGCCGCCCAGGCGACGGCGTCCGCCTCAGCCCAGGCCGGCAGTGAAGTGCGGGCCGAGCAGCCTGCCGACGACGGAGTCGACCTCGGAACGGCCGGCCCCGGCATGGACGTCTTCAATGTCCACCGCACGCTCATCAAGGACTACCGGGCCTTCACCGAGGGTGGAACCGTCATCCGCGACGAGCTCGTCAGGCGCTTCGTGGAGAAGGACCTGAACGCCAAGTCCCAGTGGCCCGATCCCTGGCTCTCCCTCAACCCCTTCTTCGCCGGCGGCGGCACCGTGCTGGAACTGGCGGGCCAGAAGGTCCTCCACGACGAGTGCGCCAGGATCTTCCAGGCGAAGAAGACCGAGGGCGGCACCGTCTGCGACGGCCGCCCGCTCACCCTCCACCAGCACCAGCGCGAGGCCATCGACGCCGCCAAGGCCGGAGCCTCGTACGTCCTCACCACCGGTACCGGTTCCGGAAAGTCGCTGTCCTACATCGTCCCGATCGTCGACCGGGTCCTGCGGGAACGGGACGCCGAAGGCCCCAAGGCGCAGAAGAGGGTCCGCGCGATCATCGTCTACCCGATGAACGCGCTCGCCAACAGCCAGCTGAAGGAACTCGAGAAGTATCTGCGCGACGGCTATGGCGCCGGCCGCGAGCCTGTCACCTTCGCCCGCTACACGGGTCAGGAGAACGACGAGCGCCGCAAGGAGATCCGCGACAACCCGCCGGACATCCTGCTCACCAACTACGTGATGCTCGAGCTGATGCTCACGCGCCCCGACGACCGGCGCTCGCTCATCAAGATGGCCCGTGGCCTGGAGTTCCTGGTCTTCGACGAACTCCACACCTACCGCGGCCGCCAGGGCGCCGACGTGGCCCTGCTCATCCGCCGGGTCCGCGAGGCCTGCCGCGCGAACGAGCTCCAGTGCATCGGGACCTCCGCCACCATGTCGACGGAGGGCACCGTCGACGACCAGAAGAAGGTCGTCGCCGAAGTCGCCACCACGCTCTTCGGCACGCCCGTCCGCCCCGAGCACGTCATCGGAGAGACCCTCGTACGGGCCACCGATCCCGCACCCAACACCGTGCCCGCCGCGCGCCTGCACACCTCGGCCGCGCCCCGCGCGTACGCGGAGCTCGTCCGCGACCCGCTCGCCCGCTGGATCGAGACCCGGTTCGGCCTCGCCACCGACGAGACGACGGGCCGGCTGGTCAGGCAGCGCCCCGCCAAGATCGAGGCCGCCGCGATGGACCTGGCCGAGCAGTCCGGCGTCGACGAGGAGCAGTGCGCCGCAGCGATCCGCGCCACGCTGGAAGCCGGCTCTCAGGTCCGCCACCCCGTCACCGAGCGGCCGCTGTTCGCCTTCCGCCTGCACCAGTTCCTCTCCAAGGGCGACACGGTCTACGTGACCCTGGAGGACAAGGCGACCCGCCATCTTACCCGCTCCTACCAGCTCGAACAGCCCGGCAGCGGCGGCAAGCTGTTGATGCCGCTCGCGTTCTGCCGCGAGTGCGGCCAGGAGTACGTCACCGTGTGGAGGGACGAGAAGGACGGTGACGTCCGCTACGAGGCGCGCCGCGACACGTCCGCGACCGGCGGCCGGCAGGGCGACGGCTACCTCTACATCGACCACGATCGCCCGTGGCCCGCCAACCCGCAGTACGCCGTCGACGACCGCCGCCTGCCCGAGTCCTGGCTGGAGCTCGACGCCGGCGGTCAGGAGGTCGTCAAGAAGTCCTACCGCGACCGGGTGCCGCGCGCCGTGACCGTCGACCCGCACGGCTACGAGGGCCGGGGCGAACTCCAGGCCGCGTTCATCCCGTCGCCGTTCCTCTTCTGCCTCCACTGCGGTGTTGCCTACGAGCAGACCAGGGGCAGGGACTTCGCGAAGCTGGCCACCCTAGACCAGGAGGGACGCTCCTCGGCGACCTCCCTCATCTCCGCCTCCGTGGTGCGCTCCCTGAAGTCCGTGCCCGAGGAGGCACTGGACAAGGAGGCCCGCAAGCTCCTCACCTTCGTCGACAACCGGCAGGACGCCTCGCTGCAGGCCGGGCACTTCAACGACTTCGTCCAGATCACGCAGCTGCGCGGCGCCTTGTACCGGGCGGCGCTGGACAGCGGTGAGGACGGCCTGCACCACGAGGAGCTCGCGTCCTCCGTCACGAACGTGATCGGCCTGGCTCCCGTCGACTACACCGGCGAGAGCGACCTCGCGCCGTCACTGGCGCGCAACGCGGCGAAGACCCTCCGCGATGTCATCGCCTTCCGGCTCTACCTCGACCTGGAACGCGGCTGGCGCATCACCATGCCCAACCTGGAGCAGACCGGCCTCCTCGAGATCGACTACGAGGACCTGGAATGGGTGGCCGGTGCCCAGGACCGCTGGAACGCCGCCCACGAGACCCTGCGCGACGCCGACCCGGCCCTGCGCGCCGAGGTGACGAAGGCGCTGCTCAACGAGATGCGCAGGGCCCTGGCCATCGACGTCTCCTACTTCCGCGAGGATTTCGACGCGCTCCAGAGGGCGAGCGAGGAACGCCTCGTCGACCCCTGGGTGCTCTCCGCCGCCGACAAGCCACGCATCGGCACCGCCTACCCGCATCCCTCCCGGCCGGGACTGGACCGCTCGAGCCTGTTCCTCTCGGCACGCGGCAAGTTCGGGAAGTACCTGGAGCGGGCGGACCAGTCCTTCAAGAAGATCGGCAAGGACGACTTGCAGCTCGTGATCGAGGATCTGCTGAAGGTCCTCGCCAAGGCCGGCCTCGTCAAGGAGGTCACCGAGGCCCCGCAGCGCGCCGGCCGCTACCACCGGCAGACGGGCCCCGCCGTCACCGGCTACCGGGTAGCCGCGCAGTCGCTGATCTGGCGCGCCGGCAAGGGCGAGACAGGCGCCCACGACCCGCTGACGCGCACCTACCAGAGCGGCGACGGCCCCCGCGTCAACAGCTTCTTCCGCGATCTGTACCAGAGCGCGGCGGCCGAACTGGCCGGACTTTTCGCCCGGGAGCACACCGCGCAGGTGGCACCGGAGGAGCGTGAACGCCGCGAGGAGGCCTTCCGCAAGGCCGAGCTGAAACTGCTGTACTGCTCGCCGACGATGGAACTCGGCGTCGACATCTCCTCGTTGAACGCGGTGATGATGCGCAACGTCCCGCCCACGCCGGCCAACTACGCCCAGCGCAGCGGCCGCGCCGGCCGCAGCGGCCAGCCCGCCCTCGTCACCACGTACTGCGCGACGGGCAACAGCCACGACCAGTACTACTTCCGCCGCTCCGAGCGCATGGTCGCGGGCGCGGTCGCACCGCCGCGCCTGGACCTCGCCAACGAGGACCTCGTCCTCTCCCACCTCCAGGGCATCTGGATCGCCGAGGCCGGACTGAAACTGGGCCGCGCGATACCCGGGGTCCTCGACGTCTCGTACCCGGACACGGGTGAGCGGCCCCAGCCGGAGCTCAAGCTGCTGCCGGACATCCTCGCCGCCTCCCTCGACGTCGACGCCCAGCACCGCACCGTCGACTCGGCGCTGCGGGTGCTCGCCCCGCTGCTGCCGAGGTTCGCCGAGACCACGTGGTGGTACGACGACTGGATCCAGGACCGGGTGCGGACCGTACCCGAGAGGTTCGACCGGGCCTTCGACCGGTGGCGCGACCTGTTCCGGGCGGCGCTCGACGACCAGTACATCCAGAACAAGCGCCGGCTCGACTACAGCCTGACCGAAGGCGACCGCAACCGGGCCAACGCACGTCGCCGCGAGGCCGAGACCCAGATCAACCTGCTGATGAACGAGAGCGCCGACAGCAAGTCGGTCCTCTCCGACTTCAACCCCTACCGCTACCTGGCCTCCGAGGGCTTCCTGCCCGGCTACTCCTTCCCGCGCCTGCCGCTCGCCGCGTACATCCCGACGACCGGCCGACGCCGCGGCGAGGGCGACTACCTCCAGCGGCCCCGCTTCCTCGCCATCCGCGAGTTCGGTCCCGGCGCCCTGATCTACCACGAGGGCGCCCGCTACCAGGTGACCCGCATCCAGCTCCCGCCGGACGCCTCCGGCGACCTCGCCACCACCGAGGCCCGCCGCTGCGCGAGCTGCGGCTACCACCACGATCCCAAGGAGCGCGCCGACCGCTGCGAGATGTGCGGCGAGCCGCTCGGCTCGGCCACGTACGGCCTGCTGCACCTGCACACCGTCTACACCACCCGCCGCGAGCGGATCTCCTCCGACGAGGAGGAGCGCCGCCGCGCCGGCTTCCGGCTGGAGACCTCGTACCGCTTCCAGGACCACGGCACCCGCAAGGGCCGTCAGGACGCGGCGATCTCCGACGCCGACGGCAAGCCGCTGGCGGAAGTGGCCTACGGCGACTCGGCGACCGTCCGCATCACCAACACCGGACGCGTCCGCGCGAAGAAGGACGAGCCCGCGGGCTACTGGCTCGACCTGGGCGACGGACGCTGGATGAACGACAAGGACGCGGCGGAGGCGTCCGGCGACAGCAGCGAGATGCCCCGCGTCGACGCCGACGGCAACGAGAAGCGGCGCAAGAAGCGCGTCATCCCGTACGTCGAGGACCGCCGCAACATCCTCGTCGTCACGCTCGACGAGCCGCTGCCCGAAACGATCGCGCTGTCCCTGATGTACGCCCTGGAGCGCGGCATCGAGGCCGCGTTCGAGCTGGAGGACTCCGAGCTCAGCAGCGAACTGCTCCCGCCGGACGACGGCCCGCGCGGCCGCATCCTCTTCACCGAGGCCGCCGAGGGCGGCGCGGGCGTGCTCCGCCGGCTCCAGTCGGAGAAGGACGCGCTTGCCAAGGCAGCCCTCCAGGCACTCGCCATCTGCCACTTCGACGAGGACGGCAACGACCTCGGCGGCCCGCACCCGGACCGGCCGTGCGCCCGCGGCTGCTACGAGTGCCTGCTGACCTACGGCAACCAGCTCGACCACGCCCAGATCGACCGCCACACCGTCAAACACCTGCTGCTGCGCCTGGCCACGGCGACGGCGAAGCGCGACAAGCGCGGCGAGTCCCGGACCGAGCAGTTCAAGCGGCTGCTGGAGCAGACCTCCGGCACGGCCACCCCGCCCGAGGTCGCGCTCGGCGAGGCCATCGCCCAGGACGACCTGCTGACCTGGCTCAAGGCCAAGGGCCTGCGCCTTCCCGACGACGGCGAGACGCTGATCACCGAGGCGAACGCCCAGGCCGACTACGTGTACCGGCTGGGGAGCGGCAACCTTGCCGTCTTCGTCGACCTGCCCGGCACCGAGATGACGGCGCTGCGCGACGACGACGCGGAGGAACGACTGCTCGACGCCGGCTGGGACGTCGTCCGCTTCCCGCACGACGCCGACTGGGACGCCATCGCAGCCGAGCGCCCCCGCGCCTTCGGCACCACAGCCCACTGACGCCCGCTCACCGCAAGGACCTGAGGACTCACATGGCAATCACGTACTCCGCCGGCTCCCTGGTGACGGCACGCGGACGCGAATGGGTGGTGCTGCCGGAAAGCGCCCCCGACATGCTGGTGCTCCGCCCCCTCGGCGGCTCCGACGACGACATCGCCGCCGTCTTCCCGACCTTCGAGGAGGTCAAGGGCGCCCAGTTCGCCCCGCCCGAGCCCTCGGACCTGGGCGACCAACGCGCCGCGGGCCTGCTGCGCACCGCCCTGCGCATCGGATTCCGCTCCGGTGCGGGCCCCTTCCGCTCCCTCGCAGGCATCGCGGTGGAACCCCGCGCGTACCAGCTCGTCCCGCTGCTGATGGCGCTGCGCCAGCCGACCGTTCGCATGCTCATCTCCGACGACGTCGGCATCGGCAAGACGGTCGAAGCGGGTCTCATCGCGAGCGAGCTGCTGGCCCAGGGCGAGGCGACCGGCCTCGCCGTCCTCTGCTCCCCGGCCCTCGCCGAGCAGTGGCAGGCCGAACTGCGCACCAAGTTCGGCATCGACGCCGAACTCGTCCTCGCCTCCACGGTCACGCGGCTGGAACGCGGCCTGGACCTCGGCCAGTCCCTCTTCGACCGGTACCCGCACGTCATCGTCTCCACGGACTTCATCAAGTCCACCCGCCACCGCGACGACTTCGTACGCCACTGCCCCGACCTCGTGATCGTCGACGAGGCGCACACCTGCGTCGCGTCCGACGACACCTCCGCCGGCGCCCAGAACCAGCTGCGCTACGAACTCCTCAAGCGCGTCTCCGCGGCCCCGGACCGCCACCTGCTGCTGGTCACCGCGACGCCCCACTCCGGCAAGGAGTCCGCGTTCCGCAACCTGCTCGGCCTCGTCAGGCCCGAGCTGGCCCACGTCGACCTCGACACGGACGCGGGCCGGGCGCTCCTCGCCCGGCACTTCGTGGCGCGCAAGCGGGCCGACGTACGCCAGTACCTGACCAAGGGCGACGGGCTCAGCGACGACAGCCTCGCCGAGAAGACCGCGTTCCCCTCGGACCGGTACTTCAAGGACGAGACCTACAAGCTCGCCCCCGCCTACCGGGCCCTGCTCGACGACGCCATCGCCTACGCGAGCGACCGCGTCGAGGCCGCCGGCTCCCAGGGCAGGCGCGAGGCCCGCATCGCCTGGTGGTCGGCGATCGCCCTGCTGCGCTCGCTGGTCTCCTCGCCGCGCGCCGCCGCACAGACCCTGCGTACCCGCTCGGTCGCCGCCGTCGCCGCCTCCGCGGAGGAGGCCGACCGCCTCGGCGCCCCGCTGACCAGCGACTCCGCGGACAGCGACGCACTGGAGGGCATGGATGTGGCCCCCGGCGCCGAGACCGAGGAGCACGCGGGATCCCGGCTCGCGGAACTGGCAGCGCGCGCCGCCGAGCTGGAGGGCCCCGAGCAGGACCTGAAGCTGAAGGCCCTCATCAAGCACCTCAAGGCGCTGCTCGCCGACGGACACAACCCGATCGTCTTCTGCCGCTACATCCCGACCGCCGAATACCTCGCCGACCAGCTCGCCAACGACCCGGAGAGCAAGAAGCGCGGGCCGCTCGGCGCGAAGACCGTCGTCAAGGCCGTCACCGGCACCCTCTCCCCGCAGCAGCGCATCCAGCGCATCGAAGAGCTGGCGGCCGAGGCGGGGGAGGAGGCCGCCGCCCGCCGCGTCCTGATCGCCACCGACTGCCTCTCCGAGGGCGTCAACCTCCAGCACCACTTCGACGCCGTCATCCACTACGACCTCGCCTGGAACCCGACCCGCCACGACCAGCGCGAGGGCCGCGTCGACCGCTACGGCCAGAAGAAGGACCAGGTCCGCGTCATCACCCTCTACGGCGAGGACAACGGCATCGACGGCAAGGTCCTGGAAGTCCTCATCAAGAAGCACCGCCAGATCAAGAAGGACCTCGGCATCTCCGTCTCCGTGCCCGACGAGATGTCCACCGGCGTCACCGACGCCATCGTCGAGTGGCTGCTGCTGCGCGGACGTCGGGGCGAGCAGGAGGCGCTGTTCGGCTCCGACGCCTTCCAGCAGAGCTTCGCCGACCTGGAACAGGACTGGAACTCCGCCGCCGAACGCGAGAAGGCCTCCCGCTCCCGTTTCGCCCAGCGCTCCATCCACCCCGAGGAGGTCGCCCGCGAGGTCGCCTCGGTGCGCGAGGCACTGGGCAGCGCCGGAGAGATCGCCACGTTCGTGCGCGACTCCCTGAACGCCCTCGGCGGCGTGCTGCGCGCCACCGGCCAGGACTTCACCGCGGAGGTGGGCGGCACCCCGGCTGGGCTGCGCGACGCGCTCGCCCCGGTCGTCGGCGCGGAGGTCATCGAGAAGGACCGCCCCATCCCCTTCCGGTCCGACCCCGCCGTGGCCCGCGGCGAAGCCGCCCTCGTCCGCACGGACCCGGTCGTCGGCGCCCTCGCCGGCCACGTCCTGAACGCGGCGTTGGACACCCAGGCCGACGGCGGCCGCCCGGCCCGCCGCTGCGGCGTCATCACGACGGACGCGGTCACCACCCGCACCACGCTGCTGCTCGTGCGCTACCGCTTCCACCTGACACTCCCGTCGCGCAGCGGCGAGAAGCAGATCGTGGCGGAGGACGCCCGCCTGCTCGCCTTCCGCGGCTCCCCGAAGAACGCGCAGTGGCTGTCGCAGGAGGCGGCCGTTGCCCTGCTCGACGCCACCGCCACCGCCAACACCGACCCGGACTTCGGCGAACGGACCATGAGCCGCATCCTCGGCCAGCTCCCCGATGTGGCCGCCCACCTGGAGTCCTACGGCGACGAGCTCGCGGCCGGCCTCAACGAGTCCCACCGCCGCGTCCGCAAGGCCGCCGACGAGATCGTCCGGGGCCTGCGCGTCACCGCCCAGAAGCCCGCGGACATCCTCGGCGCCTACGTCTACCTGCCCGCCGCCGTGTCCGGAGAGGCCGCCTGATGTCCGCCACCACCCGCAACCAGGTCTTCTCCGCCGTCCACACGGTCGGCGCCCTGCTGCCCGTCGACATGCTCGTCCGCATCAGCGAGGGCAAGGACGTCCCCGGCTCCAAGCCGGCCGACTACGGCCTGCCCACCTCCCGCTCGGTCCGCGACGAGGCCGAACGCAGCTGGGAGTACCTCAAGCCCCTCTGGCGCGACCTGCGAAAGCGCCTCCCCGAGAACCCGGCGACCGGCGCCCCGGCGAGCGACCCCACCGGCATCGCCGGCAACGACTGGCTGGCGCCCCTGTGGCGGGAACTCGGCTACGGCCCGCTCACGCCCATGGGCCAGACCGGCATCGCGGCCGACTCCGACCCGGACAAGACCTTCGCCGTCTCCCACCGCTGGCGGCACGTCCTCATCCACCAGCCGGCTTGGAACGCCGACCTGGACCGGCGGCCGGGCGGCGCGGGAACCGTTCCGCCGCAGTCCATGCTCCAGGAGTGCCTGAACCGCACCGAGGCCCACCTGTGGGGCGTCCTCACCAACGGCCGCCAGATGCGCCTGCTGCGCGACTCCAGCGCGCTCGCCACCGCCTCCTACGTCGAGTTCGACCTCGAAGCCATCTTCGACGGCGAGCTGTTCAGCGAGTTCGTGCTGCTCTACCGGCTCCTGCACGTCTCCCGCTTCGAGGTGGACGAGGACGCCGCGCCCTCCGCGTGCCGGCTGGAGAAGTGGCGCACCGAGGCCATCGCCTCCGGCACCCGCGCCCTGGACCAGCTCCGCAAGGGCGTCCAGACCGCCATCACCACGCTGGGCACGGGCTTCCTCAAGCACCCCGACAACCGCGAGCTGCGCGCCCACATCGACGCGGCGCCGCAGAACGTCAAGACCTTCCACTACGCCCTGCTGCGCCTGGTCTACCGGCTCCTGTTCCTGTTCGTCGCCGAGGACCGCGACGTCCTGCTGTCCCCCGACGCGGACCCCGCCGCCAAGGAGCGGTACGCCGCGTACTTCTCCTCCGCCCGCCTGCGCCGCCACGCCCAGCGCCGCCGCGGCACGGCCCACGGCGACCTGTACCAGGCGCTGCGCTTCGTCCTGTCGGGCCTCGGCAACGACGACGGCCGCCCCGAACTCGGCCTGCCCGCGCTGGGCGGCATCTTCGACGACATCGAGGCCGACAAGCTGCTGCACGCCCTGGCCCTTTCCAACGAGCCGCTGCTCGACGCGGTGCGCGCCCTGTCGGTCGTCCGCGACGCCACCTCCCGCCGGAACCGGGTGGTCGACTACCGCCACCTGGACGCGGAGGAACTGGGCTCCATCTACGAGTCCCTGCTGGAGCTCGTCCCCAAGCACAATGCGTCCGACCGCACCTTCGAGCTCGTCGAGCTGGCCGGCAACGCCCGCAAGACGACGGGCTCGTACTACACGCCGTCCTCGCTGATCGACTGCCTGCTCGACTCCGCGCTCGACCCGGTGATCGACGACGCGGTCAAGCGCGGCGAGATCCGCGCGACGCGTTCCGGACAACCGGACGCCCGAAAGGCCATCGAGGACGAGCTGCTGTCCCTGACGGTCTGCGACCCGGCCTGCGGCTCCGGGCACTTCCTCGTCGCCGCGGCCCGGCGCATCGCCAAGCGGGTCGCCGCCGTGCGCGAGCAGAACCCCGAGCCGACGATCGACGCCGTACGCCACGCCCTCCACGAGGTCGTCGCCCGCTGCATCTACGGCGTGGACCTCAACCCGATGGCGGTTGAGCTGGCGAAGGTGTCGCTGTGGCTGGAGGCCCTGGAGCCGGGCAAGCCCCTGGGCTTCCTCGACGCCCACATCAAGCACGGCAACGCACTGCTGGGCGCCACGCCGGCGCTGCTGGCGGACGGCATACCCGACGACGCGTTCAAGCCGATCGAGGGCGACGACAAGAAGATCGCCACGGCCCTGAAGAAGCGCAACGCGACCGAGCGCGGCGGCCAGCTCAGCTTCACCACCGACGACCGCATCTGGGTCTCCAACGCCTCCTTCGCGGCCACTGTGCGCGACATCACCGGCGCCACCGTGGACACGCTGCGCGACGTCCGCCTCCAGTCCAGCCGCTTCCGCGACCTGGAGCAGTCCGCGGAATACCTCCACGCGCTGAACATCGCCGATGCCTGGTGCGCGGCCTTCGTGTGGCCCAAGGTCCAGGGCGCGCCGACCCCGGTGACGGAAGGCGTCTTCCGCGACCTCCAGAACCCGGGCGAGGGCATACCGGCGACGACGCGGGACGAGATCGTCCGCATCGCGAAGCAGTACAACTTCTTCCACTGGCACTTGGAGTTTCCCGACATCTTCCGGGTCCCCGAGACGGCGGACGCGACCGTCGAGCCCTCGGTCGGCTGGGCCGGCGGCTTCTCGTGCGTGCTGGGCAACCCGCCGTGGGAGCGCATCAAGCTCCAGGAGCAGGAGTTCTTCGCCCAGCGCGACGAGGCTATTGCCACCGCCCCGAACGCCGCCGCCCGCAAGAAGCTCATCGCGGCCCTGCCGACAACGAACCCGGATCTCTTCGCCGAGTTCACGGCAGCAAAACGTCAAGCGGATGGCGAGAGCCAGCTCCTGCGCCTAGGTGGGCGCTACCCGCTTACTGGTCGGGGCGACATTAATACGTATGCAGTCTTCGCAGAAACTGCCAGTCGGGTCGTTACAGAGAGGGGGCGTTCTGGTCTCGTCTTGCCTATCGGCATTGGCACAGATGCCACGACCGCTCCTTTCTTCTCGGACCTAGTCAAAAGTGAGCGCCTTGTCTCATATCTTGGGTTTGAGAATGAAGGCTACATTCTTAGTCGGGATGTCCATCATGCGGTCAATTTTTGCCTATTGACAATGGCCGGCCGGGGAGAGAGGATTCCGCAGGCCTTCTTCTCGTCGAAAGTTCGTTACATGGATGAGCTGCCGGAACGTAGATTTGTGATGAGTCGGGAGGATATCCTACTTGTCAATCCCAATACGGGGTCGAGTCCGATGTTCCGTACCCGTCGCGACGCGGATACTACCCTCGGGATCTATCGCCGCATCCCGGTGCTCATTAAGGAGAACTGCTCCAACGGTAACCCCTGGAGCCTGTCCTTCTTGAGCATGTTTCACATGTCGAACGACTCAAGCCTGTTCCGCACCCGAGACCAACTCGAAAGAGAAGGTTGGACCCTTGCCGGCAACGTCTTCACCCGCGATGCCGCCCACATGCTTCCACTTTACGAAGCGAAGATGCTCCACCATTACGACCACAGGCTTGGGACCTATGAGGGGCAGACGGTAGCCCAGGCCAATATGGGCACTCTGCCCCGATTGACTCCACAGCAGCAGAATGACCCAAAGGTCGCCGCCATTCCTCGCTATTGGGTTGCGAAGCCCGAAGTCGAAGCTCGGTTGGCGCGAAAATCTTGGGGCCGCGAGTGGCTCGTGGGGTTTCGTAACATCACCAACACAACTAATGAGCGGTCAATTATCCCGTTTGCCCTTCCTCGCGCTGCTGTCGGGCACAGTACGCCACTCATGTTTGGGGAAAACCTTCACCTATTGATGGCCGCTCTTGCGACATTTGTCGCAGATTATGTATTGCGGCAAAAGCTTGGGGGGACGAACCTCACTTTCAACTATCTTGGGCAGGTCCCGCTGCCTGGGCCCGTATCGCTTGCAGCGCACTCTCGACTCATTACGCCTCGCGTTCTTGAACTCACGTATATCGCCGAGGATATGCAGTCATTTGCCCGGGATCTGGGTGACACCGGTGCTCCCTTCCGGTGGAGCGACGACCGCCGCGCGGTCATCCGGGCCGAGCTGGACGCTCTCTTCTTCCACCTCTATGGCATCGTCCGCGAGGACGTGGACTACATCCTCGAAACCTTCCCCATCGTCAAGCGCAAGGACGAGGCTAAGTACGGCTCCTACCGCACCAAGGAGCTGATCCTTGACCTCTACGACCGCATGACCGCAGCCGGCGTCTCCCTCGAAACCCCGCTCGTCGACGGCGAGAACTTCGCCTCGGCCCTTACTCCGCCCCCCGGGCACGGTCCGCGTCACCCCGCCCGAAGCTGATCCGACCGAGCTCCCGGGCGCCGCCAACCGCCCGGGAGGCCGGTGCCTTACCGGTCACTCGGCCCATGGGCCGTCATCTCTGGAGCGCAACGTGTCTGTTGACGATGAGGACACCCGCAAGGTCCAGACGGCCGTGGCCGGGAGGGCCGGCTCGGACGAGCCCGTCTTCATGCCGTTTGACGCGGAGGACTTCGACCAGTTCCTTGAGCACTATCCCGAGCGGAGCTTCTACTGCGGCATCCTTCTCGGTGGGTGCGGGAAAAGGCTTTCCGCCAAGCGGTACGTAGACAAGAAGTGCCACTTCGCCCACCATCCGCCTGTGCACTGCAAGCGAACGGCCAACAGCGAGAGCAGCGCCGACCACCTCTACATTGGCAAGGCACTCCAACTGTGGTTCGCACAACAGGGGCAGCGGGGTGTCAATCCGTCCTACCGGCCGAGCGGTCACCAGGTGGGGGAGGCGGTGGACCTTGTGTACTCCGCCGGGCGCAACGTCCTCCGGGTTCAGATGTCGAGACGCTCGAAAGTGGAATGGGAGGCGGCGGACAGTGAGCTTGCTGGCCTCCGCGAGCAAGTGGAGTGGCTGTTCGGGCCGGACAGTATGGTCGCGAATTGGCAGATGGAGCGTCTTGGATACGCACTTCGGGTTCAGTGCAGGACCGTTGGTACCACCAGGTCTGTGGAGATCGGGACTCAGTTTCCGAACAAGCCGGTCGAGTGGACGACCCTTTCGGAGTGTCGGCTCTCCGAGCGTGGGATCACAACGCCCAGCTTGACGGAGATGCATCGCGGTGTCAGCGGAGAGTTTCAGCGCGCGGATAGACCGACTTACTCCGCTGCCCCGGTCGCGTTCCCCCTCGCCGCCAAGACCGTCGCGTTCACGGGAGCGGTGCGAGCAGTAGAATCTCCGGTTTCCGCTGTGGAAGCCCGGATTATCTATCACGCCGATGTGCAACCAATCGGGTCCTCAGTTGTGCGGGCGCAACTTTCCTTGCCGGCCGATGCTCCTGTTCCCGAGTACCAGCGGGTCTACCTCCTCCAGGGGGCCGTTCTTTCGTCACTCGCGCTGCCCGACAAGCCCGACGTGAAGTGGCTTATCTCAGCGGACGGCATACGCTTGATTGAGAAGGCAGCGGCTGCCATGTGGCAGGGGCTGAGTTCACATCCCGCCGCCTCGAAGACGAAACCGCCGAAGGACCGGGCTATTGCGACGACCACGCCGGCGCGACATGCAGCTGATGTCCTGGGGGTCTTGGCAGCAGTAATCGATCAAACTTCCCTTGCGCTTGATCAAGAGGACATGGACTCAGTCAGACAGGGTGCGAGGGAGTTGGAGCGCTTGCTTGGCACCGAGTTGCCGAGAACGGACGCGTTGCGCGCACGGCAGAAGCTCCAGGAGTGCGAAGCCTGGATCGCCGAGCGCCGTGACGCAGACGAGCAACGGGCATCAGAAAGCCTCACCTCGTGCTTGGACTGGCTTGATACGGAGGGGGACTGTCTGGCTGTTCAAGAGTTGCGTAGGCGGATACGCGAGGTGGAGGACCTGTCCGAAGAGGCCGGAGATCATTTCTGGCTGGAACAGGAAGAACGGCTGGAGCAGTGGCAGGCCCGGCTCACGGTCGAGCTCAATCGTCCGTCCCGGCACGAGATCCGCGTTCTTGGGTCCATTGTGCGGCGGGCTCTAGAACTCGTCGTGCAAAGCAAGCAGGTGCTCAGCTGGGAACAGCTCGCTGAGTGGGCAGAGCCGAAGCTGGCGGCGCTGTTGCCGGAAGACAAGCTTGCGGTCCTTGTGGAGGCGGACCGGGAAACTCCAGAATCCCGCCCCCTGCTGTCAGCGATTGTGGTCGAGTCAAACAGACAGCGACCTGACCCCGCGTACTGGGATGTCCTCTTCGAGCTTGAGCGCGAAGTGCCCCACGAGACGGTGAAAAGGCGCAATTGGAGGTCAGTTCTCGAGGCGCACGGCATCGTGTAATGAGTGCACGGCTGACGAGTGGCGGATGCTCCGCTCAACCACCCGCCACGAACCGCACGAACCTCGCCCACTCCTCACGGCTGACCGTTAGACACGGGCCACTCGCGTCCTTGGAGTCTCTTACGCGGACGCTCTCCGCGGTGATGGCGACCTCCACGCAGTCGTCCCCCTGCGTGCCGCTGTGGCTGGACTTGAACCAGGCGGGCTCCGTCGCGGTCATAGCTCTCCTCGCAGTAGCTCAAGGAAGGCCCGGGATTCCTGGGGACTCAGGGCCTGCGAGCGCAGTGTGTCATAGCGCTGTTGCAGCAGGCGAACATCTTTCGGGTCGGTGATGAGCCGCCCGTTCTGTTGACCCTCGGAGTAAGCGCATCTCCGGCCGTCAACGGTTTCCAACAGTCGCACCGGCCCGTCCAGGCACGCATGTACCTCGGAGTCGATCGGCACGACCTGGAGCATGACATTGCGCCGCCCCGACTCCTCCAGTACGTGGTCGTACAAGCCCCGCGTCACCTCCGCTCCGCCGAGCCGGCGCCGGAGGACGGACTCCTCCACGATGAAGCTGAACGGGACGTTCGACCGCTCTCGCAGCATGGCCTGCCGCTCCAGGCGGGCGGCCACCTGCGCCTCCAACTGCTCGTCCGTCAGCAGCGGGATGCTGTTGGCGAAAACCGCCCGCACGTACCCCTCTGACTGCAGGAGTCCGGGCATCAGCCTGCACTCGTACGTGCACAGGCTCACCGCCACCCGCTCCAGCCGGGCCCAGTGCCGGAACCAGGCCGCCAGCCCGGGTTCGCCCCGCGACAGATGGGGTGCGGCACGGCGCAGGACGCCCGTGGCGCCCAGGGCTTCCTCCGCGCGCTCCACGAACGACGGATCGGGCATCCGCCGTCCCAGTTCCACCGACTCCACCGTGTGCCGGGAGAAGCAGACGCGCTCCGCGAACTCGGTTCGGCTCAGGCCCGCGTGTTCCCTGAGTGCCTGGACGACGGCTCCGAAGGTGCGCAGACTGCCGGAGCGGTCCGGCTCCCGCTCCCAGTCAGCGCCACCCCTCTCCAGGGCGTCCTCAGCCGTCATGCTCGAAACCTCCTGCCAGCCGCCCTGGTTGCGGAGATCCCGCTCGCCCAGGGTGTGGGACGCAGCGCGTACGGTCCACCGCCGGTGCTCGTACGCTCACTCAGCGTACGAGGTGTCGCGCTGGCCAGGCCGGGGAAGCGCCGCCACGGTGGTCTCATGACCGCCACCACACCCCATGTACCGCCCACCGTCGCAACCTTCGTCCAGCTTCTGCCGCCCAGCCGGCACGGGGCCCGGCTCGCCCGGCAGGCCGCGGCGGCGCGGCTGCGCTCATGGCCGATGCCCTCCGGCGTCGCCGACCGGGCCGAACAGGTCGTCGCCGAACTCGCCGCCAACGCCGCACTGCACGGACGGGTTCGAGGGCGTTCCTTCAGGATCGCCCTCGCGCTCGACTCCGCCGCGGGCATGCTCCGCATCGAGGTGAGCGATGCCCGTGGCGGCGATCTCCCCGAGCCTCGGTCCGTTCCGGCCGCGGAGGACGAGTCAGGGCGCGGACTGCTCCTGGTCGCCGCGCTCGCCGAGCGCTGGGGCACGCAGCGGTATCCGCCATCGGGCAAGACCGTCTGGGCCGAACTGCGCACCTGTTGAAGTCGTCGGGAGAGGGAGTGACAGACATGCGCGGGGCGCTCCCTGCCTCGGGTGCCTGCCGTCCAGGCCCACCGCGCGGGCGGCGCTCCGTCAGGCGACCGCCGCGGTCGTGGCGCAGTCCCGGCACAGCCCTGGGTGTTCGGCTCTGTGGGCGCGGTCGCAGGCGTCGCAGTTCTGCAGGGGGAGGACTCGTGGGCGTTGGGCATGAGGGGCGGGCAGTGGTGCCGCTTCGATGGGTTTGAGTTGTTGCAGGCGGTAGGCGATCAGCCCGGCGGGCCTTCGGAGGATCGGCCCGGGGAGGTCGGCGCTGAGGGTCGCCGCGATCCTGTCGGGAGCGATTCCGCGCCGCAGCCAGTTGTCCACGGCGGGTGCCAGCCGCGTGACGTCCCGCTCGGAGAGCAGCAACCGCGGGTCCTTGAGCCGCAGAGCGGCGAGCACGGCGACCGCTTCGGCGGTGGGCGGTGCCGTCGCCGGTGCGAGGCGGGGGATGGGCCGGGAGGCAGGCTGCGGCAACGGCTCCGGTGTGGGCTGCGGCTCGGGTGCCCGCGCGGGTTCCGGCTCCGGCGGCGTTTCGGATGGCACTGTGTTCCGCGGTTGGGGCCCGATCCGGCCGGTTGCGGGTGCGGCGGGGGAGGGGTCGTCGTAGACGTAGGTGCGGGTGCGGACCTGGCCGTTCGCCGCGCGCACCGGAACCCGTTCCAGGAAGCCCTCCGCCTCCAGTTCGTTCAGGGCGCGGGCCAGCCGCGTCTCGCCCTCGGTGAAGTGCTTGCGCAGCGCCTCGATGCTGACGGGCACCCCGTCCGGTACGGACATCAGGTAGGCCCCGACGCCGACGGTCACGGCGCTTCCGGGGCGCTGGGCGAGGCGGTTGGACAGGATCGTGAAGTTGGCCGTGAGGCGGCGTCGTACGTGGACGGCGCCGGTTGCCTTCCTGGGTGGTCAGGCCTCGGCCGGGATCGCTAGTCCCTGCCGGGGCCGTTCGTCTGTGTGGGGTTGTTTGCCGCGACCATACCCCCACCTTCCGGCCCCGCGCCGCCAAGTCACCCCTACGGGTGACCGCTTGCTGGTGAGGTCGGTGGGGTGGGGGTTCCCGGTTCTTTTCTCACAGTCCTTGGTAGGTGTCACCCGGACCACCGGCCCCCGGCCGTCCACGGCCCGTCCCCGATCACCGGCCCCCGGACGGCGAGGTACCGGTCGTGCCGCGATCGGGTCGCCAACGGTGAGCCCGCCGGGGCCCTCTTGCCGATCCGACCAGGGCGGGGCGGAGCAGGGCGGCCCAGGCGGATCGCCGTCGCGTCGGGCACAGCGGCAAACGGGTCCAAGGGCGTCGCCAGACAGCATTACGTGCGGGCCCGCACGCAAGCGGGCCCTTACGGCGGTCAGTCGCGGACGTGCCGGATGCGGACGGAACGGCGCGTGCCCGAGCCGTCGGTGTACTCCACCGACAGGCCGGCCGCGTGCCACAACAGGGCGGCGCCGAGCTCCGTGAAGGGGCTGAGCGTCTGGGTGTCCGCCGAGGCAGGGCTCTGCGAGGTGATCTCGTACTCCTCGACGGCGTCGGCGCCCTCGAAGAGCAGCCCGACCAGGCGACCGGGCGCGACCAGCGGGCCACCGGCGGTGCGTGCCGCGGCGGGTACTGTTGCCAGGAAGCCGCGCAGGTGCAGGGCGCGGGTCTCGAGCTGCTCGCGCCGCTTCTCCCGGGTGCGTCGGTTGTCGGCGCGTACTCGGGGATCGGCGGAGGGATCCGCGACCACGGGTTGCCGTAGATCCTGCTGAATCTGCTCGAGCTCATTGCTGACGCGTTGCCGGGAGGCCGTGGCCAGCGCGGTCACCGGGAAGGTGACAGCGGGGCGCGGTTCGGTGGCGCGGGGCCGGCGCGAGGCGTCCATCGTGTTCCGGCGAGCCGAAGCGCCGCTTCCGGCACTGCTGTCGGAGGTCGGGCGTGCGGCGGGCTGCCGCTGTGCGGGGGCGCTCGGGCGGGTGGCGAGCGCGGGCTCGTCGCGCGGCCGGGGCGGGCGGGCTGAGGCCGATGTCCCGTTCGGCTCCGTCACGTCCTGCGCTGACCGCACCGAAGGTGTCGACGAGTGGACACGGTGCGCCGTGGTCCGAAGGGCCACCGCCCGCTCGACGGCATCCCGCAGCCGCCTCTCGGCACCGGTCCGGTCGCGGTACCAGTCGGTGCCCCAGATCCGGTGCAGCTCCCAGCCGAGGCCGCGCAGCACTCCTTCGCGCAGCCGGTCACGGTCCCGGGCGGCTTTGGAGGAGTGGTACATGGCCCCGTCGCACTCCACGCCCAGCGCGTACATCCCCGGGAGTTGCGGATGACGGATACCGAGATCGATCCGGTAGCCGGCGACACCGACCTGCGGCTGCACCTCGTAACCCCAGCCCCGCAGCGTCGCCAGCACCGACTCCTCGAACGGGCTCTCCGGCTGGGCGTCCGTGTCCACCGTTCCCTGGGAGAGCACGGAGGGACCGCTCTGGGCGTACCGCAGGTACCGGTGGAAGTGGCCGAGGCTCTTGCTGCTGGTCTCGCGCATCTCACCCGGGTCGAAGGAGGCCACCACCTCCACGCGGTAGCGGGCGCGGGTGGCGGCGACGTTGAGACGGCGCCAGCCGTCCGCCTTGTTCATGGGGCCGAAGTTCATGGAGAACTTGTTGTCGGCGTCGGGCCCGTAGCCGACAGACATGATCATCACGTCGCGCTCGTCGCCCTGCACCGTCTCGAGGTTCTTGACGAAGAACCCGTCCAGACGGTCCTCGGAGAAGCACTCGTCGAGGTCGGGCCGATCACGCCGCGCGGCGTCCACCGCGTCCTGGATCGCCGCGGCCTGCGACTGCGACAGGGCGACCACGCCCAGCGATCTGCCCTTGCGGGTGGTGAAGTGGTGGATCACCCGGCGAGCCACCTCTGCGGCCTCGCCCGGGTTGTTCCTGGCCGCCGACCCCGAACGGTAGACGCCCTCCGGCGCACGGAAGAAGGCGACCCCTACATCGGCTCCTTGGGCGTGCGCACCGGGGAAGGTGGTCATCGACTCGTCGTAGAACTCCCGGTTGCTGAACGCGATCAGGTCCTCGTGGCGGCTGCGGTAGTGCCAGCGCAGTGACAGGCTGGGCAGTAGTCCGCTCGCCTTGCACAGGTCCAGCACCGACTCGAACCGCTCGGGTAGCTCCCCGTCCTCGGCCTCCTCTTCATCGTCGCCGGTGGACGAGAAGAAGGCCGTGGGCGGCAGCTGCTTCTGGTCGCCCGCGACGATCAGGGCCCGGCCCCGGTAGATGCAGTTCATGGCGTCCTGCGGCAGCACCTGTGAGGCCTCGTCGAAGATCACGACGTCGAAGACCAGGTCCGGTGGGAGGAACCGGCTGACCGTCAGGGGGCTCATCATGAAGCACGGCTTGATCAGCCGCACCGTGTCCCGGGCAGCGTCGAGCAGCTGCCGCACCGGCTTGTGCCGGCTCTTCTTCTCGCCTTCGCGCTTGAGCAGCGCCGCACCCGGCTCAGCCGTGGTACGGGGGCGGCGTGCGTCGCAGGCCTTGACGACGCGCGCCCGAGCGTGGCCCGCGAGCCTCGCGTCCAGCTCCCGGAACCGCGCCACCAAGTCGTCCCGGTCAGCAGAGCGGGTGGTGCCCAGCCGCGGATCGCGGGCCAGTTGCAGGTCGGCCCAGGCCCGCAGGGCCGCCCGCTCGACCACCGGCGGGAAGGCCTCCGGAGCGACTCCACGGCGTACCGCACGGTCCACCAGATCGCCCAGGCGGAGGTCGTCGAGGACCCGCCGTCCCTTGTCGTACGCGCGCCACTCGTCCGGACCGCCACGATCCCCCTCGAGGGTCTCCAGGGCCGCCCATGCCGCAACCTGGCTCCGGCCGAACGCCTGTCGAAGCCTGGCTGCCCGCTCGGGACGGAACAGGTCTGACAGCGCCTCTGCTGCGCGGCGCCACTTCTGCTCAGCGGCCTCCAGCTCGGCATCGGGGCCGGCGTGGTAGAGGATCTCGGCGGCGGACGCGCTCAGCCCCTCCGCTGCGTCGAACCCGCAGGCCTTACGCAGTTCGGCGTTCCAGGCCAGAGCGGCGGCCAGGACGGATCCGCTCGTGGAGCGGCCCTCGTACAGATCACCGAGCAGGGCCCGGTCGCCGTCTGCCCCTGACTCGAACTCGGCCGCGGCCGCACGCGCCGCATGCACCTTGTGCACGGACGCACGGGCAGCGGCGAGGGTCCAGCTGCCCGGAGTCGTACCTGCCACGCCACCTGCGGCGGCAGTCTCCTCGACAATCCGGATCAGCCGCTCTGCCGCCCGCAGTGGGGCGACATGCGCACGGCTCCACGACGCGGCGGCCCGCAGGCTTCCCGACTCCAGCTCGTACGACGGTCCCGCTGCCGGCGGGAGCACCAGGGAATCCCGCCACGTGGTCAGTTGGGCGGCTGCCTCTTCCGCGGTGCGCCGCGCGGCCGGGCGAGGAGCGCCGCCGCAAGCCACTTCGCGAGCCAGCGATTCCGGGTTGAGCACCCGGGGAGCGAGATCGGCGATCTCGCCGGCCCGGGCGATGAGGGATTCCACGGCCGCGAAATCCGTGTCCTCGCCCCGCCAGTGCCGGCCGAGGGCCGGGGCGTGGCGGCCGGCTTCTTCGGTGAGGGCACGTTCGGCCTGCTGCCAGGCCACGGCAGCCGGGAGCGCGCCGATCACCGTCTTCGTGCACCTACCGCCTTCCGGGAGGAGGGTCCGGATCAGCCGCTTGTCGGCACGGCAGGCTGCGGACAGCCGCCCGGTAAAGGAGCGGTGGACGCTGGCGAACCGCTGCGCCACCTCCTCCAGCGTCTGCTCCCGCAGAACCGCGTCGGTGAAGACCGCCTCCGCCTTCTGCCGGGCGTCGCGCAGCCAGTTCACCGCCAGCCGCAGGGTCTGGGTGGCCGTTCGGGCATCGGCCAGGCCGGTACGGGAGAGCCATTCGGGCAGCGGTTTGCCCTCGTCCGGATGACCGGACAGGGCGGCAAGGCGGCCCAGGCGAAGAGCGTCGTCGCAGGACTCGGGGGCGGGCAGCCCGTACATCTGGGCGACGGCGGCCAGCGACTGGACCGCTTGCTCCAGGGCGGCGGCGTCCGCGTCCAGCCGGTCGGCGAGTGCGCGTGCGGCGTCGGAGGTGAGGGCCGTGAGGTCGATGGCCGGCGGAAGAAGAGAGGAGAGGGCCGCCTCCTCGAGGCCGGGCGCGGCGTCCGCAGAGTCCGGCAGCCGGTCCCAGGCCGAACCGAGTGCCTCCTCGGCCGGAAGCTGGGCCTGCTCGGCGGCGTCCCGCCGGGCCAGAAACCCGGTCACCGCGGCTGTCAGCCCCTCCCGATCGGCGGTCAGCCAATGCTGCGGCAGCGGTGGCCTGGCTCCGGCGGTGCGGAGCACCGTTGTCAGCCGCTCGGCATCGCGGACACCCTCCCAGCGCAGTTCCGCAAGCAGGTCCGCGTGGGGACGGAGGGTCGTGTCGAGTTGTACGAGGGTCTCGGACGCGAGATCCAGCGCCCGCAGCGGGTTCCCGGCATCCGTCAGCCCATACCAGGAGAACGCGGTGCCTTCCAGGGCCGGTCGCCACGACCGGCTGACCTGGAGAGCGGCTGTGGTCGCCCGGTCGAGGCTCTCGGCGGTGAGAGCCGCGGTGTCGAAAGCACCGTCCGCGGGCAGCGCGTGAGTACTGTCCAGCAGCGCGATCCGTCCCAGGGCGTCGTGCAGGGACATACCGAGCCCCGGCCGGGGCTCGTTCATCGCCGCGGCGTAACCGGAGAGCTCCTCGCGCAGTTCGCGGGCGCGGCCGAGATCCGCCCGGCTACCGCCCGACACGGCGCGGCGCGGGGCTTCCAACGCGCGTCCCAGCTCCTGGGCCACCTGCTTGCGTCCCGCACTGTTGCTGTGCAGCGCGAGTACGTAGTCGTCGAGGCCGACGTCGCCGAGGCGGTTGCGGACCACGTCCAGAGCTGCGGCCTTCTCGCTGACGAACAGCACGGTGCGGCCCTGCTCCAGCAGGCCCGCGATCATGTTGGTGATGGTCTGGCTCTTGCCCGTGCCCGGGGGCCCGTCCATCACGAAGCTGCGGCCCTCGACCGCCGCGGCGACGCACTGGCGCTGGGAGGAATCGGCGTCCAGCACCAAGGGTGCCTGCTCAGGCGGCTGGATGGCGTCGATGCGCTCGGCGTCCGCGGCCTCGAAGGCGAAAGTCCGGGGAGAGACCCCGGAATCGGCGCCGAGGCCGACCGCACGGACCAGGGTGCTGCCCAGCACCCGGCTCGCGTTGTCCAGGAGGTCCCGGTACATCACCTCCTTGCTGGAGTTGAAGGTGTCCAGCACGATCCGGTTGGAGACTTCCCAACCGCGGGTATCGGCCACCGCGCGCCGGACCCGGGCGATCAACGACGGGATGTCGCCTGGTTCCACCTGCTCCGTGCGCGGCCAGTCGATGCCGAGCTCGCCCATCTTGATGCCGAGGGCGGGGTTGAGGACCGCCTCCTCATCGGTGTTGAGCTTGATGACGTACGAGTCGCCGCGGCGGCGTTCCAGCACGACCGGAACCATGACCAGCGGGGAGCTGAAACCCTTCTCCGCGGACGGTGCCGGCTTCCAGTCGAGAAAACCCACTCCTAGGTTCAAGACCCACAGGCCGTAGTCGTTGTACTTCTCGCGTGCGACCGAGGCGAGTCGGCGCAGATGCCGGTCCTGGTCGGCCTGGGTGGCCTTGGACGTGGTGAGGCTGACGGTGGGCCGGCTATTGCCGATCCCGGCGCGGGAAGCGGGGGTGTCGATAGGGCGACCGGCAGCAGAAGGAGCCACTTGAGGTGCGACCCTCGACTCACCGTCGATCAGGGGCGTTTCCTCGCCGTCGGGGTGTGCCTCCCGCACCGGAGTGAAGACGCACCCACGGGCCAGCCCTTCCAGAACGGTGAGCAGACCGGGCTCGACGACGTCCATGCCGACGGATGAGGAC
This sequence comes from Streptomyces sp. PA03-3a, assembly GCF_033792735.1. Classification (NCBI taxonomy): domain Bacteria; kingdom Bacillati; phylum Actinomycetota; class Actinomycetes; order Kitasatosporales; family Streptomycetaceae; genus Streptomyces; species Streptomyces sp. PA03-3a. The sequence goes on from NZ_JARAVM010000017.1 coordinate 25,989, forward strand.
CGCCGCTGGTAGTTGAGCAGCCGGTTACGGAAACTCAGATCGATGAGGGAATCCCGCCAGGACCCCAGCAGCTTCTCCAAGCGCACGCGTTCCGACGGGGCCATCGGGCGTTGGGGGCTGGTCATTCAGTGCGGCTCCGTTCACTTTGCTGGTGGCTCATTACCGCATGGCGACGCGGTCGGAAACCAGGGCTGACGCCGGCCCCATGGTTCTCGTCGTAGTACTCGGGGCGCCCGGTCCAGCTTTGAAGGGACCGCCACTGTTCGTGCTCGGCGTTGGCGTGCTCGCCCGACGGGGCTGACCGCGTACCCCCGCAACACCTGAATCCGGTTGAGGAGGTGCCGCTGGCCCTTCGGTTCGACTCGCCTCTGGTCTTCGGGCCGGCCGTCGCTGCGCTGCCGTATGGTGCGGCACGGCGCAGGCTGCCAGGGGAGCTGTTGAGGGAGCGTGGAAGGGCTCGGAGCGCCCGAGCGGGCAGATGCGTCGGTCAGGGTCTGCTACGAGTCCTTCCCATGCATCCAGGCCATGGTGTCCAGGACGCGCAGCACGGTGATGTCGTCTCCGATGCCCGCCAGGTCGCGGACGGTCTCGAGGTGACGGACCAGCTTTCGGTCGTCCGCGCGCAGCGCCGCGCGAACGTCGGTCCAGAAACTCAGGTCGTTGCCAGGACGCAGGAAGACTCGCTTGATCACCGAGTCGTACACGGGGAGAAGGCGTGGCCGCTTGCGGGCCAGCAACTTTCCCGCCCCGACCGGGCCGATGTCATCGATCTCGCGCAGTTGCTCCCACAGCTGCCAGGCGGGCCCGTCCTTGGCGATGATGTCCGGTTTCGCGTCCACGAGTTCGATGGTGGTGGGCAGTTGCTCGAGCAGATCCCCGTAACGCTCCTCGGCCGACGGCTCGACCAACCGCAGCGCCGCCCGCGCAGGGAGGGTGACGCTGAGCGTCGACACGGCCAGCACGTCGTCCGCGGTGAAGCGGTCGGCTACGGAGGGCTTGTCTCCGCCGCCGGCCAGGCGCTCGAAGCGTGAACCGGTATAGCGCGGTGAGCCGTCCGGATGCCGGCCCCAGTAACGGCGCAGCAGCTGCGTTGCGCATGCTTCGTCCCAGAGGCAAGGCGGGACGTGCAGGGTCATGTCCGCTCCAAGGATGAACTGATGCCGATCGCCTTCGCCCTCATCACCCGACTCCTGCGGGCGCGGCGGGACGCATGCGGTCGTGGTCGGAGAGGGCCCGGCGCGTTCGCTCGACGACATCGGCGCGACGGCCCCTGGAGGAGGCGACGGCCAGGTCGATCACCAGTCGCACGCGGGCACCCTCGGTGGCTGAGTAGGCGACGCCCGAAGGCTTCTGGCGGTTGCTGACCGACATCATGGTCTGGCTCGTGCTCTGCTGGTGCTCGTGTGAGAGCCACTTGTCGTACGCCCACTCGCGCCGCTTGCCCGCACCGTCGAACAGCACCCGGCGGTCGGTGATCACCATCTCCCCGTGCCCGGTCCGTTCGGTGAAGCTCACCCCTTGGCGGGTCCGGGCTTCCACGAGGGACGCAGGCGCGACCAGCAGCACCCGCTCCCCGGCGCGGCGGCGGCCCCATCTGAAGCCTGCACCGCTGATCTCCTCGCCCTGGAGGTTCTCGGCCAGCGCTCGCAGATCGGCCAGTTCGTCGCGTCGTCGCTGCCACTCGGTCAGTCGACGTGCGTGGTCCTGTTGAGCCTGGCGGAGGCGCACTTGTCGCCGCTCCTCCTCACGGGCCTGACGTTCGGCCGCCACCCGCGCGGCGCGCTCCACGGCCTGCACGCGGGCGCGCTCCCGGCGCCGGGCGTTCCACACGATCAAGCGCCTACGGTGCCGCCACAACAGCCAGGCCGCGACCGCGAGGACGCCGACGAACACGAGCAGTCCCACCAGAGCCCTGACCAGTTGGCCGGTGGTCAACTGGTCCGAGATCTCGAGCCTGAGTTCCCGCCGGGTCGTGTTGCCGTAGGGATCCCGAGCGGTCACCACCAGTGGACGGCTGCCGGCCGGCAGCGCGGCGCGCAGTACCTGGTGCCTGGTTCGCAGGGTGAAGTTCCGCTCGGCGCCTGCACCGGTCACCCGGATCCGGGCTCCCGGTTCGCCGGCCACAGTGATCACGGCCTCGCCGAACCGTGCCCGGTCGGTGTCGTACGTCACCGCCAGTGGCGGCGGTGCTGTGTCGACCGTGAACGCCGCTGTCCTCGCCTCGCCGTGGCGCCCGAAGGCATCGGTGAGGACGATGCCCGCTCCTTCGCCATAGACGCGGTCGGGCAGCCGTACCGCGAAGGCGGTCCGGCCCGAGTCGTCCAAGGTGAAGGGTTGCACCGTGTCACCGACCGCCAGCTTCCCCCGGCTCCCGCGCGGGCCCGTCAGCTCGAAACGGGATGACGCCTCGTTCGCGGCGCTGACACGGCGCACCGACGGTGTCAGCTTGTCCAGGGAGACCTTCACACTGCCGTGCGTGCGTGTCTCGTTCCCGGCCTTGTCGCGAACGGTCGCGTTGACACGGTACGTGCCGTCCGGCAGCCACAGCTCACCGGTGACCTTGCCGTCGGCTCCGACGGTTCCAGCCAAGTGATCCTTGCGGCCGGCGATTGTGATGTCGTACGCCGCATCCGCCTCGGCGGAGAACGACAGCGTCACCGAGCCGCTCACCGCATCGGCCGCCGGAGCGGACACACCGCCCACCTTCGGCTTGTCGGCGTCCACGCTCACGGTGAACTCGCCGCTGGCGTCGCTCTCGTTTCCCGCCGCGTCGATGGCGACGACTCGGTAGCTGTGCTCGCCGCTCTTCGCGGTGAACGACACGCGCTGCGGTGAGCCGATCGCTGTCGCCTTGTGGACGACCCGCTCGTCGTCGTCGCGGACCTCGATGCGGGAACCGCGTTCTGCGCTCACGGTCGCGGTCACGACACCGCCCGCCCCGGCCGCGGCCTTCTTCACCTTAGGGGCGGACGGGGCCTCGTAGTCGCTGCTCGTCGTCTCTGTGGTACCGGGCGTGTCGGCCGATCCGCCGCAATAGGTCGAGTAGCCGAGGTCGCCGCACACGTACGAGCCGCTGTCGGATGGGCAGGAGTGCCAGCGGTGGCAGCCGTCGCGGTGGGCCTCGGCCGGTGTCGCGGTTCCCCACACCGCGACCAGGGCCAGCAACAGGGCCGCTACCTGCGTCAGGGCATGCTTGAAGGATGTATGTGTTCTCACGAAAACTGGTCCCCCCAGTTTCACGGCGGCATATCGCTCACCGGAGCCGGGAGCATGGCATATAGCGAGGCTTGCGGGCAAGCTACACGCATGACCGAATTGCTTCCCGGCCGGGGCTTGATGACCTGGCAGGACCTGTGGAGGCCTGGGAACCCTGTACTTCGACACGGCCAGAGCACTCGTTAGAGTCCACCCGTGGACTGGACGCAACGTGTGCGAAACCTGCGGCAGTGGTCGCAGAACGGGGAGCGGGCGCCGCACAAGCCGCTGCTGATGCTGTACGCACTCGGGCGGTTCCAGCGGGACGCGGGGGTGCCGCTGCGCTACAGCGACATCGAGCTCGAACTGGCCCATTTGCTGCGTGAGTACGGTCCCCCTCGCCGCACGAATCCCGCGTACCCCTTTCACCACCTCGTCAATGACGGTGTCTGGGAGGTGCGGACTAACGTCGGGATGGGCAGTCCGGGGACCGGGGTGCGCGTTCTGCGCGAGAGCGGGGCGGAGGGGCGGCTGGTGCCGGGACTGCGGGCGGCACTGGCCGCCGACCCGGGGCTGCTCGGGCGACTGGCACATCTGCTGCTCGAGGAGCACTTCCCGCCCTCGCTGCACGCGGAGATCGCGGCGGACGTGGGTCTGGACCTCGAAGCCCGAAGCGCGGAGGAGATCTTCGATATCCCGCGCCCCCGGCGGCGCGGCGCGGAGATGCGGGAGCGGGTGCTCGTCGCCTATGAGTACCAGTGCGCTTTCTGCGGCTACGACGGAGCGATCGGGCGCGCTCCGGTCGGACTGGAAGCGGCCCATGTGAAGTGGTGGGCGTTCCAGGGCCCCGACGAAGTCTCCAACGCGCTGTGCCTGTGTTCCTTGCACCACAAACTCTTCGACAAGGGGGTGCTCGGCCTGGACCCGGCCCGCCGGATCACGGTGTCCCGGGAGTTCACCGGGCACAGCCCGTCCGCCCAGACGCAAGTGATCGCCCTGGCCGGTCGGCCGGTACTCGGCCCGCAGCCCGGCAGCGCGCCGGTCGCCGCCGAGCACATCGAGTGGCACACCTCGCAGGTCTTCCGCGGTGAGCCGCGCGCTGCCGTGGCGAACTGACGGTAACCGCTGCAGGCACCCGTGCGGGTCCCGGGGGACCCGCACGGTGCTTTCGGCCCCGCGTCGTGTAGGGCGCCCGGCGGCACGTTTGCCTCGTCAATGGGACGTTATGGATTGTTCCGCCAACAGACTCTGCGTGCGGAGACCGGTGGCCCGCGGGCTCGCAACCGCGGCGCGCAGCGTCGTGAGCCGACCGGCCTGCACGCAGTCCCGCGGCTGTCGTACCACGACGTGGGCTGCATTCCGTACGGCAACGTCGTCGGCGATACCTGCCCTCGATCTGACGAGCTGCCTCACCTGAGGAGGGGGACCGACGTGATCCCCGTGGACCGTGGTCGCCGCGCGGATATGGTCAGCACACATCGGTACGGGGAGTTCTCAGGCATCAGACCGAGGAGCAATGGTGAGCGACGAGCACGGCCGGCTGCCCGAGCAGGTGGCATACCCGGAGTTCTTTCTGCGCCTACCCGGCGGCGGTCCCATGGCCAGGGGGCGCCTGCTGGCGGAGAAGGGAACCAACGGCAGCCAGAAGTTCGTGGTCCTCGCGCATTCGCCGGCCCGGCCCGACGTGGTGCCCTCCTTCCCCCTGCGTATGCCGTCCTCCTACCGGCTGCGGCAGCGGCTGATCGACGAGGGCGCGATCCGGGAGTCGGCGACGTGGCGGGGCTGGCTGGAGACGGTGCGGGACATCGAGTGCAACTCACCGTCGGCCGCTGCCGAGATCCTGGTCGGGCGCAGCGCCAACGGATGGGTGGAGTGGAGGACCGACGACGGGCACCCGCTCGCTGACTTCCTCAACGACACGGTGTGGGGACCGAACCGGGCGTGGCTGGTCCGTGGTTCCAATGTCTCCGGCCTGGACCTCGTCCAGCGGCTGTGGCTTCCCGAGCAGCGGGTGACGCTCGCGGCGTCCCGGCTGCGGCAGGGGGTCGAGCAGGGCGTGAGCAAGGACCGGCTGCGCTCCCTGATCGAGGAGGACTACGCCTCGTCGGCCACCTACAACCACAAGGTCGAGCTGGTCGAGGCCCTCCACGCCTTCCTGTCCCGCATGCGGCCGGGGGACACCGTGTGCACCATCTCCGGCGGGAGGCTCTACGTCGGGGAGGTCACCGGCTCAGCGGAGCAGACGGCTTCGGACGGCGGCCGCTCCAATCTGCGTCGGCCGGTCGAGTGGCAGGCCCGGGGATTCTCCTACGACGAGCTTCCCGAGGAGCTCCAGCAGAAGCTCTCGATCCAGCACGACGTGGTGGACCTGACCGTCGTCAAGCCGCTCCTCGACGGTCTCGGGCTGTCCGACGCCGAACTGGCCGCCGAGGCGGAGGCCGCCGCCGACGAGGGCGCCGTGAGCGCCGAGATCGCCGCTATCACCGAACGCCGGCGGGAGCTCGAACTGCCGGAGCCGGACGAAGCCCTGGCGTCCGAGCTGCTGGTGCACGACGTGGCGTGGCTGCGCGAGCTGCGCGATCTGCTCTGGGACGAGCGGCAGCTGGTGCTGTACGGGCCGCCGGGCACCGGCAAGACCTATCTCGCGCTCGAACTCGCGCAGTTCCTCGGCGGCGGCCCCGAGCAGGTCAAGCTGGTGCAGTTCCACCCCTCCTACGCCTACGAGGACTTCTTCGAGGGCTTCCGGCCCAGAGAGGACCCCGAAACCCGGAAGGTGGACTTCCGGCTCACCGCCGGGCCGCTGCGCGAGCTGGCCGACCTCGCCTCCCGCGAGGGCAACGGCCACATCCCGCACTTCCTCATCATCGACGAGATCAACCGGGCCAACCTGGCGAAGGTCTTCGGCGAGCTGTACTTCCTGCTGGAGTACCGCAATAAGTCCGTGCGGCTCACCTACTCCGGTGACGACTTCGCCCTCCCGCCGAACCTCTTCGTCATCGGCACGATGAACACCGCCGACCGCTCCATCGCCCTCGTGGACGCCGCCATGCGCCGCCGCTTCGCCTTCGTGGAGCTGTCGCCGCGCACCGAGCCCACCAGCGGGCTGCTGCGGCGTTGGCTCGCCCGGCGCGGCACGGACCCGGAGCCGGCCGACCTCCTCGACGCCCTCAACGCCCGCATCGACGACCCGGACTTCCGCATAGGCCCGTCGTACCTGATGAAGAAGGGCGTGTACCGGGACGGCGGACTGGAGCGTACGTGGCGGACGAAGATCCTCCCGCTACTCGAAGAGCATCACTACGGGGACGGCATCGACGTCCGCGCCCGCTACGGCCTGGAATCGCTCCGCAAGGCGGTCGCCGACCCCGGCGTTGCGCCGTGAGCACGCTTCACCTGGTCGAACACGCCCCGGCCCTGTCCTGCCCGCTTCCGCACGCGGTCGGGCAGGCAGTCGCCGCCTCGGGAATCGTCGACGCGACGCCTGATCCCCACGTGCCCGGGCACTGGCGGCTGCGTGCCGGGAGCATGGTCGGTGCCGTCGCCCTGACGGTTCCCGGCGAGGGCAGCGTCACCCTCCGCGTCACGCCCAAGGTGCCGATCGCCCGCCTGTTCTTCCTGCTCGGCTACACGTTGTCCCCGAACCGGGCGCCGTACGACGAAGACGTCGACGTCGCCGAGCAGTCCGAGGTGCTCCCGGCCTTCGCCCACGCCTTCGAGCGGCAACTCGCCCGCGCGCTCGCCCAGGGCCTCGTCCAGGGGTACCGGACGACCGAGGAGAGCGCTCTGGTCGTCCGCGGCCGCGTCAGGGAGGCGGAGCAGATCCGACGGCACTTCGGCGCCACGCTGCCCGTCGAGATCGTGTACGACGAGTACACCACCGACACCGCGGAGAACCGCATCCTGCGCGCCGCCGCCGAGCGGCTGCTGCGCCTGCCGGGCGTCACCGCGCCGGTGCGGCGCCGGCTTGCCCATCACCGGGCGCGTCTGGCCCACGCGAGCCCCCTCGTACGAGGCCAGGCGCTGCCGGTGTGGCGGCCCACCCGGCTCAACGCCCGCTACCACGGGGCGCTGAGGCTCGCCGAGGCGCTCCTGCGCGGCGCCTCGGCCGAGCACGGGGCCGGGCCGCTGCGCGTCGACGGCTTTCTTTTCGACATGAACAAGGTCTTCGAGGACTTCGTGTGCACGGCGCTGCGCGAAGCGCTGATCCCGCACGGCGGCCGCGCCGAACTTCAGGCCAAGGGCGTCCACCTCGACCAGGACAACGCCGTACGCATGAGGCCGGACCTCGTCTGGTACGCCGGGGCCGCGGGGGCCGGGCCCCTCGCGGTGGTGGACGCCAAGTACAAGGCGGAGAAGCGGGACGGCTATCCCGACGCGGACCTGTACCAGATGCTCGCCTACTGCACTGCCCTCGGGCTGTCCGAAGGACACCTCGTGTACGCCAAGGGCAATGAGCCGCACGCCGCCCACCGCATCCGCAACGCGCCCGTCACCATCCACCAGCACGCCCTGGACCTGGACCAGCCACCCGCGAAGCTGTTGGCGGAGATACGCGGCTTGGCCGATCAACTGGCCAGCAGGGCCGTATGATCAGCAGATTCGTCAGATCGGCCCGAAGGAGCCCGTCCCGTGCCTCAGCTCGCACTCGCGCACACGCTCTGGGACGGCTACGACGCCCTGGACAAGCAGCTCAGGGCCGGCGTGCGCAAAGCGATGGCCAAATTCCAGCAGCTCACGGTCGCCGAGTTGCACGCGGACAAGGGCCTGCACCTGGAGTCGGTCGAGAACGCCCGCGACTCCCGCATGCGGACCATCCGGATCAACGACTTCTGGCGCGGTGTCGTGCTCGCCCCTGACGACGGGAGCGACGTCTTCCTGCTCGTCAAGATCGTCCCGCATGACGACGCGTACACCTGGGCGGCCAAGCGGCTCTACACCGTGAACACCGCGACCCGCGGTCTCGAAGTGCGCAATGTCGTCGCCATCGAGCAACTGACCCCGGCGCTGGAGAAGGCCGCGAACGAGGCACCTTCCCTGCTCTTCGCGGCGCACTCGGACACCGTCCTGCGCGAGCTCGGTATCGACGAGCAGGTGCTGCGGGCCGTCCGGACCATCATGGACCGCACCCAGCTCGACGCCTTCGGCACCCTCCTTCCCGAGGACCAGTTCGAGGTGCTGACCTTCCTCGCGGAGGGAATCAGCGCGGAGGACGTCTACCGAGAGGTCGTCGCGATACGCCGGCCCGCCCACGCCTCGCCGGAGCCGACCGAGGATCTCGCGGCCGCCATCGCCAACACCAGCAGCCGCATCACGCTGATCACCGAGCCCGACGAGCTCGCCGAGATCCTGGAGAAGCCCTTCGCCGCCTGGCGGGTCTTCCTCCACCCCTCGCAGCGGCGCGTGGCCTACCGCGTCTCCTACAACGGCCCGGCGCAGGTCAGCGGAGGACCGGGTACGGGCAAGACCGTCGTGGCCCTGCACCGGGTGAAGCACCTGCTCTCCCGCGATCCGGACACCAGGATCCTGCTCACCACCTACACCAACGCCCTCGCGGCGGCTCTGCGCGAGAACCTCGCGCTGCTCCTGGACGACGAGGACCAGCTGGGCCGCGTGGACGTCACCACGGTCAACGCCTACGCCCACCGCGTCGTGCGGGACCTCGGCGGCCGGGCACCCTCGCCGATCGGGGACCAGGACGAGCGTCGGGTCTGGCAGAAGGTGATCAAGCAGTTGGGCCTGCCGTGGACGGAACAGTTCATGGCGCAGGAGTACCGGCACGTCATCCTGGGGCAGGACCTCCGCACGGAATCGGAGTATCTGGCGGCGCCCCGCCGCGGAAGGGGAACGGCCCTCGGGCCGATGAAAAGGGTCCAGCTCTGGCGGGGCGTCGAGGCGTTCCTGTCGGCGCTGAAGGCGAAGGGCGTCAGCACGCACCTCCAGGTCTGCGCCGAGGCGGCACGTCTGATGCGAGAGACCGAAAGCCCCGCCCACCGGTACGCCCACGTGGTCGTCGACGAGGCGCAGGACCTCCATCCGGCACAGTGGCGGGTGCTGAGGGCGGCCGTGGAGGCGGGCTCCGACGACCTGTTCATCACGGGGGACCCGCATCAGCGCATCTACGACGCACACGTCTCGCTGGCCTCGCTCGGCATCTCCGTCGCGGGCCGGTCCAGCCGGCTGCGGATCAACTACCGCAGCACCGAGGAGATCCTGCTCTGGTCCACCGGCGTCCTGCGTGATGCCGAGGTGGAGAGCCTGGCCGGGGACGGCGGCGACAACCTCACCGGCTATCGGTCCCTGCTGCACGGCAGAAAGCCTCATGTCGACGGCCACGCGAGCGAGCAGGCCGAGGTGACCGCGCTGGTGGAGCGCGTCCAAGAGTGGCTGGGGCAGGGCATCCGGCCAGCGGAGATCGCGGTGTGCACGCGCTTCAACCTGCTGCTCGACAAGGTCGCGAGCAGGCTCGAGGCGGCGGGCGTCGCCACGGTCCGGGTGAAGGACAATCCCGCGAACACCACGGACGGCGTGCGCCTGGCGACGATGCACGCCATGAAGGGGCTCGAATTCCGGTGTGTCGCTGTAGTCGGTGTGACGGCGACGGCCGTCCCCTTCGCCCGTGAGATCACTCCGGTGGAGGTCGACCGGTTGCAGCACGCGTCGGACGTCCTGCGGGAGCGGTGCGTGCTGTTCGTGGCCTGCACACGGGCGCGTGAGGCGCTGCACGTGTCCTGGAGCGGGGCGGGGAGCCCGTTCCTGCCGGCCGTCTGATCGGGACGTTCAGTCCTCGGCCGGGGGAGGGGCGAGCGCGCCGCTGGTCAGCCCGTCCCGGGCGAGGGAAGCGGCCCTCTCGCCCAGCTTGGCCAGCTCTCTGATCCGCTCCTCGAATGCGGCGAATTCCCGGAAGACCGCCCCGTAGCGGCGCTGCTCGTGGATCGCCATCTGGGGGATGCGGGATCCTCGCACGTCGGCGCGGAAGGTCCCGCTCGCGCTGGTGGAACGGCGGGTGTTGGCCGCGCTGCGCAGGAAGCCGTTGAGGTAGTCGGTGTCGAGCTGGTCGCTCGTCGAGACGGCGCCCTCGTCCGAGGCGTCTACCAGGCCCGCGCGCGCGAGGTCGGAGACTGTGATGGTCGCTCCATCGAAGGAGTGCCGTCCCGATCCCGGCGGCAGGGCGGGCAGCCGGTCGAGCAGTGATGTCAGCTGTTCGACCGCGGCGCGCGCGGCTTCGTACTCTCTCGCGTAGTCGGTTCCGATGGCAGCGATGTGCACGGCGGGAGTCAGATCAACCGTTTCATCAAGGAGATCGATCCGGGGAACGTCGATCAACTGTGAGCTCTGAGGGTCGAATGCGTCGTTCGGGTCGTTGGCCGTCAGGTCGATCATGCGCACGGTCTCCGCCGCGTGGTCGGGACTCACGGGCCGTGTGACAAGCCATAGATGGACGGGCAGCGCGTGAGAGGCGGCCACACCCGGGGGCAGCGCCACAACTTGTGTGAGCAGCCCCCGGCGGACGAGCTCCGCGCGAATCCTCCGGCCGGCTTTGCGGTAGGCGACGGAGGGCGGCATGACCATCACGACACGGCCGCCCGGAGCTGTGTGCGCGTAGGCGTGTTGAAGCCAGGCGAGTTCGCTCTCTGCGCGCGACGGGACACCGAGTTCCCACCGTGGGTCGATGAGGAGATCCTCGCGGCCCCAGTCGGCGATACCCACAGGCGGATCGCACACGACCAAGTCTGCCTTGAGACCTTCGTAATGATCTGACCTCAGCGAATCCCCGGTGCTGACCGCCACGTCGCGCAGCCCGGAGAGAGAGGCCCGCAGCTGGGCAAAGCGTGTGCTCGTGGGGTCGATGTCCTGCCCGAAGAGAGCGCGTGTCTCCGCAGCGAAGGCGAACAGCAGAGAACCGATTCCGCAGGCCGGATCGAGGACGGTGGAGACATCGTTGGGCGGATCGGCGAAGTGGCGGATGGCCCGGACGAGACGCGTCGAAGTGACGCCGTCGGCGCCGGTGCGGCTCGTTGACTCGGCGTGACGTGTGGTCAGGTTTGCCAGGAGCTCTGCAGGAGTGAGCTCGTTCGTGGTCACGTCGTCGACGAGGGCCCGCAGCGCGGAATCCGTTCCGGTGCCGCGCTTCTTGGCCGACGTAGCGTCCTTGAGCGTCTCCGCCACCACGGTGAGGCCACGGGTCATGTTGTCGCCGTACACGCCGCGAAGGTGCTGCCAGACGAGCACTTCGCCGGACACCTGCCGACCCTTGCGCTGCTTGTCCAGCCACGCCTGGACCTCGGTGAGGGAGAAGAGAGGGCTGCTGGTGCTGCCGGTGGCCGGCGTGGGGAAGTCGTCATGGCGTCGACGCCAGTTGGATACCGCGGCGCGCGTAACACCCGCCATGCGCCCGATCTCGGCGGCGGTGACGAGGGCCTCTGCGTTGGGGCGCGCGGCATCCTTCATGCGCGCCATGGTACACGGAGCGCCGCCCACGGCGCCGTAGCTATGTGTTTGCTATGTAAACAAACCCTGCGTGACGGCCGTGTCGCGACCTGTGGCGTCGGACGTCAGGGGGTCTCGGCGCGCGACGGGAGCAGCCCACCGCCGGTCAGACCCGCGGTCAGGGCGTCAGCAGTCCTCTGGGCGAGTTCGACGGTCCGGCGGGCGGCGGTGCGCAGGTCGTGTACGCGGCGGAAGGCGACTCCGTACCGCTGTTGTTCTTCCAGCGACAGCAGCGGTACACGCAGCCGTCCCGGCTGCACGTGAACCGTGGTGCTCCCGGTGGAGGCCCCGGCGACGTTGTCCTCCGCCTCCAGAAAACCCATGACGAACCAGGGGTCGAGGCGTGCCGGGTCGGGCCGCAGCACGAATACCGAGCGGCCCGGCACGGCTCCCGCGTCCGCCTCGTCGGCGACCCGGGCCATGGAGCCCTGTCCTCCGGGGATCGCGCGGACCAGGACGTCTCCTTCCTCAATGAGGGGTGCGGTTTCGACGGTCAAGTCGTCGAGCCCTGCTGATGCGCGTTCGCTGTGCGCGATGTCGGCGCCTGTGAGCACCGGCCGATCGGCGTTGGCGGCGCGCCATTTGGCGAGGGAGCCTTCCTTGGTCTGCGGCGTCGCGCGCAGGATCTCCAGGGCACCGCCGCGCACGAGGTCGGACACGGTGGCCGTGCGCCACTCACGTGTTGAGTCCCCAGCCGGTTCCCCGACATCATGACCTGCCGCCTCCGCCAACGAGGCAATATGGCGTGTCAGCTGCTCACGATGCCTGGCGACGAGACGCGCGACCTCTGCCGGATCGACGTCTGCTGGCGCGGCGCGCACTTGACGGGCGGGCGTGAGGTCGACGAGGTCGCCCAGGAGATCGATGACCGGCACGGCGCGGGCGACGCCGGGCTCTTCACGGACCGAGTCCGGCGCGGCGCGGAAGGCCGTCCAGTGGTCGAGGATCCGCTTGGAGAGATCGTCCCAGTCTGGCGCGGCTCGTCGTGACCGTTGCCGGGACGAACTCGCCGGGTCCTCCCGGCCGCCGCTCAGGTCCATGAAGAGCACGGACTTGCGCTCTGCGCCGCCTGGCTCCGGACGTTGCAGCACCCAGATCTGGAGCCCGATGTGCAGGGGCGCGGCCGCTCCGGCCGGCAGGCCCACCACGGCGCGCAGGGTCCCGGCGCGGACGAGTTCGGCGCGCACGCGGCGGCCCGAGGCGCGGGCGGCCGTGGCGGGCGGCAGCAGGAGCACGGCGTATCCGCCGGGCACCAGGTGGGCCAAGGCATGCTGTACCCAGGCGAGTTCGGATTCCGCGCGTGGTGGGACGCCGTATGCCCAGCGGGGATCATAGGCGAGTTCGTCCTGCCCCCAGTCGCGATCACCGTACGGCGGATTGCACAGCACGCCGTCGGCGGCGGTGCCCTGGTAAGCGTCACTCCGGAGACTGTCGCCGGTCGATACGGAAACCTGCGCGTCCGGCGCCGACAGCAGCAAACGGACGGCGGTGCGCTGGGCCTGCACCTCCAGCGCGTCCTGCCCGTACAGCTCCCGCGCCCCCTGGGCGGCGGCCGTTTCCAGCAGCGTGCCACTGCCGCAGGCGGGGTCGAGTACGCGGATGGAGTCCGCGGGCAGCAGACGAGCCATGAGAACGGCCAGCTCGGCCGGTGTCTGATAGGTGCCGGAGGCGGTGCTCTCCTCCAGCTCCCGCTCGGCCAGTACGTCCAGCGCGGCCCGCGGGCCGGCGTCCCGCACACAACGCAGGAGCGCGCGAAGAGCCGGGGCGTCGTCGGGCGGGAAGTGAACGGTCGCGGTGAGTGCGGCGGCCCCCGCGAGTGCCGCGACAGCGGAATCGGCCTGGGTGCCGAGTTCGGGGTCCGAAAGGCCGGTGAGCGCGGACAGCTCTTCCGGGGAGCGGCGGGCAGCGGCAAGGACCATGGGCAGCAGCCGGGTCGCGATGCCGGCGCCGTGCAGGCGCAGGAGCGTGCGCAGTTCCTCGGCCGGGGTCGCGGCGGCCGAATGGCCGCGTGCCTGCAGCCAGGCGCGCACGGCCTCCAAGTCGTACAGGGGGCTGGCCTCGGTGCCCCCGGCGGGGGAGGGGAAGTCTTCGTGGCGGCGTCGCCAGTTGCTGACGGTGGCACGGGTCACTCCCGCGATGCGGGAGATCTCGGCGGCGGTCACTAGGGCTGACGGCTGCGACATGGCTGCTTCCTGGTCCTCTCGGTACCGGACCGCAACAGCTTACAGGCCCCGTCAATCTGAACGTGATTGACAGTGCTTTCAGCTTTCTGCTTATCTGGTTGTGCTTCCGCATGGAGGCGAGGGTCTAATGGCTTCCGCCGTGAGGCCTGCCCTTCCGGTTTCGCGTACACCGCCCACCACGCAGGAGGACGACCATGACCACTCCGATCCCGCAGCCCGGCTACAACGCCCCCGCCACGCCTGGCGGTTGGGGCTCCGTGCCGCCCCAGCCCGCCGGCAAGCCCTCGCACCGCAAGGGCTGGCTGACCCACGGCGCCGTGGCCTTCGTCGCCCTGGTCATGGGCGTCGGCATCGGCTCGAACGGCGAGTCCGCTGACGCCACGGCGAGCGACACCGCCGAGCCCCGGCCCACGGTGACCGTCACCGCCAAGGCCGCGGGCGCGGCTCCCGCGCCCACCGTGACGAGAACGGTCACCGCCAAGCCGAAGAAGACCCGGGAGCCCGGACCGGCCGCCGGCTTCGCCGGGGACGGCGAGTACCTCGTCGGCGAGGACATCAAGCCCGGCACCTACAAGACCGCCGGAGCGGACTCCTTCGGCTGCTACTGGGCGCGCCTGAAGGACGCCAGCGGTGAGTTCGACGCGATCATCGCCAACAACAACCTCAAGGGCCCGGGCCGCGTGACGATCAAGAAGGGCGAGTACTTCCAGACGCAGGGCTGCAAGGAGTGGATGAAGGTCGGCTGACCTTCCGTTGCGTTCACACCGCCATGACACGCACTGCAGCAACCGGGGGAGGTGCCGCTTGATAGCGGCAGGGGGCGGGGAGACCACCGCATTCGACCGACACTCGGCGCAGCTGGGGACTCGTGACGACGAGGGGAACTTCCGCGCCCTCCTCGACCAGGCCCGGCACATCGCGCAGAGGTCGTACGAGACCACCCTCTACGACCATCAGCAGGCCTTCCGTCTCCTCTGGCGCCACCTGCACGGCACGGGATACCTGCAGCGCGCCCATCTCGACGCCCGGACCCACCTCGCGGCGGGCGGGCTTCCGTCAGCCGAACGCGCCGACCTGGAACTCTTCCTCACGGTCTACACCCAGGTGACGAACTCGACTAAAGATTGCAGCAGTTGACCGCTCAGCTCGCCCACGCCCACCCCGACGCGAACAGGAGGATCACCATGGGTCGTCGTTCACCGCTCGCCCGCGCACCCCGCCCGGCAACCCGTACCCGCCGCGGCGTGTGCGTCGACGACAAGGTCAAGGCCGTGACCGGGGTCATCGTCCTGGCGACGGACCGTCCGTCGCCACGGACCGGGTCGCCTGCGGATATGTCGCCACCACCGGGCACGCGGGACTGCGCGCGCATCTTTACCCGGCGCACGTCGCCCGGCCCCGCGCCCGGGTGGTCGTCACTGAACTGCGCGCGGTCCACTAGGGCCTGAAAGCCGTACTCGCCACCAGCCCCGGCCAACCCGTCGAGGTGCGCGTGGACAACGTCCAGGCACTGGCGTACCTGCACGCCTGGCAGCGAGGCGGCACGGCGATGCCCGAGGGTACGACGTCCACCTGCGTTCCCGGGGGCGAACGCCCACGCTCCTTCGCCTCTAGATGCTCGTCGAGTACACCCCACACCTCACGTTCGTGCACGAGAAGGCCCACGTCGGCAACCCCCTCAACGAGGCGGCCGACTCCCTGGCAAAGCTCGGCCTTCGCTGTGTACGCGGCCAGGTCTCCACGACCGAACTGCCGCGGCTCGTCCCGCTGTGGGCGTCCGGCGCCCTGGCCGAGTACCGCAGGGCCGCAGCCTGATCGCGCGGCGCCACCAGCTCATCCACACAGCCGGGACAGCGTGGCGGCCAGGACGGCCACCGTGTCTTCGTACGCCAGCGCGGCCGTGTACGGTCGGCAAGCCGGAGCAGCAGAACCGCCCCGGCATTCCAAATCAACCCCTGGCCGTCGGCGACCACGGACAGCCGCCGGTCTCAACCTGTAGGCTCGCTCACCAGATTAGTGCCCTGCCTCTCGCAGTGGATACGACGTCGACACTCGCATCCTTGCAGGCCAGCGGCACCTTTCTCCTGGTGGAGCGTCAGGTCACCCAATTCCGCTGAATACCCAGGATTAACGAAGGGCCGAGTTTAGTGAATGACACGGCGAGTCTCAAAGCTGAGATTTTGGCCCTTCTGTTGGAGCCATTGGGCGTCGACGCCATGGCCGGGCTGGCCTCACTCGAGCGGCTTGCCAAGGAGGTGGATGCCGTTGCCCAAGCGTGTGGGTGTGCCAGTCTGCCACCGTCTGGGACCACTCTTCGGTGGGTATCCGATGCCGTGGCGGCGTGCGTCGAGGAGCAGGAACTAGTCCGTCTGTCAGCGGCTCAAGGCCGGACTCTGACGCTAGGCGGTGCCAGAGCCCTCCGAGAGTTGATGCGGCTCGAAGGACTACGTACTCATCTCGCGGCACTTGAGGGTGTGACGGTGGAAGCCCTTCGGGCGGACCGTGCGGCTGTGGCGCTCGCGGAACGGGTACTGCCTGGAGTTCTTGAGCGGTGTCGTCGTGTGGATCAGGGGTGGCCCGAGGAGATCCGGCGTTCGATCTTTGAGATCGACGTCGATCGCGCGGTGACTGACTTGCGTCGTCACCGCCGAGGCGGCCGGCAGACGGGAGGCGCACGTGAGCTCGTGCTCAAACACAGTGTCTCCATAGCTCGGGATCTGCAGAACCGGGATCTGGTGACGCGGCTTGAGAAGGTGCAGGACTTCCTCGTCGCGAAGGAGTCGTACGAGGAAGTTCTGTCCGTGCAACCGGAATGGTGGCGTTGGCTCGGGCCGGACGCGCGGTTCAGGTTCAGATCGGATCGGTGTGATGCCCTATTTTGGGCGATTGAGGCCCGCGACACCGGCGCCGTTTCGGGCAGCACGCTGGAAATGCTCGCGGACAGCAACGTGAGGGCAGTGGTCGAGCAAGGGATCGTGACGGTACCCGTGAGCATGACCGCTTCCCCGGCCGCGCCTGCCACGAGTTCGGCCGCACGGCTCGCCACGGGACTGCCGGCGGTCGCCTCCCAGACCGACATCAGCGAGCTACGAGCACTTGAGTCCTGGTACGCAAAAGACGTCGAACTGTTCGACCGCGTGGCAGCGGCAATGGATGCGCGGCGAACCGAACCGGACCTCCGCGCGGCCCTTGAGCCTCTGGTCGACGAACTCATTCATTCGTTCGGTGTAGACGCGAGTCGATCGGCCTACCGCGACATTCAGTCCACCCTCCGGGCCGAGGTCGAGGCTCGCCTTCAGCGAACGTCGTACTCCGCGCACGCAATGGAGAGCGAGCCTCTTGTCGAGGCCATCAGTCGCATCGGGGCGATCGAACGCGAACTGCGCGATGCCGTTGGGGCTATGCCTGCCGTGAGAGGCAAACTGCTCGTGGCCATCGCCGGAAGAACCAAGTCCGGGAAGACCACGCTCCGCAAAGCCTTGACTCGCGATGCGGACCGCACCGGGATCGGGCGAGGGGCGCACCGCACCACGCGGAAGACCTCCGCGTTCGAGCTCGGCTCCGTGACCTACCTCGACACGCCCGGCGTCGCCGCGAAGGACGACGACCTGGACGCCCAACACGCCCGGGCCGCGTGTGACATCGCCGACGCGGTCATATGGAACTACGCCGACACCCTTCGCGACGAGGAGTCCGCCGAACTCCAGCGACTCCTCCTCTCGGGTAAACCTCTGCTCGCGGTCGTCAACGTGAAGGGACGAGTCGACACACTGGACCGCCTTCAACTCTTCGCCCAAGCACCGAAGAAGGCGTTCGAGTCGGTGCCCGGTCACGCCGTCCGGATCGAGCAGGTCTCCAGAGCGGTCGGAGTCACACCGCCCACCGTCCTCGCGGTCCACTCCGGTGCCGCGCATGAAGCGTTGTCCGCGGGGGATCGCGAGCTGGGAGACAGGGCCTTCCGGGCGAGCAAGTTGTCCGAGCTGGAGCAGTCCCTCGCACAGCTCTTGGCCGAGCGCGCGATTCCCCTTCGTGCCGTTCGGCTGGCCGAAGGCGTGCGAGCGCCGCTCGCCGCGTTCCACGACCGGGCGGCTGAGGAACTCCCTCAGATCGATCTCGCGCTCGGCGAACTCGAACGCTCGGCGCCGAGTGAACGCGCCGCTTTGCTCGAAGCTTTCCGGATCGCGGGCCAGAACACGCGCGACCGACTCGAAGCCAAGCGTCACCATGCCAAAGAACGGTTGCCGGATGTGGTTCGGGACCTGGGCGGCGTGGATCACTCGCAGCGATGGAGCGACTTCATCACCAGTTTGGAGCTGGAGGGATTCGCCTCGAGTCTTGAGAGCGAGTTCGAGGAGGAGATGCGTAAACGGGAGAGGGTTCTGCGCGCGCAGGCAAGCGCCGCGGAGCGACAGGACGACGAGCACCTGCATGTACGACAGCGTCCTGACGCGAAGGTCCGAACCCTGAGCGCGGAGGCTGCCAAGGGGGCGGCGACAGCCTTTTTGAATTCCTTCGCTGCCCGTGGGATCGCCAAGAAGCTCGCTGCAAATGCCAGTAAGGTCAACCCTGCTGCGGTGGCGCTGGGCTACGCCCTGGACACCTTGGCCGGAGCGGCGAAAGCGGTGAGCAGCGAGGTGAATCGCACGCGGCAGGCGAAGGACAAGTGGACTGGCGAGACCGCGGCCGAGGCCGAGGCCAAACTCGATGAACTGTTCTACAGGGTCGAAGAGCAGTTGGCTCGAATCATCGAGGACACGACGGCCCGAGTCGGTGCCCAGTTCGAAGAGGGGTCAGCGGACGTCGGTCGCACACGGGAGCGGTTCGAGCAGCTCCGTCGGCTACAGTCGGCCGTGCAGTCCGCCCTCGATTCGATCGACCTTGTACTAGTGCGCCGACTACTGGCCCTTGCGGGCGGGGACCCGGCGGCGATCCGCCTGGCACGCCGAACGCCGGGAGTCGAACTTCGCGTCTGGACCGACGCGTCCCGCATCGCGGAAGTACGGGCGTGTCTACAGGACCACCTCGTGGATGTCCTCACCGAGCGGATCGAGATAGGGAACGCAGATGACTGACGGCAATCCGGTTGAGTCGTTGGAGAGCGACGAGAGTCTGAGCGCCCTCCTAGCTGTGCTGATTGCACGGGCTGAGAGCGTCTTGAACGCTCACCCTCGTACTCGGGGCCTGATAGCGAGCCTGCCCCATGCGGACACGAGCCCGCTACGGATTGCGCTCCTGGGTCCGTACAGTGCGGGGAAGTCGATGCTCATCGCGGCATTGCTCGGACTCCCGCCGGCTGCCGTCGATGAACTTGTCGACGCGGCACCCAAGACGCACGAGCCGACGCCGTACCCGTGGAACGGCGTGACGCTCGTCGACCTGCCCGGGACGCTGTCGGGCAACGACGAGCATTCCGGTGCGGCGCGTCGTGGCGTGCGTGGTGCGGACGCGCTGATGATCGTGACAACGAGCGAACTACCGGGCGAAGCGGAGACCACGGCGATTCTGCAAGCGCTCGACACCGACGGGTTCGCTGACCGAAGTGTGGTCGTCGTCAACAAGATGAACGCCGAGAACAGTGATCGCGACGTCATTCTCGACGAGATTCGCAAGCGACTCGGTCCCTTTGCCGACCGTGTCCCGATCGTCCCGACCGATGCGCGCGACTACGTCGAAGCGGTCAATAACCCCGACCTTACGGTCGCTCAGTGTGAGTTGCTTGTAGCAGAGAGCGGCGTCGACGTTCTTACAGCCGAGTTGCAGAGAATCATCGCACCTGGTGTCAGCGCTATCCGACCGAACGCGCAGGCATTCGAACTTCTCCGGGTTCTGGCGGACGCCGAACAGAAGTGGGTGCTGGACGGCGCGGAACTCCGTGCCGCGGAGACCGCGAAGAAGGTCGAGGAGTCGATCTCCCAGGCGAAGGAGAGTGTGCTGAGCACACTTGAGCGGGAGAGCGGTGTCGTCGCTTCCGTGATCGGGGCGGCGGGAAGGAAGATCGCTGACAGCGTCTCAGAGAAAGATGACGTCCCCGCCGACGTCGCTCGTGATCTCGGCAGTGAACTAGCTTTTGAGATTACCGAGTTCGAAGCCAAGTTCTCCGAATCGATGAGGACAGCGTTCGATGCGCTGGTCGCTGAGTGCGGAACCGGTGTGCCTGAGCCTGAAGCCTGGGTGAACGACCTTGACGCACCCGAGACGACGATCGACGCGTCCCCGGATTCCGAATCACGGTTTGAACGTGCGGTCAGGGAAGGCGCGGAGAAAGCCGCGAAGGCGGGCGGCAGAAGGATACGCGAGTGGATCGAGGAGGTCGCGGCTAGCGATAGCGAGCAGGGAAGCATGGCCTCCAACGTCGCGACCCGGATCATCAAGAGTCGAGTGGGCCAGAAGTTGCTCGACGCCGGCGGGACGGTGACCAACGGCGCGGACAAGTTCAGGCCGTGGGGTCGAGGCAAGGCAGCCGCCAAGCTCGCCAACGCGGCCGGCAAGGCGCAGTGGGTGCTGACGGTCATCGGGCCGTCGTTGATCGACTGGAAGAGTGTCGCGCAGGACCAGGCCGAGCGGATGAAGCTTGACAAGCGCCGGAAGATGATCAGGCGTCGCTCCGACGAAGAAGCACTCAGGCAGCAGACCAGTCTCGCTGACGCCGGTGAGCGGCACCTGAGCAAGTGGATCGCGGAGGTGGAGCAGTCGCTCAGCGGTCTTACGAAGCAGGGTGTGGAGATCATCGCCGAACGTGAAAGAGCGTTGGGAGCGATCAAGGGCCTCCGCGACGAGGCCGAGAAGCTTGTTCGAATCGCGCCCGGCTCG
Organism: Streptomyces sp. PA03-3a; assembly: GCF_033792735.1. NCBI lineage: Bacteria > Bacillati > Actinomycetota > Actinomycetes > Kitasatosporales > Streptomycetaceae > Streptomyces > Streptomyces sp. PA03-3a. Next base: position 46,664 of record NZ_JARAVM010000017.1, read on the forward strand.
TAGCTTGGCGTTTCACCTCGATACTTTAGGCCTGATCGCTGTCAGTTGAGGTGATCGGTTCATCCCGTTTGTCCCGGCCGGTGCCGGTGGGTTCTTCTCGTGTCGCTGCGGCCGCGCCAGGCTTCCACGGTTCTCGAGAGGGTCCTGGTCCTCGTTCGGGGTGGTGGCGCCCGGTTTATGGCGCGGCGGGCAGCGCGCCGAGCCGTCGCCAGCTGGTGGTGAAGGCGTCGGCCCAGGGCCAGGTGGTCTCGATCGGCACCCATTGGCGGCGGGCGTGCTTCGCAAGGCGGGCCAGGACGCTGGCGAGGCTTACGGGCCCGCTCCACCCCGGGGAGTCGCGGGGTGGAGCGGGTCGGTGCACCGCCTGGTTCCGGGCGCTCAGTCTCCGGCACCAGGCGGCGGCTCAAGGGACGCCGTCTGCGATCGGCACGCGCAGCTCGGCCCATACCCGTGCCCCACCGCAGACCAGTTCGCTTTCCGAGTCGTGGGCGAGTGTGTCGACGAGGACGAGACCTCGGCCGTGCTCGACATCAGGGCGCGGCTTGCCCCCGGCCGCGACGGCACCGGCCTCCGCCCCGCGCGTGACGCGTTGCAAGGGTGCGGTAACGGGGCGCCTGGTGGATGTGGACGACCTGTGGCACGGGCTGCTGCTCCGGGGCAGGCGCAGCCCGGTACACGGGTGCCTGGGCGTCCTCGCCTGTCTTCGGCATGGGGTTGTCGCAGCGGTAGCGGCGGGGCGTGCTCACGACGCCTTCGTGACGATGAGGGCGGCGTTCAGGACCCACTGGTACGCGCCGCCGTTGAGGTGGCGGGCCACGTCCTCCGCAGTGGGCCCCATGCCGCCGCGGAGCGAGATGGCAGCCAACTCAACGTGCCGGGTGACCGCGGTGGTGATCGCGTTCTGGATGCGCTGGGCCCGGCCCTGGCCGATCCCGTACCTGCCTTTGAGGGTGCGGGTCGACGGGCCGGTGCCAGCGGCCAACAGGTCGCCGAACTCCTCGCGCGCCCTCGGCGTCTGGTCGTCCTCGGCGGGTGGGGGGCGGGGAGGCATTGCGGCCCTCGACGAGGGAGATCGCGAGTTCGCCCAACGTCGTTCCCGGAAGGGCCGCGGCCCGAAAGAACCCCGCGCCTAGAGCCCCCAAAGGAACGTGAGTTGATGGCGCAGGGATGGCACCAAGAGTGCGGGTTGCGATCGGTTGCCGTCGGTCCAGACCTCATGGCAAACCGCATCTGACCTGCGTGGACGGTTCGCTGTGGGTTGCTGTCGATCAAGGTGGGATGAGGCCCAGTACTCTAACGCTGCGATTGGGAGCTCTGAGTCCCGCTGACGCCACGAGACGACTGGGCGCCAGGCCGTAGCGGCCTGCTTGTCCGCAGGCCGCTACGGGGCCTCTCTACGTTCGGGCGGGTCGCTATGCGCGGTGCACGCCTGGCATGCATCGGCGGCACTCGCACGGTGGCCACTCGGAAGACTGGAGGGGCTTGAGATTGTCGCTGCTGTGGACGTGCAGGCGGCGCCCCCACGTCTGCCCGCCATCGCGCGATACGCGCATGGTCATTCGCGGAGCTTCGCGCCTACTCATCGGCGTCTCCGGTCGTCAGACGCATGCCGCGCGACTCGGCGACCCGCAGCGTGTTCGACAGGGCGTCGCAGAGACGTGCCACGACGAAGCGCGACTGGTTCGGGGTCGGTGGCTCGGTAACGGCGAGCATCTGACGGGCAAGCTCAAGCAGCTCTGATGCTGTGGTGAGTTGTTCGCGTTCCATGCGGTCGGCGAGTCGCGCGATCATGCCTTCGGGATTGTCGTCGGGGGTGTATGCGGGCTTCCCGTTGGGACCGTCCCACGGCAGCAGGCGGAGCCCCGCCACAGCGTCAGTCATGCCGTGCGCTCCGGCACGTAGTCCTGTCCCATCGTGGCGAGTGCCAGTGCCCTTCGCCGGTCGCGCTGTCGCCGTGCTTCCTGGAGGCACTCGTGGTCGACGAGGTACCAGGGCACGAGTGGAAGGCTGTCACCCTCGACCCACGCACTCGGATGTAAGAGCCGAGGCGTGGACAGCGGGACGAGATGGACTGCCTGCGCCGGCTCGGCCGCGTGGCGCTTTCCACGAGCGGGTCGGAGCCACGCGGTAAGCGCGGCGATAGGGTTTCGCATAGCCGAAGCTCCATTCTTCGGTCAGCCCCTGAGTGATCCCTAGCCCGGATCTCCCAGGGGCGTTTTCGTTTGAGGCCTCAGTGTACCTCGGTATACCTCAGTGCGCTTCGGATGCTGAGAACACTTCGGAGCGCTTCAGTAGACCCATGATCGATCGCACCCGGGCCATGTGGCCGCAGATCGCTGACGTGATCATTGAGCGGATCGCGGACGGCACCTATCCGCCTGGCAGCAAGGTCCCCAGCGTGGTGCAGATTGCGGCTGAGTTCGGTGTGGTCAACTCGACGGCTCAGCGTGCGATGGAGCGGGTACGTGCCGAGGGGCTGACGCGCTCCGAGAAGGGCATGGGCACGTACGTGTTGAGGCCGGAGGAGCGGGATCAGCCGTAGGTGGACGCTGTCGCCGCGCTGCCCCAGTCCAGACGCCGAGGAGTGATGATCGCCCCATGGCGGTCTGACCTCCAGACGTCCACACGCCCCAGAACCCGCGAGAACGATGTCGTGCTCAGCGGGAGGATCTACAGGTAAACCGGTCCCCGTGTCCTCGCGATGTCCGACGGTCGGCTGATGCCAAGTGCTCCCGCCTGCTCGTTGCCGAGCGTCGCGAACCACCGGGGCGCTCAGTGCATGAGACCGATGCCACTCACCGACCACCGCCTCAGCTCTGGACGGTGAGTGCGGCCGCGGTAGTCGGTGAGTTCCGACTCGGGCCGACAAGTCTCCGTCGTGCTTCAAGCAGGCCCGATGGCCGGGAGTGCCTTTCGTGGCGCATGGGCTGTCGGGGGAAGTCGGGCGGTGAGTGGCGGGGCGGCTAGGACGCGGTGCACGGCCTGTGGGCCTCTCCGGCTCGTGACCCGCATTTGTCGTCGGTGCGTACAAACGCCCCAACACCGTTCCCTACAGTCCTCCCTACACCGCGCCCTACGGTGACCTTCCACCTCGTGTGCAGCGATGCCGCAGGTCAGACCGCGCATTGGCCGATGGCGGACGCCTCGACAACCCCTTTTTCTCCTGCCTGTTCTTTGTCTTGTGTGTCAGTGGGACGTGGTGGAGTGGTCGTGCCGGGGGCGCGAGGTGGGCCCCGGGTGTCCGCCCAGCCCCAGATCACCGGCTGCCGCCGTGGCGGCGCGGACGGTGGGTACGCGGGTGGGGTGGTGCGGCGCCGAGAGCCGAGGGGAGGGAGAACGCGATGACGGGCACGACGCGGTGGCGGTTCGGGTCGACGGCGCGGACGCGGGGTCTGGTGCTGCTGGCCCTGGGGGTGGTGAAGGTCGCCACGGCCGCACAGCTTCGGCATCTCGTCCTGCCGGGCACTGCTGACGTACAGACCGTTCGCAACGCGTGCAAGGACCTGCGCGACGCCGGTCTGGTGGAATCGGTCGGCAAGGTGACCGGCACGAACCCGTCGGGGCGGCCGGTCAGCGAGCACCTGTGGAATCTCACCACGGCCGGATTGGCGGTGGCCGCGACCGAGCTGGACCGGCCGCTCGGTGAGATGGGCGGTACCGCTCGGGAGGCGGCCAGAGCCGGCGCGGCGCACGCGGTGAAGGTAACCGACACCATCGACGCGTTCCTGCAGTCGCCGCCAGAGCCGACCAAACCGGTTGCCCGCCGCGGCACACCGCCCGCCGCCGGGCCGACGAAGCCGCTGCCTTCCAGGCCGCCAGGGCTTGGCACACTCCACGGCTGGCAAACCGAGGTCGCTCTCCCCGTCACCGGCACGTTTACCACACCGGGCAAGGGAAGCCTGCGCGCCGACGCGGTCCTGAGCGCGCCGGAGGCCGGGCTGCCGGTGCTGTTCGTGGAGGTGGACAACGGCACCGAACCGCCAGCCAAGGTGGCAGACAAGATCGTTCGCTACCGCCGGTTCTTCCAGCGCACCGTGAAGGACCAAGGTGGGCAGCAAGTCCCACTGTGGTCGACCCTCTGGCAGGCGTCCGGTCGCGGCGGATTCCCACCAGTGGCGTTCGTGTTCACCAAGCAGGTCGGTCCTGAGGCCCTGCAAGCACGGATACATGAGGTCGCACGCTCATCTGAGGAGCACTGGCAGGGCATGTGGTGTCCTGGCCGCCCGATAGGGAACACCGGAGAGCGGGACGGGTACCGGGACTACGACGGCACGGTGCCCGTCCTGGCCACCGCACTGGACCGGCTGCAGCAGCACGGCCCGTGCGGGGCGATCTGGTGGCGCTTCGGCCACGGTTCAGCCCAGACACTCACCGATGCCCTGCGCAACGCCGACGACCTGCATGCCTACGGCCGTCGAGACGAACAACGTCGCGCCGCCCAGCGGGCAGCTGAGGAGGAGGAAGCACGTCGGCAGGAGGACGAGCACCGGCAATGGGAGGCCTCGCTGTGGCCTTGCCCGACCTGCGGCGGCGACGTCGACCCTGACGATGCCCCTGGCTTGGCCCGCGGCGATGAATGCCCGCGCTGTCGTACGCAGCGCGAGCGCGTCGCGGCCGAGCGAGCCGAAGCGCAGGCGGAGTGGGAACGGGAGCGGCGCGGCAATGGGCTGTTCGGATGGCTCCGCGGCTGACCCAAACCCAGGGTGTACGGCCGGTAGGCTGCCGAGGCGTGAGCGAGTATCAGTATTACGAGTTCCTCGCGCTTGACCGGCCGTTGGACGAGGACGACGTTAGACAGGTACGGGCGCTGTCCACTCGCGCCGACATCACCGCGACGCGCTTCGTCAACGAGTACCACTGGGGCGACTTCAAGGGCGATCCGACGAAGCTGGTCGAGGAGCTCTACGACGCTCACCTGTACTACGCGAACTGGGGAAGCCGCCGCCTCCTCCTGCGCCTGCCCGCAGGGACGCTCCCGGCCAAGGAGGCCACCGCGTACGCCATGGAGGACGTGCTCACCGTATGGGATCGGTCCGGACACACGCTGCTGGACTTCACCGTGTCCTCGGAGGACGGCTGCGAGTGGGAATTCGAGACGTCCTACACGCTCTCCGCATTCGTGGGGCTGCGCGCCGAACTCGCGGCGGGAGACCTGCGGCCGCTGTACCTGGCATGGCTTGCCGGGCTCACCGCCTGGGAGCTCGCGGAGGACGACGAGGAGAACTACGCCCGCGAGGTCGAGCCGCCCGTCCCCGCGGGACTGGCCTCGCTTACCGGCCCGCAGCAGGCCCTGGCGGACTTCCTTGGCGTCGACGCGGACCTGCTGGCGGTCGCCGCCGAGGACAGCCGGCCCGCCACCGCGGACGTCCTGGACCGGAAGGCCCTGGCGGCCTTCGTCGCCGGTCTTCCCGCCGCCGACAAGGACGCCCTGCTGGTCGAGGCCGCGCTGACCACCGCGTCCCCAGGGCCCCGACTCCTGGCCCGCTATCGGGCGGCGACCACTATCCCGGGCCCTCGTGACGTAATTGGCCGGCGCACTGCGGCCCAGCTCCTCGACATGGCCTACCGCCGTCGTACCGACCGCAGGCAGCGAGAGAAAGTCGCCCAGGCCGCGGCCGAGCAGGCTCGGGCACGGGCCGCCGCCGAGGCGCAGGAGGCGCGCTTGGACAAGCTCGCCGAGAACACCGAACAGGCGTGGCGTGAGGTCGACGACCTGATCGCCCGGAAGAACGCCAGCGCCTACGACGCCGCCGTCGCACTCCTGGCGGACCTGCGCGCCCTGGAGGCCCGCACCGGTGGCACCTCGGACTTCGACCGGCGGGCCGGTGAACTGCGGGCCGCCCACCTGGCCAAGCCCGCCCTCATGCGCCGCTTCGACTCCCTGGACCTCCCCCGGTCCTGATCCGGCTGCCCCCGGGACCCACCGCACCCGCGATCCGTCGCCACCACTCGGGACCGATGGACGAGGAGAAGTGCTCCCGATCTCCTCGGCTGGGAACGCCCCCGGTCCCAGGGCCACGGGGGCGGACACGCGAGATGGACACCGGGAGGAACAAGGCAGGGCCGGGTCCCGAGTCCCTGGTCAGGGCTTCCGCTCCCAGCCTGCAGTCGGACACGACGACCTGCGAAGACCCATTCTCCACCGCACCAGCGACAACCCGCCCCCGTATACGGCCCCGGCCGACTGCTGCGTCAGGCCGGCCGATCAGAATCGCGGTGCACGCGTTCACCAGGGGTCTTCCAGTCCGGGAGGCCACCCCTCGGTCAACGGCGCACGTGGTACCGCTCGCCGCGGAAGGCGGCCCCTTGCAGTTTCACCGGCCAGGAAGAGGGCTTGGCCGGGGCAGGGTCAGGAGACAGCGGACGTCAGGTACGTCAGGTACACCCCTCCCTCGCAGTCGGACATCTTCCGCAGGGTCCAGCGGCCCCGGACGCTCCTGGAGGAGAAGTTCGACTCGGCGTCGGCCTCCTCCACTTCGCCCTCCTTGGGGATGTAGCCAGCCTTTGGGAGTCGCTTGTGCAGGAACGCCAGCGTGGTGTCGAAGCCGCGCCGGACGACGGTGGCGACGACGAGCCGGCCGCCGGTGCGGTGCTCCACCGAGGTCACGACCGCGCCGTCGGGCACCGGCAGGTTCTCCGGGAAGTCCTTGGGGAGCGGCAGTGACGCGGCAGTGGGACAGCCGCCGGGCGCGAAGCCGACCGCATTCCCGGCCGGCGGATCGGTTGCGTGCTCCGCCGCGTACGGTGTCGCCCGCGGTGGCTCGGCGTGCTTGTTCGCCGCTGAGCATCCGGTGACCGCGGCCAGGCTGACGACGGCTGCTGCCATTACGGCAGCCGGGGGCGATGGCTTCATCTAGTGACTTCCTTAGGGCTTCTTGTGCGGCCGAGGATCAAGGCGTCGTACGCGCCGTACAGCGTGTTGCCGGAGGACTGGCGGGCGATGGACGCCAGCGCGTCGTAGTTCTGCGCACCTCCGGTCCCGCAGGTGCCGGTGCAGCCGTCGGCGTAGGCGGCGAGCACGCGACCCTGGGCGTCGGTGGTGACGTCGATGAAGTCCAGGAGATTGCGATCGTTGCCGCACGTGGTGCCGCCCGTGCAGATCGACCCCTTCTGAACCGGGTCGGTGGGGGTGGCGTCGACGGTCACCCAGGACTGGCCGCCGTCGTAGGTGGTGGCCACGTACAGGTGCCAGACGCCCGTGAAGTTGGCCGCGTCCTGATAGTTGCCGCCGGTGGTGGTGCCCAGGAAGGCGAACGCGGCGCGGTTGTCGTCGCCCGCGGTCACGGCCGGAAAGACGATGTTCTTGATGCCGAGGGCCGCGCCGACGTTCTGGTCGTACAGCCACGTCTTGCCCTTGTCGTGGCTGACGGCGGTACGCGGCGTGCCGTCGCTGTTCTGGTAGCCCATGTAGACGGTCCCGCCGGCCCCGACTCCCACGCTCGGGTCCGAGTCCCCGGGGGTGCTGGACGGGTTCTTGCGGACGGTCCACGTCAGCCCGTTGTCCTCGGAGACGGCCACGGCCTGATTGCCACCGCAGCCCTTGTTGGGCACGTACACCGTGCCGTCCGGGGCGACCTTCACATGCCCGTGCAGGCCGCCGCAGTCCAGCAGCGAGTACATCGGAACGGCGGGACCGTACGTCAGACCGCCGTCCCGACTGACCGCGCAAGAGGCGTCGGCGATGTCCTGGGAACAGTAGTAGACGGCGTTCGGGTACGACGTGACGGTGCCTGGACCGCCCGTGGCGAAGGCGCCGCCACCGATGGTCTGGTGGTCCACACCGGAGTTGATGCCCGAGCCGCCCGTCGGCGTCCACATGTCACCGTCGTCGTCGGTATAGCAGGTCAGGGCGGTCTTGCCGGCAAGCTGCGACTCGAAGGTGCGGTGGGTGACCGGGTCGGTGAACAGGATCGGGTCGAGGCTGGTGGTGCTTCCCTGGGGGCAGCCGTTGGCCGCGCTCGCGCTCTTGTCCTGCCATGCGGCGGCACCGGCACTGTCGTAGGTGACCTTGAGTGTCGACGTGTACGCCTGGAACATTGCGGCGCCACTCGCACGGTCGACGCCGATCGATGGTTCACCGGCGTTGTGCGCATCCGCGATGCCGTCGGGTGCCCGGGAGTTCGCGTACGTCGGCGGCGTGGCCGTACTCGGCGGCGGATCGGCCGGAGCGGCGATCAGGCTCGCGGTGCCGGTGAAGCTGTTGCCGAGCGGCGCGTACGGCACCACGCGCACGGTGTACGACGCCGACACCGCTGGAAGCAGCACGGTCTCGGGGTCGCTGGAAGAGGCCGAGGTGGCCACCACCTCTTGGTCGTCCGCATCGAGGACGTACAGGTCGAAGTCGGCGGCGGAACCCGGCCATCTGACGTCGATGCGCAGGCTGTGACCGGCGTCGTAGCCCGCAGGCACCGACACCTTCAGGGCGTAGTCGTCGCAGGGTTGCCCATGCCCGCAGCTCACCGTCCCGGCAGTGCCGGAGACATTCGGGACGGCGAAGGGCCCGGCGCTCCACGTGGTCGTGAGCGCGGTGTCGCTGACCGATCCGGAGGACGGGGTCGCGGCGCCGGCCGGCGCACTCGGCAGGGTTCCGGCGACGAGCACCAGCAACCCGACGGCGCGACGCCCCCGCGACCGCAGGTGGTGGTGAAGGCGACGTGCGAAGAGGAGAGCCACAGGTACCTCGTGGATTCGCGAGTCGGATGAAGGGTGGCGGTACGGGTGAAGCCTTCATCTGCTCTACGGGGAGGCAGGCGGCGTCCGTCGCGAGCAACCGGACTCTTTTCGAAGCGGGCCGGACGGGTGCTGAGGGGGTTGGCCGGAGTTGGTGAGGCAGACCGCTCGGGGGCAAGAACGTCGCCCGGCCCACCACGGCCCGACCGCAGTGAAGCCCGCCGGCCCAGCCCGGCCGCGCCCGTTCCCCTCGAAAAAGTGCCCCCGCGCGACCGCGCGAGGGCACTTACGGAGGCCTGGTCAGAGCGCGTCGACGCCGCTCACCTTCCAGCCGTCGTTGGTGTTGGTGAGCGTCATGCGCACCCTGTTCATGTCCAGCCGCGGCTGCGGGACCTGAGTGCTCTGGGTGATCTGGTTGACGAAGAGCAGGACGACGGCCCGGTCCCGTGTGGCCGATACGACGGACACCGCCGGGGCGTCACCGTCGGGTGGTGTGGCCACGGTCGCCTTCACCACACCGTGGTACTTCGTCGCGGTCGGCGCGACCACCGCCTTCGTGGTCTTGCCGTACTGGTCGCGGAAGCGCCCGGTCAGCAGGATGCGGGCACGGGAGAAGTCCCGGTCCAGGTGCCGGTAGTCGTACGACAGCACGACCGGCGCCGCATTCCGCGCGGCTGCGAGGGCCTCGTCGCGGGCCTGCTCCGCCTGCCGCCCCTGCTGGTACTCCCGCCCGAGTACGGCGGCCGCGACCAGGGCCGCCACGAGGACGATGCCCAGCGCCGCGGTGAGCACGCCCCGCCCGGCCTTGCGCGGGGACGCACCGACCTCCGTCTTCCCCTCGAACGACTCGGGTGACTCGGGCTCCGGCGGGTCCTCCCAGCCGTTCGGCGGCGGATCGACGAGCAGGGTGCGCCCGGAGCGGGTCTGCTCTTCCTGGTGGGCACCGCACTCGCGAGGCGCAGGCCGCCCGGCGCGCTTGGCCGCCGCGCGGGTGGCCGCGGTCATGGTGCGGCGGGCCGGTGAGCCGGTGCCGCGGGTGCTGCGGAAGGCCGGGTTCGCCACGGTGTCTCTCCTCATTGTTGGTCTCACGGCCGGGTCAGCCCACGAACACGACGTCGGAGGTCAACCAGCGACCTGCTACATACGCGAGGTCGAGCTGGAGCCGGTAGGTGCGCGCCTGGCCCTCGGGCGCGGCGGTGTTGGTCACCTCGCTGTCGGCCACGACCAGGACCCGGGCCGAGCGCCCGTCGTACCGCACGATGCCCGCTTCCAGGACCTGTCCGTCGGACACCGACTTGTTCTGTGCGACCAGCCTCGTCAGTTGTTCGGTCTGCGAGGCGAACTCCTTCTTGAACTCGCCGGTGGCGTTCGCCAGCACATTGGCGCTGTCCCGGTCGTAGTGCCGGTAGTCGAGCGAGGTGAAGCTCAGCGCCGACTGGCGGGCCGCAGCCAATATGTCCTGACGGCGCTGTTCCGCCGCGCGCTGGTCGGACAGCTTCCAGCCCAGCCAGACACACAGCACGGTCGTCAACACGGTCGCGGCGACGAGCCCCGCAGACAGCAGCCTCATGCCGCCTCTCACACCATCGGTCCCACGAGCAGCCATTGCCACGACTCCTTTCCGAACACGGCCTGTTCCCCGCCCGTCGAGCCGATCTCGAGGAGCGTTCCGTCCGGGCCGGTCACGGTGCCGGTCTCCGGGTCGTACGGGGCCACGAACGCGGCCTGGTCACCGCTGTGCGGGCCGGTCGTGGCGCCGGGCGCGTTCTGCGCTCCGCGCACCGAGGACTTGCTGCCACGCGGTAGCGTGCAGCGCGCGTCGGTGTTCGCATGGCGCGTGCCGGTGTCGGCTGGGTCGCGCCGCTGGGTGTTGTAGCCCTTGGTGCAAGCGGGAGGGTCGTCGGCGTTCACGGTCAGCCCGAAGTGGGTGGTGCCGTCGCCGGGGATGACCGTGTAGCTGCCCGCGACAGTGAGTGGGAGCGTGACCAGGGCCTGTTCGACGCCGGGCAACCGGGCCACGGTGATCTGGCCGCCGCTGATGAGGTTGGCCAGCAGGATCGGCACGTGCGGCTGCGTGGACTTGAGCAGCGAATCGACCTGCCGCGCGGCGGGCACGGTGCTGCCGATCAGCCGGCGAAGGTCGCCGTCGCTCGACTTCAACTGTCCGGTGAGCGTGGCGAGATCGCGGGAGAACGACTTGATGGCCGAGCCCTGGTCGGCCTGTGTCCTGAGTACCTTCCGCGAGTCCTCGATCAGCGAGATCGTCTGGGGGAGCGACTCGGACGCCGCCTCCACCAGCGCGTCACCGGAGTCCACCAGCCGGCTCAGGTTCGGTCCGGTGCCGGAGAACGCCTTTCCCAGCTCGTCGACGGTGACCCGCAGATCGTCCTTGCCGACCGAGTTGACCAGCCGGTCGAGGCTGAGGACCAGGTCGGTGACCGGCAGTGGGGTCCGGGTGCGGCTGCGCGGGATCGGGCTGCCGTCCCTGAGGTACGGGCCGCCCGACCGCCGCGGCTGGAGGTCGACGTACTGCTCACCCACCGCCGATCGGGCGGCGACCACTGCGAGCGTGTCGGCCGGGATCCTCGGGGCGCCGTCCTCGATCCTCAGCGCCACCGAGACCCCGGATCCGGTCAGCTGCAGATCGCCCACGCGGCCCACCGGCACTCCCCGGTAGGTGACCTCGGCACCCGGGAAGACGCCCCCTGACTCGGCGAAGTCGGCGCGCACGGTGTACCCGCGGTGCAAGACGTCGTCCACCAGGCCCGTGTACTGGGCGCCGACGTACGCCACCCCCAGAGCGGTGATGGTCGCGAAGGCCAGCAACTGGGCCTTGACCGTACGTGTGATCACGGCAGTATCCCCTTCAGCATCAGCTCGGCGAGCGCGGGATCGACCCCGGGCGGGAAGCGACGCGCGCCGTCCCCGGTGCCGTAGGCGGCGGTGCACACTGGCGGGCACAGCAGGGTGCTGCCGTGGGAGGGCGTCGACGGCACGGCGGGCGCGGAGGGAACAGAGGGCACAGGGGGCACGGACGGGATGCCCGGCAGGGAAGGGACGGACGGGAGAGGGATGGGAGTGGGGTGGCCGGGAAGATGCGGTGTCCCGGGGGCCGGGGACTTCCGGCCCTTGCCCGGCTTACCGGTGACGTTGCCGTAGAGGTCCGCCAGGTCGAGGTCGGCGGTGATCTTCAGGTTGACGTAATCGCCCTTGACGGCGTCCGTCGCGTTGCGCGGGAACGGGTACGTGGTGAGGAGCTCGAGGGAGTTGGGCAGGTCGTCGCCTGCTTTGTTCAGCTCCTGCAGAATGGGCTGGAGCTTCTTCAGGTTGGCGACGGTGTCGTCGTGGGAGGCGTTCACCACCCTGGTGCCGGTCTTGCCGAGCCTGGACAAGGCGGTGAGCATCTTCGTCAGGTCCTCGTGCTGGTCGGCGAGGGCCTTCAGGGCGGGCGGCATGGTGTCGACGGCCAAGGCGATCGTCTTCTTCTCCCTCTTCAGGCGCTGCGCGAGCCGGTCGACGCCCTTCAGCGCGCGCACGATGTCCGCCCGCTGACCGTCGAGGCCAGAGAGGAAGATGTCGAGCTGCTTCAGCAGGGACCGGACCCGGTCCTCGCGGCCGCCGAGGGCTTGATTCAACTCGATGGTGATCGTCTTGAGCTGCGCCACCCCGCCGCCGTTGAGCAGCGCGGACAGCGCCGACAGCACCTCCTCGACCTCCGGGTTGCGGCCGCTGCGGGACAGCGGGATGCGGTCGCCGTCGCCGAGAAGTCCGACGGGGCGTGTGCCGGCCGGTGCGGACAGGGCGACGTACTTCTCGCCGAGCATGCTGGTCTGCCTCAGATCGGCGACCGCGTTGCCAGGCAGCTTCACCGAGTCGGCGATCCTGAGCCGTACGCGGGCGTGCCAGCCGTCCAGTTCCACCTTCTCGACCGTGCCGACGGTGACGTTGTTGACCTTGACCGACGACTGCGGCACGAGGTCCAGGACGTCCCGGAACTCGACGGTGACGTGGTAGGCGTGACCGTCCGAGGCCGCACCGCCGGGCAGCGGGACGTCATACCAGCCGTTGAACTCGCAGCCGGTCAGCAGCAGCGAGCAGACCGCCGTCCAGGCGGCCACCCGCCCCTTGCGCCGCACGCTCATGCAGGTGCCCCCAGAATGCCGCCGAGGGTCTTGTCGACCGAGCCCGTCGACGCCGGGACCTGCGGAACCTCGGGCAAGGAGGCGAAGAGCTTCTTCAGCCCCTCGCAGTTGTCATGGTCGTCGCCGGTCGTCTTCAGGATCGAGCAGAGAAGGGACGACGGGTCCTGGGAGGTTTGCGCGTTGTTGCGGGTGTCGAGAGTGCCGGCGGAGGGGTTGTAGGCGTTCTCCAGGTTCGACAGGCCCGTGGGCGCGACGGTCAAAAGCTCCTCCAAAGCGTCTCGTTGGGTGACGAGGACCTTGGTGACCTCGGCCAGGCCCTGCACGTCCGAGGTCAGCGCCTTCTTGTTTCCCTTCACGAAGCCGGACACGTCGCCGAGTGCGGCAGCCAGGTACTTCAGCGCGGCCGCGAGGTCCTTACGCTCCCCGGCGAGCTGCCCGGCCACGTCGGCGAGGTCGGTGTTGAACGACCGCACGCTGGTGTCGTCCGCCGCCAGCGCGGCCGTGAACACCTGAAGGTTCCGCACGGTCCCGAACAGGTCGCCGCGCCCGTCGGACAGCGTGGTGACCGCCTGGGACAGGTCCTGCACCGTCTGGTTGAGGCTTGCGCCCTGCCCCTGGAGGTTGTCCGCGCTCACCCCGAGCAGCCGGGACAGCGAACCCTTGTTGTTGGCACCGTTCGGGCCGAGCGCCTCGGCGGTGGTGTGCAGGCTGTCGAAGATCCGGTCCAGCTCGACGGGAACAGCTGTACGGGACTCGGGGATGACGGCTCCGTCCCGCAGCGCCGCGCCCTTGCGGTACACCGGCAGCAGCTGCACGTAACGGTCGCTGACCACGGAGGAGTTGACGATGGCGGCCTGTGCGTTGGCGGGGACCTTGCGGCCCCTGTCGTATTCCAGCTCGACCCGTACCCGGCCGCCCTCCGGCGTGATCTTCCTGACCTTGCCGATGCGGACACCGAGGACGCGGACGTCGGAGCCGGGGTAGATGCCGACGGTCCGTGGGAAGTACGCCGTGACGCGGACGGGGCCGGGGCCCGGCCAGAGGACGACGGCGAGGCCGACGACGATCGCGAGCGCGGTGAACAGGGCCAGGAGTCTGCGGGTCATCGGGTGCCTCCCGTACGTGGCGTGACCGGGGCGGCGACCATGTTCTGGATATAGGAGTCGAACCAGCGGCCGTTGCCGAGGGTGTTGGTGAAGAGCCGGACGTAGGGGGCGAGCAGCCGGACGCTGCGGTCGAGGCTCGCCTGGTTGCGTTCGAGCATCCTCAGGAAGGTGTTGAGGTTCTTCAGAGCGGGTCCGATCTCCTTGCTGTTGTCGTCGACCAGGCCGGACAGCTCGATGCCCAGCAGCGCGGAGCTCTTGAGCAGCTTGTGGATCGCCCCGCGCCGCTTGTCGATCTCCTTGAACAGGGCGTCGCCGTTCTTCACCAGTGCGGAGACGTCCTTCGTGTGATCGGCCAGCACCTCGGTGACTCCGTTCGCGTGGTCGAGCAGCTGGCGCATCGCCTTGTCACGGGCGGCGACGGTCCGGGATATCCGCGACAGTCCCTTGATCGACGCCCGCACTTCCTCGGGGGAGTCCTGGAAGGTGTCGGCGATCGTGTCCAGTGCCATCGCGAGCCGGCCCGTGTCGACCTCCTCGGCGGTGGTCGTCAGGTCGCTGAAGGCCTGGACGACGTCGTACGCCGACACGGTCCGCCGAAGCGGGATCTCGCTGCCCGGCTTCAACTGGCCGGGCCCCTTTGGGTAGAGGGCCAGGTACTTCGCGCCGAGGATCGTCTTGACACGGATCGACGCCCCCGTGTCGGTGCCGAACGCCGGCCGGCCCTTCACTTTGAAGGTCACCTTGACGTGGTCGCCGTCCAGGTCGACGTCCTCGACCTTGCCGACCTTGACCCCGGCGATCCGTACCTCGTCGTCCGGCTTGAGCCCGCCGGCCTCGGAGAAGGCCGCGCTGTAGGTGTCGCCGCCGCCGATCAGCGGCAGGCTGTCGGCGTTGAAGGCGGCGACGGTGAGCAGCGCGAGGACGGTGAGGCCTGCGGCGCCGACGACGACCGGGTTGTGCTCGCGGAAGGGTTTCAGGCGTGGGCGTGTGAGTCGGATCCTGGGCAGCTTCGGCGGTAGGACGCGCACCTTCACGAGGGGTCCTGGTCGTGGTTTGGGCTTCGGCAGCAGCCTGGGCAGCTTCGGCAGCTTCGGTGGCAGGACCGGGAACCTCACCAGCGGCTCGGGGCGGCGGCCATCGCGCCGCCTGATGCGGAGGCTCATCCGCCACACCTCGCCCGTGCCACGTGCAGCTCCGGGGTGATCACCTGCTTGGTCTTCGGCAGCACGATCCGGCCGTCGAAGTCGCAGAGGTAGAAGTTGAACCACGAGCCGTACGAGGCGGTCCCCGTCAGCTTCTCGAGCTTGTTCGGCAGCCGTTTCAGGACGCCCTCGACGGTGTGCTCGTTCTTGTTCAGCGTTCCGGTGAGATCGCCGAGCCGGGCGATGTCGTCCTTCAGCGGTGGACGCGCGTCCTTGAGCAGCTCCGACGTGACGTCCGTGAGGTCGCCGATGCTCACCAGCGACTCCCCGATGGGCTTGCGGTCGGCGGACAGCCCTGCAACCACTCGGCGCAGCTGCGTCAGCAGTCCGGAGAAGCGGGAGCCGCGCTCGTCGAGCGTCGCCAGGACGCTGTTGAGGTTGTCGATCACCGATCCGATCAGCTTGTCGCGGTCGGCGAGGGTGCTGGTGAGCGAGGCCGTGTGCGAGAGCAGACTGTTCACCGTGCCGCCCTCGCCCTGGAGGGTCTGGACGATCTCGGTGGCCAACTGGTTGACATCGTTCGGGCTGAGCGCCGCGAACAGCGGCTTGAAGCCGTTCAGCAGGGCGTTGAGGTCCAGCGCCGGCTCGGTCCGGGACAGCGGGATGGTGCCGCCCGGCCGCAGCCGGGCGGTTCCGTCGCCGGTGCCCTCGGTGAGTGCGACGTACCGCTGCCCGACCAGGTTGCGGTAGCGGACGACTGCGTGGGTCCCGGCGAGCAGCGGCCGGTCCGCGCTGACGGTGAACGTGATCTCCGCCAGCGTCCGGTCCTTGATCCGGATGCCCTCGACCTCTCCTACCCGCACTCCGGCCACCCGGATGTCGTCGCCGTTCTCCAGTCCGGTGACGTCGGTGAACACGGCGTGATAGGTGTCCTTGGGGGTGAAGGAGACGTTGACGATGGTGGCGGCGAGGAGCGCCGTCGCCGCGATCGTTACCAGCGCGAAGAGGCTGAACTTGATCAGCGGGGCGGCGGTCTGCCGCGCTCCGGACCCGCTCATGCGACACTCACCGCCGTTCCGCGCGCCAGCGGCCCGAACAGTAGGGTCGCCACGGGCGGCACCTCGTCCGCGGGGACGCCCATGACGGGGGCCACGAGCGAGCCCACGGCCCGCTGCTCGGCATGGGTGGCGGACACGTCGGCACCTCCGGGGAGTGCGCCGCCGGAACCTCCGGCCGACGTACCGTCGTCGAGATGGGGCTTCGGCCCGGGCACCTGCGGATGCGGCAGACCGCGGCAGTTCGGGCCGGACCGGGCGCCGTACGCCGGCTCCTCGCCGGGCCGGTACGCCTCCTGCGGCCGGACGACCTCAAGGGTGATCCGCATCTCGCCGCCCCGGAACGCCTCCTCGGAGGCCTTCTCCTGCCGGACCAGGCCCTGGAACACGCACGGGTACTCGGGGGAGTACCGGGCGAACAGCTCCAGTGTGGGGCGGGAGACCCGGCCCAGGGTGATCAGCCGGTCGCCGTTCTCGGACAGGAAGTCGTTCGCTGTGCCCGCCACGGAGGCGGTCGCGCGCAGAGCCGACACCAACTGCTCCCTCTTCTCGACGATCGTCCGGCTGGTGGTGACGGTGTTGCGCAGGATCCGCATCAGGTCGGGCGCGGCGTCGCCGTACACCTCGGCGACGTCCGCGAACCGTGTGATGTCCTCCTTCAGGGAGGGCATGTGCGGGTTGAGGCGGCGCAGATAGCCCTCGACCTGGGTGAGATTGCCTCCGATCCGGTCGCCGCGGCCCTCCAGCGCAGTGGCGAACGCCGACAGCGTGGCGTTGAGCTCACCCGGCCGGACCGTGCGCAGCAGCGGCAGCAGGTCGTTCATCAACTGCTGCACCTCGATGCCGACCTTCGTTCGGTCCTGGGTGATGACGTCACCCGCACGGATAGGCCGAGCCGACGCGCGCGCAGCGCCGGCAGGAGCGACCAGGTCGACGTACTTCTCGCCGAACAGCGTCTTGGGCAGCAGCCGCGCGCGCACGTTCGAGGGGATGTACGACACGTACTGCGGCTTCAGCGCGATGTCCAGGGTCGCCCTGGTGCCGTCGGCATGCACCTCGCGCACCTCGCCGACCAGCAGCCCGCGCAGCTTGACGTCGGCGCGTGCATCGAGCTGGTTGCCGAGGGTGTCGGCCTCCAGGGTGATGGGCACCACCGAGGTGAACGCCTGCTGGTAGACGGCCACCGCGAGCGACAGCAGCAGCGCGAGCACGGCGAGGAAGGCAATGCCGTAGAGCCTGAACCGCATTCTCTGCATGCGCACCGCTCTCACCCCGCCACCCGTACCGTCGTGTTGGCGCCCCAGATCGCCAGGCTCAGGAAGAAGTCCAGGACGTTGATGGCGACGATCGAGGTCCGCACCGCCCGGCCCACCGCGACGCCGACACCGGCCGGTCCGCCACTCGCGTGGTAGCCGTAGTAGCAGTGCACCAGGATGATCAGCAGAGCAAAGACGATCACCTTGCCGAAGGACCAGAACACATCGACGGGCGGCAGGTACTGGTGGAAGTAGTGGTCATACGTGCCGGTCGACTGCCCGTAGTAGCCAGTGGTGATGGTGCGGGCGGCCAGGTACGAGGACAGCAGCCCGATCACGTACAGCGGGATCACCGCGACGAAGCCGGCGATCATCCGCGTCGTCACAAGGAACGGCAGCGACGGCACGCCCATCACCTCCAGCGCGTCGGTCTCCTCGCTGATCCGCATCGCACCCAGCTGCGCGGTGAACCCCGCCCCGACCGTCGCGGACAGGGCGAGTCCGGCCACCAGCGGGGCGATCTCCCGAGTGTTGAAGTACGCCGACAAGAACGCCACGAAGTTCGAAGTGCCGAGCTGGTTGAGGGCCGCATAGCCCTGAAGGCCGACCTCGGTGCCGGTGAAGAAGGAAAGGAACGCGATCACACCGACCGTGCCGCCGACGACGGCGAGCGCGCCGCGCCCGAAGCTCACCTCGGCAAGGAGCCGCAGGACCTCCTTCTTGTAGCGTCGCAGGGTGCGGCCCGTCCAAGCCAAGGAGCGCCCGTAAAAGGACAGCTGGGCACCCAGCTCTTCGAGCGAGCGCAAGGGGCGATCGAGGAGGTTTTGCGGTCTCATCGGCTAACCCCTCTGCGGGACGATTTGGAAGTACACGGCCGTCATCACGAAGTTGGTCACGAACAGCAACATGAAAGTGATCACCACGGACTGGTTCACGGCATCGCCCACGCCCTTCGGCCCGCCCTGCGCCGTCAGCCCCTTGTACGAGGCGACGATCGCAGCGATGGCCCCGAACACCAGCGCCTTGATCTCCGCCGCCCACAGGTCAGGTAGCTGAGCGAGGGTGGTGAAGGACGCCAGGTATGCGCCGGGCGTGCCGTGCTGGAGAACGACGTTGAAGAAGTAGCCGCCCGCAACACCAACCACCGAGACGAGGCCGTTGAGCAGTACGGCTACCACCATCGACGCCAGCACCCGCGGTACGACGAGCCGGTGGATCGGGTCGATGCCGAGCACCTGCATCGCGTCGATCTCGTCCCGGATCTTGCGCGCCCCGAGGTCCGCGCAGATCGCCGTGCCGCCCGCGCCCGCGATCAGCAGCGCGGTGACGATCGGCGATGCCTCCCGCAGCACGGCGAGCACGGACGCAGCTCCAGCGAAGGACTGCGCGCCCAACTGCCGGGTCAGACTCCCGATCTGCAGCGCGATGACCGCCCCGAACGGAATCGAAACCAAAGCCGTCGGCAGGATCGTGACGCTCGCGACGAACCAAGCCTGCTGAATGAACTCCCTCGCCTGGAAGGGCCGTCGGGGCAGGGACCGGACGACGTCCAGCGCCATCGCGAAGAGGCTGCCCGAGTGCCGCAGCGCACCCGTCGGGGAGAGTCTCATGTGCCCCTCACCCCCCTCCCGTGCAGCTTGGCCTCGCGCCTCGCGATCGCATCCCAGCGGGGCGAGCGGGTGAGGCCGGGGCTGGGCAGCAGGCGCGGGGTCAGCACATCGGCCCGAACACCCTCGTCGATCTGGGCCAGCTCCTGTTCGACCTGGGCCGCGTCCTTCTCTTCCGCCATGCCGATCGGCCCCTGCATCCGGCCGTTCAGGAACTGCCGTACGACGGGCTCGTCACTGGCCAGCAGCTCCTCGCGCGGCCCGAACATCACCAGCTCGCGCCGGAACAGCAGCCCGATGTTGTCCGGCACCTGACGGGCCGAGGCGATGTCGTGGGTGACGATGAGGAAGGTCGCGTCGATCTGTGCGTTGAGGTCGACGATGAGCTGATTGAGGTAAGCCACGCGGACCGGGTCCAGGCCCGAGTCCGGTTCGTCGAACAGGATGATCTCCGGGTCGAGGACCAGCGCACGGGCGAGCCCGGCCCGCTTGCGCATGCCGCCGGAGATCTCGCCGGGCAGCTTCCCCTCAGCGCCGATCAACCCGACCATGTCCATCTTTTCGAGAACGATCCGCTTGATCTCGCTCTCGGACGTGCGGGTGTGCTCGCGCAGGGGAAAGGCGATGTTGTCGTAGAGGTTCATCGAGCCGAACAGCGCGCCGTCCTGGAACAGCACGCCGAACAGCTTCCGCACCTCGTACAGGTCGCGCTCGCGCAGGCGGGTGATGTCCCGGCCCGCGACCTTCACCGATCCCCGCTCCGGCTTCAGCAGCCCCACGAGCGTCTTGAGGAACACCGACTTGCCCGTCCCCGAGGGGCCGAGCATCACCGAGACCTCCCCGGCAGGCAGCGTCAGCGAGACGTCCTGCCAGATGACCTGGTGGCCGAAGGACTTGGTCAGCCCTTCCACACAGATCTCGACACCCATCCGGTTCCATCCTTCGGCCGTGGAGCAGTCCCGACAACTGCTCTACGGGGAAGAGAGGTGCGTCCGTCGCGGCGAACCAAGAATTTTTTTGCGGACGGGTGTGCGGGGCGCTACGGCAGCTTCGGCGACAACGTGAGCGAAGGCGTCCCCGGGCTGGAGACAGACAGCGGAGGTACGACCGAGGTCGGGGGAAGCGACGGGAGCGACGGGAGTGACGAGGCGACCGACCCCGTCGGCAGACCCGGCACGACGGTCGGCAGGCCCGTCACGGCCGTCGGCAGCCCCGGCACCTTCGGAACCTCGGGCACCTGAGGGACCTGCGGCGCCGAGGGCGGAAACGCGGACACGTCCGCCAGGGATGGCACCGGCACCGGCAGAAACGGTCCCCCGGTGGGTGAGGGCGTCCGGCCCCAAGGCCCGTGCGCCGGCGACAACGGGGTGGGTGTTGCGGGG
This sequence comes from Streptomyces sp. PA03-3a, assembly GCF_033792735.1. Lineage (NCBI taxonomy): Bacteria > Bacillati > Actinomycetota > Actinomycetes > Kitasatosporales > Streptomycetaceae > Streptomyces > Streptomyces sp. PA03-3a. Next base: position 67,024 of record NZ_JARAVM010000017.1, read on the forward strand.
GCGCGCCCCCGGCCCGTGACCTCGCCGTGCAGGAGCCGCGGGTCGCTGGACACGGCCGGCCGCGGCGCCAGACCAGTGCCGTTTCCGCCCGCGTCGAGCGCGTACGGCAGCACGAACCCCGCCACCACCAGGGTTGCCGCCGTCGTAGTGAACGCGACCGCCTGCGCATTGCCGCCCCCGCGCAACCGTCCGCGCCCGACCAGGAACAGCACCAGCCCGAGCGTTCCGGCCAACGAGGCACGCAAAGTCCGGCGGGCCCGGGCCAACAGCGACTCGACGGTCCGGTAGCTGAGCCCCATCCGCACCGCGACCTGGTTCACGTCCAGGTCCTCGGACCTCAGCCGAAGCGCCTCCGCCTGCCGGGCGGGCAATTCACCGCTGCGCACCGCCAGCCACTTCGCCTCGGCCCGGTCGCACACCGCCTCCTCGACGGGTACCGGGCCCGGTGTCATGAGTGCGGGGCGGCTGCCCACCTCGGCCTCGCGGTTGACCTGCCGGTGCCGGTCAACGCACAGCCGCATCGTTACCGTCGTCAACCAGGCGCCGAGCCGCTCGTCGTCGAGGTCCGGGCGCTCCGCGGCTCGCAACATCGCTTCGTGAACGGCGTCCTCGGCGTCCTCCCGGCTCACCGATCGCCGCCGGGCCACCTTGAGCAACTGCTCACGATGGCTCCACAGGCGCTGCCAGCGCTCGTCGGCGGCCGCTGTGTCCGCAGGCATATCCGTCGCCATGAGGGCCCGCCCCTTCGCACTCACCCGCCGGTACATGCTTCCGACGTGGCGAGATTACCGCCGAGTAGTGGCAGTTGTGGAGAGGCGGACACCCATCGCGTTCCGGCCCTAGCCAGTGGTCAGCGGCCAACCTCAGGCAGCACGCCGCCCCCGGGCAGTGAGAGGGTCAGTTCGGGGACGGGAACCAGCGGCGTCGCGGACGCCTTCGGGTCCCCGGTCGCGAGGGACGGCCTGGGGGAGGGTGCGGTGGGCGACGTCGACGGCATGCGCGAAGGACCAGTGCTCGGCTTCCGGTCGTCCGACGGCTTCGGCGGCGAAAGCTTCTGCCTCTTCGGGCCGGACGGCTTCGGCCGGACCGGCCGGGATCCGGCGGATGCGTCCGGCACCACGCGGTGTCCGGTCAGGTAGTACACGTACCACGCCTTGACGGCGCGCAGATAGGCGTCCGAGTGGTTGTAGCCCAGTATCGCCCGGTCCAGGTCGGCCGGGTTCGACAGGTCCCGGTCGCCCGCGCACAGGTAGCGGCCGGCTGCGAGCGCCGCGTCGTAAACATTGTTCGGATCCGTCCGTCCGTCGCCGTTACCGTCCGCTCCCCAGCGGGCCCAGGTGGACGGGATGAACTGCATCGGACCGACCGCGCGGTCGTACACCGCGTCCCCGTCGTACGCGCCGCCGTCGGTATCCGCCACGACAGCGAAGGCGCCGCCGGTCAGCCGCGGGCCGAGGATGGGTGTCACGGTGGTACCGTCCCGAGTCACCCAGCCGCCCCGTGCCTGCCCTGACTCCACCTGGCCAATCGCGGCCAACAACTGCCAACGCAGGTGGCAGCGCGGCGCGGTACGCGCCAGATCCTCCTCGGTACGCCGGTACGCGGCGAACACACTCGCAGGCACATTGCCGCCAGTCACTCCCTGTGCCGTGCCCTTCTTCCGTGTCCGCAGCGGTGGAAGTTCGGTGCGGTACGGGGTGTCGCCGGAAACGCTGAGGCCGTGCTCGGCGGGTGCCGCCTTCCGTGCGGGCTCTTCGGCTTCGGCCGTGACCGCCCTTGGCGCTTGTGACGCGGTCAGCACGGCAATCGCCGCCGCCGCGATCGCCGTACCCCTGGCACCCCTCAGTGTTCCAATGAGCGCACGCACTGTCATCGTGCAGTCCCCTCCGTGCATGAATCCGTTGTCTGCTCTACGCGGCCGGAGGGCAGGTCCGTCGCGCAAAAATTCGGGGATCGGGCGGGCGCCCCTTCAGAGGGCGTGGCGGCGGGCCAGACGTGTGGACGATGTGAGGCGGACCGGCCCCGCAGCCCTGTCCGAGCCGCTAGCTGTATTGAGGAATCCGCAGGCCGCTACGGGCCCCCACTACGTCCGGGCAAATCGCTATGAGCGGCGCAGCCCCGGCATGCATCGGCGGCACTCGCACGGTGGCCACACGGAAGACTGAAAGGGCTTCAGATTGTCGCTGCTGTGGAAGCGTGGGGGGCGCCCCCACGCCTGCCCGCCGTCGCGCGATACGCGCAGGGTCATCAGCGGAGTTTCGCGCCTACTCGTCGGCGTCTCCGGTTGTCAGACGCATGCCGCGCGACTCAGCGACCCGCGGCGCGTTCGACAGTCGGAGCAATCGCGCTTCCTCGTGGCACGGCTCTGCGACATGGCCAGGCTCACCAGTGCCGAGCATCTGACGCGCGAGCTCAAGCAGGTGCGACGCTGCCGTAAGTTGTTCGCGTTCCATACGGTCGGCGAGTCGCGCGACTATAGCCCCCGGAATTGTCGTCGGGGGTGTACGCGGGCTTTCCCTTTGGACCGTCCCAGGGCAGCAGGCGCAGGCCGGTCACGGCGTCGTTTTGCGGCGATGGTCCATTCCTCACCGAGGGCTGCGAATCGGCGGTGCCCTCACCGCATTGGACGCACGCTACTCACCGCCACGGATCCGGCGGTGACCGCGGTCGTAGAGGCCGGTGGGTTCCCCTTCCGGTCGGTAACTTGCTGTCGTGCCTCAACCTGGTGCGCACTACCGGCGTGGGCAGCCCATGGGGACTGAGCTGTCTGGGAGTTGGGCGGTGAACGGCAGGGCGTCCGAAGTGTGGTGCCAGGCCTTTGAAAGGTCCGCCGGGTAAGTGACGGGGGTTGCCTTCCGGGCATACGGAGGTCCCTACAGTCCTCCCTGTGCCGCGTCCTACGGTGACTTTCCGCGTTGTGCTCAGTGTTGCTGCAGGTCAGCCCGCGCATTGGCTGGCCGTGGGTGCGTCGACAACGCCTTTGCTCCTACTGTTCCTGGTCTTGGGTGTCAGTGGGGGGCGGTGGAGTGGTCGTGCAGGGGCTGTGAGGTGGGGCCTCGGGTGCCCGCCCCAGCCCCGGACCTCCGGCTCCCGCCGTGGCGGCGTGGACGGTGGGTCGCGGGTGCGGTGGTGCGGCCCCGGGAGTAGTGGGGAGGGCGAGGGTGATGACGGGCGCGAAGCGGTGGCGGTTCGGGTCGACGGCGCGGACGCGGAGTCTGGTGCTGCTGGCTCTGGGAGTGGTGAAAGTCGCCACGGCCGCGCAGCTACGGCAGCTGGTCCTGCCGGGCACCGCCGACGGACAGATCGTTTGCAACGAGTGCAAGGGCTACGTCTGCTGCTCTTCGATTCCGCTGGGAGAGTGGACGTGCCAGAGCCTTCGCACTGGCGCTCGGCCCGTGCGAAGGCTCCGAGGGCAAAACAGTCCCCGGTAGATCTGCGCGTGTCCTGAAGCTTCAGTCGTCACTGTCGCCTCGGTATCGCGCCGGCTTGCCGGGGGCCTGAACCACATCCTGTCCAAGTCGCTCCGCCGACTAGACGTCCTCATCGACTTTGCAACTCTTTCGGTGTTATGGCCTATAAACCACGATGCACAACATATGTCGCGAGTCAATAGGTTTTCGGTAAATTCTGCAGGAAGCTCCACGCGATCACCTTCGACTGCGACATCCGGCTCGCCCTACGGCACCGCGGCAAGCTCCGGCCCTCACGGCGGCCCTGGTCGTGGTGGTGTACCTGCGCAAGCACGAACCCTCGCGCAGATCGCTGCCGGCTTCCGGATCAGCGTCAGCACCGCCCACGCCTACGTCCGAACCGTCACCAGTCTCCTCGCCCGCCGTGCTCCCGGCCTGGCCCATGCCCTGCGCGCAGCCGATGCGGAGTATGTGCTGGTGGCGGCATCCTCGCCGAGTGCGACCGGGCCGGTGACGGCCGCGCTGACTACTCCGGCAAGCACCGCCGCCACGCCGTGAATCTCCAGGTCATCACCGACCCGTAAGGGGAGATCGTGTGGATCTCTCGCGCTCTGCCCGGACGCACCTATGATCTGATCGCGGCCCGCACCCAGCGCATCGTGACCGCCTGCGTCCGCCTCGGCATCCCCCGCCTCGACAGATTTGGCCTACCTGGGCGTCGGCGATGCCTTCCCCCCCTTCCGACCTCGCGATGTCCCTCAACAACCAGTCGGTCGACCTGGCCGCGCCGACGCGGTCTCGGGGGCAGGTTCGCCCTGGGCCTTGATCGGTCCACACGCGGTGAATCGGGCACCCGCCGGTCACCCATCGTGGATGTCCGGCCGGACCTCCACGATGATGTCCGCGTCCGCCTGGTCGCCCTCCTCGTCGCGCCAGAGGAGGACGCGCACGTGCCTCGCCCTGGAAAGGCCGCGAACCTTCCACTCGGTCATCAGGTCGGCGACGACGAGGGCGATGGCGTATCGGGGGCCCTCGCTCGAATCGTCGGCGGTGATCGTGCCCCGCCACCGCTCGGAATCCCTGCCATAAGGGCGCCACCCCTCCGAGCCGTGCGGCTCGAAGACCCGGTACACCCAATCCGTCTCGGTGCCCATAGCACCGATGCTGTCACTGCAAGGAGTCCCCTGCGCCGTATCGGATCGACGCCCGCCGAGCGCGGGTCGACCGCCTCCAACAACTGCCCCGACGTCCTGGAACTGGACGACGGCGAATTCCTCGTCATCGGGGAGCGGCTCGGCGCCGGACGTGACCGCCCGGCGACTGACAGTGAGACTCGCCTAGCACGGGATCCCGCCACCCACTTCCCAGCCGCATTCCGGGCAGCGCACCCCTGCGTACACGTCGTCCCACGCGTGATCCAGCGCCCGCCAGTGCTTTTCCTTCGAACTGGGCGTACCGCAGCCAACACAGCCAACGGCCACCCTGGCGACCTTGGGGTACTTCGCCCCAGAGGCTCGGTGCTGTACGCCGAGGCGCCTCGGCTCCATCCCTCTGGGTGGTGCTGTACGGCACGAGGGGTGCCAGGAGGTCGAACCGCGGGTTCTCGTGGACGGCCACTTCGATCCCCCTCCCGGGGGCGTTGCCGAAGCCGCGGGCTTCGCGGCCTGCGCCGATGTGCGGGGCCTTCGGCGGTCGCCCACTCCGCCACGATCAATAAACAACGGTACGCATTCCGTCACTCCTATGGGGGTACCGAATGGCGGTTCCCTTCCGCCCCGCCCAGTCTGGGCTGGTGCATTCGATTCGTCCGAATGCGCGAGCCACTCAAGGGAGGTCGAACCATGACCCGCACCAAGCTCCTCGCCCTGGCCGCCGCCCCCGCGCTGGCTCTTAGCCTGGCGTCCCCTGCGCTGGCTGTGGAAGTGACCGCCTCGTCCCCCGACACCGTGAACAGTCCGGTCGGGTCGATCGAGGCCAACCAAAGCAAGATCGTCACTGTCACCTGCCCTGCGGGCACCAATGCCATCAGCGGTGGCTGGAAGGTGTCCTCCGCCAGCATCGACGTGACGGACAACCGTCCGATGAGCGCCACGCAGTGGCAGATCTCATTCCAAAACGAGGCGAAGACTTCAGGCACTGTGCAGGCGTTCGTCCGCTGCATGGCCTGATGGCGAGTACCAGCCAGGGCAGGTCGGCCCGTTCCCCGCACCGCCAGACGCGGTGAACGGGAAGGCCGAGCAGCCCCCAGCGCCGTAACCGGCTGACCGCGAAGGACGACGAGGACGCTGCGGACGGGTACGGACTGCTGTACTGCTCTGGACGGCACAAGGCCCAGGTCGGGAATCCATCCCCGACCTGGGCCCTTCCTCGACTGTCAGGCGTAGCCACGCCCCGCCGGTGCTGCGTGGTCCGGCGGTGGCCTGCCGTCACTCCCCGCCCGTCGCCGGGGAGTGACGGCGGGCCGCCGGGAGCGTTACGACAGCCGCAGGTAGTCGATGTTGAAGCCGCCCGTCTCGCAGAAGAGCCTGACCACCTGGTCGCCCGCCGCGAGGGTGACCGGGACGTGGACGGACTGGTAGGTGGCCCAGCCGCCCGTGTCCGGGACGGACGCCGTGGCCAGTGTCGTGCCGCTCGCATCGCGGAAGGTCAGGGCGTCCGGGACGGGCGCGCCCGTCCCGGTGGCGACGCGGAGCTCCAGGTCGTACGTTCCGCCCTTCGGCACCTCGACGGCGTAGTCCAGCCAGTTGCCTGCCGCCGTCCAGCCCACGTTCGCACCGCCGCTGGCGGCGGGGTTGGACTCGATGAAGTTGGCCCCGCCCGCCGTCCAGCCGTGCTGGGCTGCGTACGACTCCGCCTCCACCCGCACCCCGACCGGTGCGCTGTGCGGGCGCACCGTCACGTGCAGGGTCACCTCCACGTGCGCGGCGCCGTCGGTGACGACCACCGTCACGTCCTGCTCGCCGGCCACCGTCGGCTTGAGCGTCACCGTTCCCGTGGTGGGGTCGACGGTGACGCCGTCCGGGAGGTCGGTCGCGTAGAAGGCGAGCCGGTCACCGTCGCGGTCGGTCGCCTTGAGCGGGACCTGCACCGTGCCGTACTGGTCGGCCACCACGTCGGGCACCGGGTCCACCACGGGAGTCCTGTTGTGCGGGGGCCGGGGTATGCGCTGCTGCCAGCGGTAGGTGGCGTAGGAGTTCGCCGGGACCTTCACCACGAACGACCTGCCGGCGAGGACGACCCGCACCGTGGTGTCGGTGTTGTTGGCGTTGCCCAGGACCGCGACGAAGCTGTCGGCGCCGTGTCGGTACACGACGTTGCTCACGCCGCCCTCCGTGGCGCTCGACTCCAGCCGTACGTCGCCGGGCGTCAGGTACTTGGCGAACTGCCCCATCGTGTAGAGCTCGTCGCGGACGGAGAAGTCCCTGCTCGTGGTGTTCACCTTGACCAAGCGGTCGGGCCACTTCGTGGTCGCGGCGACCTCGTCCCAGTCGACGTTGTTGTCCCGTGCGGGCGTCCAGTGGAGCGTTCCGCCGTCCTGGTCGGTGGCCTGCGCCCACAGGACGTAGGAGCTCGCGTCGAGGCGGAAGTAGTTCAGGATGGTCGCCGCGGACAGGTCGCTGGTCTCGGTCATGTGGACCGGCTTGCCGGTCTGCTCGAACGCGTCGCGCATGACCTTCGGGTCGCCCCAGTAAGGGTGGAAGGCCACGGCGTCCGTCGCGTTCAGGACCTGCCGGCCGGTCACGGACCCATCGGGGGCGTCGTTGAAGATGCGGTAGTAGTTTTTCGTCGCGGTGCTGTTCGGGTCGCGCCAGTCCCAGAAGTTGAAGTCGTGGACGTACAGTCCCGTCTTCAGGTCCGCCTTGTGCAGGGCCTGCTTGATCGCGAGGGCGAGCTTCTGCTGCTGGGCGACATCGATGTCCATCGCCGGGTAGACCACGTCCATGCCGGGCTCGTTCAGCAGGGTCAGCGCGTCGACGCGGATGCCGTGCTTGGCGTACGCCTGGACGAACTTGACGTAGTAGCGGGCGAAGACGTCGATGCAGTCGTCCCGGAGCTTGCCGACCTGGTAGTAGTCCGTCGTGCTGCCCGGCTTGAGCGCGACCTCGCCCGTGAACCGGTTGTTGGTCTTCATCCACGCCGGGGCGCTCCACGCGGACGCGAAGAACGTGGCCTTCGGGTTGTAGCGCTGGATCAGCTTGATGGTGTCGACGATGTGCAGGTCGATGTCCCGCTGGATGGAGAAGTGCTTCAGCTGGAAGTCGTCGGTCACGCCGGCCGGAAGGTCGTCCTCCGACCAGAAGGGCAGGTGCTCGATGAGGTCGGGGCTGCCGATCGTGAGGCGGAACCTGTTCAGGCCCGCCCCGGTCTTCGGGTCGACGAGCAGCCGGACGGCTTCCTCACGCTTGGCGGGGGTGAGCTTCCACAGATTGGAGACGCTGGTCTCGTCGATGGAGAACCCGATGCCCGAGTACTTCTGACGTGGGCTGCTCGGGTCGACGACGACGGTCGCGTCGGTGGGGGCGCCCTGGCTCACGGTCGGCGATGGCTGCCACGCGTGGCTGGCCCCCGTGGAGTAGGTGCCCGTCACGGAGGGGCCGTGGTGCGGTACGGCGGCCGGGGCCGCCGACTCCGTGCCGACGAGAACGACCATGGTGAGAGCTGCGGCTGCCCCGATGAGGGAACGTCTCACGATGTCCTTCCTTTCTGGTGGGATGCGCGGGTGGTACGTGGTCCCGATCCCTCGGACGGTTCCGCCCCCTCTCCCTCCTCGGGACGCGAGCAGATCGAAACAGCGTTGTCGGTGTTCTGTCAAGACGTGAAAAAAGGCGTGAAGTAAGTTCCTCGGCGCTTCCTCGGCGGGCTCCAGCGGCGCGCCGGCCGACCCGCGGGTGCCGTGACTTCGACTCGCGCTGAGGCCGCCGGAATCTCCGCAGCGCTCCGCGCAGTGCGCAACCCCACCCGCCCTGCGGCGCGTTGAGGACCGTTAAGATCGCGGCACTCTGCCCCGGAGTGAAGGAGGACCGCCATGGCCGACCGGTCTGTGCACACGGTGGAAGTGCCGTTGGGCGACGGCAGCGATGACGTCGTGCGGGTCCAGATCCGCGAGGTGGACGAGAGCCTCGTCCGGGTCGGACGCGGTGGCCGCGCGGTGGCGAGGGCCGAACGCTCCCTCGGGCAGATGCTGGACACCGTCCGGCCCGTCGCGGACAGCTTCGTGGGCCGCTTCCGCGGCATGGTCAACGCCCCGGACGAGGTCACCCTCGAGTTCGGCGTCTCCCTGTCCGCGGAGGCGGACGTCGTGATCGCCAGCACCGCCACGGCCGCCAACTTCGCGGTCACCCTGACCTGGCACCGGGGTGAGAAGCGGAGTGAGAACCGGGACGAGAACCCGGGTGACCGGACCGCCCTCAACGGGGATACTCCGTAACGGAGTTGGCCCAACGGGGGCCACGGGGGCCCGGAGGTTGCGGTGACGGCTGCGATGGCGGGGACGCAAGCGAGCGCCGGTGCCGCGTCCCGCAGCCCCGAAGAGGCACTGGCCGCTGCCGTCGTTCGCGTCAAGGGCCCCGGCGGCGAACTCGCCGGCGCCGGCTTCCTCGTCGCCCCCGACCTCGTGCTGACCTGCGCGCATGTCGTCAGCGACGCCCTCGGACGGCCCCGCGAGGACGAGGTCGAGGCCGGCACCGAGGTCTACATCGACCTTCCCTTCGCCTCGGGCGGTGGCGCGGCCGACGTCGAGCGCTGGGTTCCCGTACGGGACGACCAGACCGGCGACATCGCGGTCCTCCGCCTGCGCACGGCCATCCCCGGCGCCCACCCGGTGCACATGGCCGACACCGAACGGGTGTGGGGACACGACGTACGCGTACCGGGGTTCCCCCGGCGCTCCCCGGGAGGCGTCTGGCACTACGGACGGCTCCGCGGCGTCACCGCCGAGGGCTGGGTGCAGCTCTCGCAGGCGGATCCACACGGCGTGCCCGTCGAGGAGGGCTTCAGCGGCAGCCCGGTCTGGGACGAGCAACTGCGGGCCGTCGCCGGGATGGTCGTCGTGATCCAGCCCGGTGGAGTCCAGCAGAGCTTCCTGGTGCCCACCCGCACACTCGTCGCCGAACTGCCCGACCTCGCGCCCGTGGTGCGCCCCGCCTCTCCGTACCGCGGCCTGTCGACCTTCCAGGAGGCCGACTCCGAGGTCCTCTTCGGCCGCCGCGACGACATCGCCGACGTCACCGCGCTCCTCGCCGGGCCGGAGCCGTGCGTCACCCTCGTCGGCCCCTCCGGCTGCGGCAAGTCCTCGCTCGCCCGCGCCGGTGTGGTGCCGCGAATGCGTGAGCGGGGCCACGCCGTCCTCGTGGTGCGCGCCGGCGAGGACTCCTCTCTGCGGGCGGCACTCGCCTCGGAGCTCGTGACGGCCGTCCGTCCCGACCTGCGCGGGGCCGCGAGGGGGCAGGAGGCGCGGCAGGTCGAGGACCTCCTCGCGGAGCGCGGCCTCGTGGACGTCCTGCGCACCACCAGCGGGGAAGCGGAGCAGCGGCTGCTCGTCGTGCTCGACCAGGGCGAGGAACTCCTCGTGGAGCCGGATGGTGCGGTCGAGGAGGCCGTCCGGCTGCTGTTCCCCGAGCACCGGCCGGAGGGGCTGCGGGTGCTGGTCACCCTCAGGTCCGACCTCACGGACGCCGCCCTCAACCATCCGCACCTCGGCCCCGCTCTCGGCCGCGGCAGCGTGCGGCTGCTCGCCCCCATGTCCCGCGCGCAGCTGGAGCAGGTGATCCGCAGCCCCCTCGAAGTGACTCCCGCCGTCACCTACGAAGACGGGCTCGTGGAGCGGATGCTGGACGACGCGGGCGACGGCCCCGGCGCGCTGCCGCTGCTGGGGTTCGTCATGGCTCAGCTGTGGGACGGACAGGCCGGCGGCCGGCTCAGGTTCGACACCTACCGCGAAGTGGGAGGCGTACGGGGAGCGTTGGGCCAGTACGCCGAGACCGCCTGGCGCGGTTGCGTCCGCGAGGACAACGAAGCCGCGGCCATGCGGCTGCTCACCGACCTCGTCCGGTTCCTGCCGGGCGGCGACGCCCCGATACGCAACGCCCTGCGGCAGGAGGACGCGGGCGAGGAGCGCTGGCGGATCGCGACCGCACTCGCCGAGCGGCGCCTCCTCGTCCTGCGCGGCGGAGGCGGTGAGGCGGTCACCGCCGAACTCGCCCACGAGGCGCTGATCGGCGCCTGGAAGCGGCTCGAGGAACGGGTGCGCGAAGAACGCAGGTTCCTGGCCTGGCGGGCGGAGCTGCGGCACGACGTGGAGCGCGGACATCTGCTGGAGGACGAGCCGCTGGCGGAGGCGGAGCAGTGGGTGGCGCAGCGCGGTCCCGCACTGACCGACGCGGAACGCCGGTTCATCAAGCGCTCCGCTGATCGGCGTTCGGCACGGGAGGAACTCGCGCGGCGGCGACAACGGCAGAAGCGCTGGTTCATCGGCGGGCTCGCTCTTCTGACGGTGCTCGCGCTGGTCGCCTCCGGGCTGTTCCTTCGGCGCAACGCGCAGCTCGACGGACAGCTCCGGCGGTCGGCGTCCGAGCAACTGGCCGTGAAGGCCGAGCAGCTCGACGACGTGTCGGTGGCGACGTCTGCCCTGTTCTCGGCGGCGGCGTACCGGACGGCTCAGGATCCGGCGGCGCGCACCGCGCTGATCAGGCAGTATCTACGGCTCCGCCACGTGGAGCGCGTGGTGTGGGACGACCACGCCCCGGTCCGCGACGTCGCGATGAGCGAGGACGGCCGGCGGATCAACGTGGGCATGACCTCCGGTGACGCCGTCGGCCTGACGCTCGGCACGGACGAGGTACGCGATCGGGGCCTGCCGACGGGATCGAAGATCGTCGCGCTCTCGCCCGACGGGCGGATCTCCGCGCGGGCGTCCGTCAGCGGGAAGGTGTCCCTGGGAATCCGACCGGACGCGGGCGACGAGTGGCGCACGGTCGTCCTGCGGGACGGCGACGCCGTACGGGCTAACGCCCGCGCCGCCACCGATCTCCGCTTCGACGCCACTGGGGGCAGGGTGCTCGCCGCCCAGCCCGGCGAAGGCGTCCTCGTCTGGGAGTCCGAGAGCGGCCGGCGTGTGGGCGAGACGCTGCGCCCGCCGAAGGGCTGGCAGACCGGCCAGGCGTGGTTCGGCTCGGAGGGGACCGTGATCGGCCGGATCACCCAGGAAGGCGCGGCCGAAGGAGCCCAGGGCCGCCTGGTCCGCTGGAACCTCGGCACCGGCCGCCTGGACGCGGAGACCTGGGGAACGGACCTGACCGGCACCGTCACGGTGAGCGGCGACGGCCGGACGCTCGTGCGGTGCACCCCCGACGGGATCCTGCAGTCCTGGGACCTCACCGGTACGCCGAAGGTCCGCCACCAGTACAGCACGCGACAACTGGGCCTCGTCTGCCCGCTGTACACGCCGCGCCTGGACCGGACCGGCCGCTTCCTCCTCAACCCGGTGCAGCGTTACGGCGCCACTCTCGGCAGGTTCCGCTTTCTCGTCCTCGACCTGGCGCAAGGGCGCCCCGCGACCCTCGACCTGCCCGCGCCCGCGCAAGAGGACGATTCGTTCACCGGCAGCTCCCAGCCGCTCGCCGTGGCGCTCACCGGACCGCCCGGCAAGCTCAGGGCCGCGGTCGGTATCGGGGCGACGGTGATGGTGGCGCGGGTTCCGGTGCCGTCCGCGTTCGACAGCGCGATGCTCACCGCCCGGATCAGGACCGTGGACGCCGACCACGACCGCGTCGTCAGCGTCGACGCCGACGGCAACGGGCTGCGCCTGTGGGACCTGCGGACGCACCGCGCGCTGGCGGCGGTGCGGCCGTCCCGTCCGCTGGCCGCCCTGTACGGGACGTTCAGCCCCGACGGCACACGGGTCCTCACGCCGACGGCCGACGGCCGCACGGTCCTGGTCTGGGAGGTCAGCGGGAACACACTGAGAGAACAGGACCCGATCGATCTGCCGCGACCGCCCGGCATCGACCCCACGAGCGCGGACCCGCGCTCGGGGCGCACACCGGCGTGGATCACCCTGACCTTCGACGACCCGGACCATGTGGTGATCTCGGCGCTTTCGTACGTCGTGCGCTGGGACCTGGCGCGCGGCCGGGCGGTGGGCACGCCCTACCGGCCCAGGGCCCAGGAGCCGGTCGAGGTGTCGATCGCGGCCGCCGGCACCTGGGCGGTGGCCCGCCCGGGACACGGGCAGGCGGCGGTGCGCACACCCTCCGGGGACATCGACATCGTGATCTGGGACTTCGAGGAGGGCCGCGAGATCGAGTCGATCGACATCGAGGAGGCGGCCGTCGTCAAGCAGGTGGCCTTCGACCCGACCGGACGGTTCCTGGCGGTGCTGACCTACGACGGCGCCGTACGGGTGTGGGACATGGACCGGAAAGGCAAGCAGAAGTGGCGCGAGCCGCTGACGTACCGGGGTGTCCAATGGCTCGGTGCCTTCTCCTCGGAGTCCACTCTGAGCACCCAGAGCACGCTGAACGAGTACACGACCTGGGACCTGGGCAGCGGCACGGAGCGCTACCACTTCACACCCGGGTACGGCGCGACCGCCGACCTCACCGAGGACGGCACGTCCATGGGCCTCGTCGACGGCTCCGACGGCTTCGTCCTGGCACTCGATCCGGAGCGCTGGCTGGAGAAGCTGTGCGCGGTGGCGGGACGCGGCCTCACGGCGGGGGAGAAGGCCCTGACCCCGCCGGGCAGCCGGACGGACCCCGTCTGCGACTGAGCGGGTAGGCGCGAGGGTGCCGTCGGAGGACCGGCGACCTCCTTGTTACGCCACCCCCGTCCGCGGGTCCGCACGTCGGCGGCCACCCGACGTTGCGCGACGGCGCCCCGCTCGCGGGCCCGGGCCATGAGACCGCCGCCACCAGGACCGCGGCGGCCATCGGTGCGCGGGACCTCGCCCATGAGGCCCGAGCACCGCCCGGAAACAGTCGTTGACTCAATGGCCGTCGCGAATCGGCACCCCTGGCGCGAAGTGCGCGACAGCCTCCGCGAGGCGCCGCTTGTCGAGCCGCCAGCCGCTGACCGCACGGGAGGTCATAAGGACCTCGACCGGTACGGGCACCAGCGCTCCGCCCACGGCCCGGGAGACGGCGCCCCGACCGGGTCCGGGCAGCGACGGCGCGCCGTCACGGCGGCGGACGCCGACCCAGGGGATCGAGGCGTTCGGCACGCGCTGCCGCCACAGCACCACCTCCGTGATGTCCTCCCACGGGATGTGGACGGTGGTGGCCCGGTAGCGGAGGGGGGATCCACCGAGAAGTACGCCCGTTCCGTCGACGCGGAACGCCACTTTGCGCGTCAGAGCGCCCGCGGCCATCACCAGACCTCCTCCCGCGAACAGGACCGTGCCGGCGATGCGCAGGACCAGGGGAGTGCCGGTCCCGGGCATCAGCAGCACCGCGCTGAACAGCACCGCCAGGGCCAGGACCCCCGAGGTGCGGCGGTCGAATCCGTGGCGTGCTTCGTAGACGGCGTCCTCACTGTCGCTCATGACCGGATCATGGCAAGCGACTGGCCTTTCGGCCAGGGTTCCGACCCCATTCCGAGGACCGGACTGCCGCCGCCCTTCGAGCGGCAACGGCGGCAGGGCCCGCGCTTACCGACGCTCCGCACGGGCCGCGCCGGTCCCACGTTGATCAATCCCGGTCAACGTGTGCACCCCCCGAGGTTCGTCGGCCACAATGACCTGCGATGACCCATTCGCCGCCGCCCCAGCCACACCCAGCCCCCGCCTACGGCCCCTTCGCGCACCTCAGCACCCCCACCGCCGCCCTCTACCGGGAGATCATGCGGGTGTTCCTGCAGGCCAAGGAGCGGTACGCGGTCCACCTCCGCCCCGAGGACGTGCACGCGGCGCTGCCCGTCGCCGTGCGGCCCGCCGAGGCGGAGACCGTGGCGAAGGCGCTGGACAGCCTGAGCCAGCAGGCCTGGGGCAATCTGCGGGCCGATCCCGACACCGCCCGCGTCACCGCGGTCGAGGACTTCTACCGCAAGCGGTACGTGTACCAGCTCACCCAGGCCGGCGAAGCTGCGGAGGAGGCACTGGCCGCGTACGACCAGGCGCTCGGGCGGCGCGGCTCACTGCAGGCCGTGGCCCTGCACGACATCGTGACCCAGCTGCGGGCCCTGCTCGTGCTCGCCGCCGAGGACACGCCCGACCCCGCCAAGACCCACCTCGCCCTGGACGGGCTCGCCAGCCGCTTCGCCGCCCTCGCCGACAACGCCCGCGCCTTCATGGGCTCGCTGCAGCGCACCATCGACCTCCACGACGTCTCACAGGAGGCGTTCCTCGCCTACAAGGACCAGCTCATCCAGTACCTGGAGCGGTTCATCCAGGACCTGATCACGCTCGGCGGCCGCATCGCCCAGCTCATCCTCGAACTCGAGGACCGCATCGACGCCCTCCTGGTCACCGCCGCCGCCCGCGAGGCCGCCGACGCCTCCCCCGAGGCCGCCGAGAGCGCCCAGCACGAGGCGTACGAGCGCTGGCAGGCACGGTGGAGCGGACTCGGCGCGTGGTTCATCAGCCGCGACGGACGCGACTCGCAGGCCCGGCTGCTGCGCGGGCGGGCACTCGGAGCGATTCCCCAGCTCCTGGCCGTCGTCCGCGCGCTGAACGAACGGCGCGCCGGACGCTCCGACCGCTCCGCGGACTTCCGCACCCTCGCCCGATGGTTCGCGCAGGCCCCCGACGACGACGCCCGGCACCGGCTGTGGCGCTCCGCCTTCGGCCTCTATCCCGCCCGCCATCTCACCGTCGACGCGGACACCCTCGCCGCCCGCACCGCCCGGCCGCTGCCCGCCGCCACCCCCTGGGCCGAGGCCGAGCCCCTGCGGATCAGCCCCCAACTGCGCCGCACCGGCAGCTACGAGCGGCGCGGCAAACCCCGCAAGGTCGAGGACCGTTCCCAGGCCCGGCGCCGCCTCGCGGAGATCGCGGCCAAGCAGACCGCCGAGACCGCCGCGGCCCGCGCCCGGCTCACCACCGACGGCACCACCCGGCTCTCCGCGCTCGGCGAACTCGACCCGCTCGCCTTCGGCCTCTTCCTCCAACTGCTCGGCGACGCCCTCGCCACCTGGCGGCCCGGCATGACCCGCACCACCGCCACCAGCAACGACGGCTCGATGGAGATCCGCCTCAGTGCCCTCGGCGACGGCACGACCGCCGAGATCCGCACCCCCGGCGGGGTCTTCCGCGGCCCCGACCACCTGATCCACATCGTCGACCTCACCCAGGAGACGCCGTGAGCACCCCTCTCGCCGAGGTCCTGGACGGGCAGCGCGCCGCCGAACTCCGCAAGGCCGCCCGAGCCCTGCTCGCCCACCCGCTGCTCCTCGCCCACGGACCGCACGCCGACGCCTTCCGGCTGGTCCGGCAGCACGCGTCCGAACTGCGGGACTGGTTCGAGCGCAACACGGGCTGGGCCCTCGTCATCGACGCGGAGGCCGCCCGGCTGCGCAAAGCCCCCGGTGCCCTCACCGACCCCACCCACCCCGCACGCGAGGCGAGCCGCGCCGGCGCCCCCTTCACCCGCCGCCGCTACGTCCTGCTGTGCCTGGCGCTCGCGGCGCTGGAGCGCGGCGAGAAGCAGATCGCGCTCGGCCGCCTCGCCGAACAGGTCGTCCTCGACGCCGCCGACCCCCAACTAAGCGCCGCAGGGATCGAGTTCACCCTCGACCGGCGCGACGAACGCCTCGACCTCGCCGCCGTCGTCCGGCTGCTCCTCGCCCTCGGCGTGCTGCGCCGCGTCGCGGGCGACGAGGACGCGTACGTCAGCGGAGCGGGCGACGCGCTCTACGACGTCGAGCGGCGCGTGCTGGCCGGGCTGCTCGCCGCCCGGCACGGACCGTCCCTGATCCAGGAGCACGGCTTCGAGCAGCGGCTCGCCGCGCTGACCGCCGAGACCGCGCTCGACAGCGACGAACTGCGCTTCCGCGCCCTGCGCCGCTCCCTCACCCGCCGCCTGCTGGACGACCCCGTCCTCTACTACGACACCCTCACCGACACCGAACTCGCCTACCTCACACGCCAGCGCGGCTTCCTCACCGCCCGCATCACCGAACTCACCGGCCTCGTCCCCGAAGTCCGGGCCGAAGGCATCGCCATGATCGACCCCGACGACGACCTCACCGACGTCCGCATGCCCGAACAGGGCACACACGGCCACGTCACGCTCCTCCTCGCCGAACACCTCGCCGCCCGCCGGGGGCCGGTCACCACCGAGGAGCTGAAGCGCAAGGTGCGCGAACTCGCCGACGAGCACGGCGGGTTCTGGGCCAGGACCGCCCGCGAGCCGGGCGCAGAAGGCGAACTCGTCGAGCAGGCCCTCACCAAACTCACCGCCCTCTCCCTCGCCGTCCGCACCCCGGACGGGGTCGCGCCCCGCCCCGCCCTCGCGCGCTACGCCGTCGGCGAGACCGTCGTGCTCGAACCCGGAAAGACCGCCCGGCCAAGGACCGCCCAGCCCAGAACCACCCAGCCAAGGACCACGCAGCGATGACCGCCGCTCTCCCCGCCCCCCGCCATCCGTCGCCGGCCGCCGTCGGCGCCGGGCCCGGTCTGCCCCGCCCCGGCCGGTCCCGCTGGCAGCCGCTGCGCACCGGACTGGTGGACCTCTTCCTCTACGACACCGAGGAGTTCCACTTCAAGGACGGCCGCCTGCTGCTGCGCGGCAACAACGGCACCGGCAAGTCCAAGGTCCTCGCCCTCACCCTGCCCTTCCTCCTCGACGGCGACCTGTCCGCGCGCCGCGTCGAACCCGACGCCGACCCCGGCAAGCGCATGGAGTGGAACCTGCTGCTCGGCGGCGAGCACCCGCACCCCGAGCGCCTGGGCTACACTTGGATCGAGTTCGGACGGCGCGACGAGACCACCGGCGAGGAGCACTTCCGCACCCTCGCCTGCGGCCTCAAGGCCGTCTCCGGGCGCGGCATCGTCCGCCACTGGTTCGTCGTCACCGACCAGCGCGCCGGACAGGGGCTCGCCTTCCTCGACGCCACCGGAACCCCCCTGTCCCGCGACCGGATCGCCGAGGCCGTCACCGGCCACGGCATGGTCTACGACCAGGCGGGCGCCTACCGCAGGGCCGTGGACGAGGCCCTGTTCGGCCTCGGCGAACAGCGCTACGCCGCCCTGGTGGACCTCCTCATCCAGCTCCGCCAGCCGCAGCTGTCCAAGCGCCCCAACGAAGCCGCCCTGTCCAAGGCACTGACCGAGGCCCTGCCGCCCATGGACCAGGCCGTCATCGCCGACGTCGCGGAGGCCTTCCGCTCCCTGGACGAGGAGAAGGAGGAGCTGCGCTCCGCCGCCGAGGCCGAGAAGGCCGCCTCCGCCTTCCTCGACCACTACCGCCGCTACGCCCGCATCGCCTCCCGCCGCCGGGCCCGGCTGCCGCGCACCGAACACGCACGGTACGAATCCCTGCAACGCGAACTGTCCGAAGCGCGGACCGACAGGACCAGGGCGGAAGAGGAGCGCGCCGAGGCCGAGGAGCGCCTTGCCGCCCTGGAGGAGGCCGAGGCCCGGCTCAAGGCCCAGGACGCGGCCCTGCGCGAGGGCCCGGAGATGCGCAGCGCCCGCGAACTGGAGCAGGCCGCCCGGCACGCCCGGAACACCGCCGACGCCCGCGACCGCGCAGAGGACGACCGGCTGCAGGCCGAGCAGGTGCTCGCGCGGGCGCGGGCCCGCCTGACCGCCGCCGAGAACCGGCTCAACGCGGCCGGCAGCCAGGCCGCGCAGGCGCTTGCCGCAGTACGCGACGCCGCGACGGACGCCCGGGTGGAACTGCCCGAGGACCGGGAACCGGACCGCGACGCCGTCGCGGCGGCGGCGGACCGCAGGCGCCGAACCCTCGACCACGTGCAGGAACTCGCCGACGCGGCGGACCGCGCCGCGGCCGACCGCCTGGCCGCCTCCCGCCGTCTCGACGAGGCCGAGTCCGACCTCGCCCACACCCACGAGGACCACTCCCTCGCCCACGGCGCCGTCCAGGCAGCGGGTCGGGACCTGCTCGGCGCCGTGCGCGAGCGAGCCGCCGGATGGACGGAACTGGCGTACCCCGATCCCGTCGGCCTGCTGGACGAGCTCCAGGAGTGGACGGAGCACCTGAACGGGCCGTACCCGGCCCGGGAAGCGGCGGTCCTGGCCCACCGCGGGCGCTCCGGGGAACTGGCCGCCCGGTCCGCCGAAGTGACCCAGCGGCAGGGCGAGTTGAGCGGCAGGCGCCGTACCGCCGAAGCGGAACTCGGCATCCTGGAGTCCGGCGGCCGACGCGGCCCGCGGCCTCCGTACACCCGCACCCCCGGTGTACGCGACGGGGCGCCCGGAGCGCCCCTGTGGCGGCTGGTGGACTTCCGTGAAACGGTCCCCGAGCAGGACCGCGCCGGCATCGAGGCGGCACTGGAAGCGTCCGGGCTGCTGGACGCCTGGGTGCGCCCGGATGGCACCGCCCTGGGCGCGGACGGTCACGACATCCTGCTCGACCCGCCGCGCGGCCCCGTCCCCACCGGCGCCCTTGCCGAAGTGCTCCGGCCGGCCGTCGACGGAGGCGACGCGGCAGCCGCCGCCGTGGGGGAGGAGACGGTGGCCCGGCTGCTCGCCGCCATCGGCTACGGGCCCCACGACACCGCCCCGCACACCGACACCTGGGTTCACGCCGACGGCCGCTTCCGGACCGGCGCCCTCACCGGCCGCTGGGCCAAGCCCGCCGCCGAATACATCGGCGAGGGAGCCCGCGAAGAGGCCCGGCGCGCCCGCATCGCCGTACTACGAGCGGAACTCGCCGCTCTCGCCGGCGAGGAGGCGGCGGCCACCGCCGAGGCGCAGACCGTGGCGGCCCGCCGCCGCACGCTCGACGCCGAACTCGCCGCCGTACCCGACGACGCGCCGCTGCGACAGGCCCACGCCCGGCTGGAATCCGCCGCCCAGCAGACCGGCCGGGCCACACGACGCAGGAACGAACGGGCCACCGACCTCACCGAGGCGACCGGGCGGGCAGAACAGGCCACCGCCGAACTCGCCCGGACCACGGCCGATCTCGGCCTGCCCGCCGACCGCCCCGGACTCGCCGCCGTACGCCAGGCCCTGTCCGCACTCGACGTCGCCCTGGCAGTCCTCTGGCCCGCACTGCGCGAACGCACCGAGGCCGCCCGCACCGTCGAACAGGAACGCGGCGACGCCGCCCAGGCGGCCGAGCGCGCCGCAGAACTCGCCCTGCGCGCCGAGGAGGCCGGACACGACGCCGCAGCGGCCGACGAACGCCACACCACCCTGCGCTCCACCGTCGGGGCGGCCGTCGCCGAGCTGGAACGCCGCCTCGCCGAGACCGCCGCCGCCCTCGCCGCAAACGCCACGGGCCGAAAGAGCACCCAGCAGGCCCACACCGAGGCGGTCGAACGCGGGGGCAAGGCAGGAGGACGCATCGAGCAACTGGACCGGGACCTCGCCGAGTCCGTCGCCGCCCGCGCCACCGCGATCGCCGCCCTCCAGCGGTTCACCGGCACCGGACTGCTCACCGTCGCACTGCCCGGAACCGACGCGCCCCCGAACGACGCCGGGCCCTGGAGCGCCACCGCCGCCATCGCACTCGCCCGCGCCGTCGAGGCGGAACTCGCGGCCACCGACGACTCCGAGGCCGCCTGGGAGCGCGTGCAGAAGCGACTCGGAGAAGAGCTGAAGACCCTCCAGGACGCCCTGTCCCGGCACGGGCACTCCGCCGCCGCCCGCATGGTCGAGGACGGCATGGTCGTGGACATCGTCTACCAGGGCCGTGCCCGCGCCGTCCCCGAACTCGCCGACGCCCTCGCCGTCGAGGTCGGCGAACTGACCCGCATCCTGTCCTCCCACGAACGCGAGATCCTGGAGACCCACCTCATCACCGAGGTCGCCGGCACCCTCCAGGAACTGATCGGCGCGGCAGAGCGCCAGGTCGCCGCCATGAACGACGAACTGGAGCAGCGGCCCACCTCCACCGGCATGAAACTGCGCCTGGTCTGGCGGCCCTCCCGCAAAGCCCCCGCCGGACTCGCCCAGGCCCGCGCCCGACTGCGCCAGTCGGCCGACGCCTGGACACCCGAGGACCGGGCCGCCGTCGGCGAGTTCCTCGAAGCGCAGATCACCGCACGGCAGAGCGAGGACGCCTCCGGCAGCTGGCTGGAACACCTGACCGCCGCCCTGGACTACCGCACCTGGCACGAGTTCGGCATCGAACGCCACCAGCAGGGCCGATGGGTCCCCGCCACCGGCCCCGCCTCCGGAGGCGAGCGCGTCCTCGCCGTCTGCGTCCCCCTGTTCGCCGCGGCCTCCTCCCACTACGCCACCGCCGGCAACCCGTACGCCCCGCGCCTGGTCACCCTCGACGAGGCGTTCGCCGGCGTCGACGACGACTCCCGCGCCAAGTGCCTCGGCCTGCTCCACGCCTTCGACCTGGACGTCGTGATGACCAGCGAACGCGAATGGGCCTGCTACCCGCAGGTGCCCGGCATCGCCATCGCCCAGCTCTCGCGCATCGACGAGGTCGCCGCGGTGCTCGTCACCCGCTGGGAATGGGACGGCATGACGAGGGCACGGGCGGTGGACCCGGCGCGGCCGGGCACAGAACACGCCCCTGGGGAGCAGGAGTTCGGGGAGCTGAAGGGCCTGTGAACGTGCAGCCGGAAGCAGGCCGCACGACACCGCCTCCCCAGCAGCGCCCCAGCGACGCTCTGCAGGCGGAACCGGCGCGCGTGGACACCGTCCGCCTCACGCGCCTGCTCGGCGGCCCCGACCTCACCTGGCTCGTCGAACGGGCCCGCCGCCGGATGGAACGCGAGGAACCGCTCACCGGCAGCGTGTCCCTCAGCGCACCCACCGAGGCCCAGCGCCGGGCGGCCGAAAGCCTGCTGGGCCGGGCGCCCGGCGGCGGCCGCTCACTGACGATCCGGCTGGACTCCGTTGACGCCGTGCTGCGCCGCTCCGGCATCAGCCCGGACGGCCTCGCCGCCGCCGTCACGGCCCTCACCGGACCCGTGGTCCCCCTGCGCGATACGCGCGCCGACGAGGACCGCGCGTGGCAGGCGGCGTACGCGCGGCTGGACCAGCTACCCGGGCTCGCCGCCTGGGCTGCGCGGCTGCGCGCCGACGGTCTCGTACGGCGCCTCGCCCGCACACCCGAGACGGCCGGCGACCTGCTGGCGGCCACCGTCAGGGTCCTGAGCGAACTCCCCGCGGACCCCGCGGTCTCGCTGCCCGCCTTCGCCGCCCGGGTCCTCGGCTCCGCGCACGCCCTCGACGACGGAACACCACTGGCCACCCTCACCCTGTCCGGAATCCGCGCGCTGACCGGATTCCCCGACGGCTCCGGGACCGAGTGGCGACGCGCGGCATGGGCCTCGGCGGGACTGCTGCGCGACGAGCTGTCCTCCACGGTCCTCACCCTCGGCCTGCGCGGCACCCCCGCCCTGGACTGGCTCACCGCGAACGGCGAGCCAGCCGTGCTCACCCTCCGTCAACTCACCGCGGGTGCACCGCTGCTGACACCGGGGGAGGCGGTGCACGTCTGCGAGAACCCCGCGATCGTGGCGGCCGCCGCCGACGCGTACGGGGCGCACTGCCCACCCCTGGTGTGCCTGCAGGGCCAGCCCTCCGCCGCCGCCCTCACGCTTCTGCGCCGGATGGCGGACCAAGGTGCGAGCCTGCGCTACCACGGTGACTTCGACTGGGGCGGACTGCGCATCGCCGCCGCCCTCCTGGCCCGGGTCCCTTGGACTCCCTGGCGCTACAGGGCTGCCGACTACAGAGCTGCCGCCGACGACCGCGGTGTTCCCCTCACGGGTACACCTGCCGCCTCCCCGTGGGACCCGACACTCTCCGAGGCCCTTGCCGAGCTCGGGGTCCGCGTCGAGGAAGAGGCGGTGCTGGACGTCTTGCTGGACGACCTGGCGTCGGCAAGGTGAGCTTGGATTCGCCGCGCCTCGCCACCACTCGGTGCGCGCCCAGGTGCCGTGCGTGATGAGATCGACGGCGCCCAACACGGAGCGGATCTCGGCGTCCAGGCGGTCGAACTGCTGGGCGTCCCAACGGCGGGCGCTTGGGGCCGCACTGCTCTTCAAGTTCGCGTCAGGCGCCTTGACTTCCAGGAGGACCGGTACCGTCACGTGTTCTGGGTTCGCGCCCGACCGGGTCCTCACCCGGGGTAGGCATTGCGCCGGCGTCGAGCACGTCGTGTCGTCATCGTGGTCGGCCCGGTGCACGACCTTCATGCAGGGGCCTGCGAGGTCGGGGTCGGTCATCGGCGGGAGACCTGCCCGTCGGCGACCGCGATGGCGTCGTTGTGCAGCCGGGCCGCGGCCGCCACCTTCCGCAACCTCGCGATCGGCCTGGCCACCCCAACCGGCTGAGCCAGTCTGGCCGCAGCCGTCGACCGACCAGTACCGGTCACTCCCGGGTCACGCATTCGACCGGATCAAGCCTCGCCGCTGACAAGGCCCTCACCCTGCGGGACCGCCGCCCGCAGTTCCCGCACCAAGGCGCGCACGACGGCGGATCCGGCCAGTTCGGAGGTGGTGACGTAGCCAACCCGGCGGGTCGGGCGTGCCGGGCCGAGGTCGGAGATCTCGACGGAGTCCGGTGCCCCGACCAGGGAGAGCGCCGGCATGATCGCCATCCCGTGGCCTCCGCTCACCAAGGACAGCACCGCGCCGTCGTCCTCGGCCTCGACGGTCGCCTTCGGGATCCAGTCCTGCGCGGCCCACCACTCGCGGGTGTACGAGCCGCAGTTCTCGGCCCAGTCGACCAGCGGAAGCGAGCGGGGGGCGGCGTGACCCGTCGCGTGCACCAGGGCGTACGGCTCCTCAAGGAGTCCGCCTGCGACCAGACCTGGTGGGAGCGGTACGGAGCCGCCCAGGGTGGCAAGGGCAATGTCGGCCCTCCCGTCGGCCACTTCGCCCGCGGTGCCGCGCCCCACCTCGCGTACGATCCGAACCCGCGGCTCGATCCCGGGGTGCCGGGCGCGCAGCCGCCGCAGCACGGGCGGCAGCAGGTGGAGAGCCGCGCTGCGGAAGGCCGCGATCCGCAGCGGCCCCTCCACGGCATCGGGCCGGCCCGCGCCGCGCGCCTCGGCGGTCAGGACGTCCAGCAGGCGGAGGACGCGGCGGGCGTGCGCGACGGCCTTCTCCCCGGCAGGAGTGGGGCGGGCGCCGGTACGACCGCGTTCGAAGAGGACGGCCCCGATCTTGCGCTCGCTGCCGCGCACCGAGTGGGAGACCGCGGACTGGGTCAGCCCGAGAGTGCCGGCCGCGGCCGAGAAGCCGCCGGTGTCCGCGACCGCCACCAGGACGCGCAGTTCGTGCGGGGCGAGATCGGAGTCGGTCGTACGGGCCACGGGGCGTTCACCTCAGCGTATGAGAGCTGCTCATGGAACGGTGCGTCGCATGAGCCCAACCGGCTGCCCAGGCGGCGCATTCCCGCCCTACCGTCCGGTCATGAACGAGACCGCGCTCACCGTGCACCAGACCGCCCGCCCACACGGCTTCCCCACCGCCGGGCACTTCGCCGTCGTCGAGTCCACGCTTCCCAAGCCCGCGGCCGGCAGCGCGCTCGTGGAGAACCTCTACTGGTCCGTCGACCCTTACCACCGCGAGATGATGGACGACATGCCCGGCGGCTTCACGCTCCACGCACCACTGGAAGGCCGCACCATCGGGCGGGTGACCGCCTCGCGCACGCCTGCGCTGGCCGAGGGCGAGATCGTGTTCCACCGGCAGGGCTGGCGCACGCACGCGGTGGTCACGCCCGAGGAGATCCGGCGGCTGCCCCGTTTCGACGGAGTCCCCCTCACCGCGTACTTGAGCACCCTCGGCGGCACCGGCCTGACCGCTTATGTGGGCCTGACCCGGATCGCCCGGCTCCAGGAGGGCGAGGACCTGTTCGTGTCGGCCGCCGCGGGCGGCGTCGGCACGGCGACCGGGCGGTTCGCCAGGCTGCTCGGCGCAGGACGGCTCGTGGGCAGCGCGGGCTCGTCGGCGAAGGCCGGACACCTCATGCGGGAGGTGGGCTACGACGCCGTCTTCGACTACCACGACGGGCCGGCCGCCGACCTCCTCGGCAAGGCCGCGCCTGACGGCATCGATGTGTTCGTCGACAACGTCGGCGGCGAGCAACTGGCCGCGGCGGTGGGATCCCTGCGCGAGTTCGGGCGCGTCGTCCGCATCGGCACGATCAGCCAGTACAACACCCCCGACGCGCCGCCGCCGCGCTTCAACCACGCGGACATCGTGGAGAAGAGCATCCGTATGGAAGGCTTCCTGGTCCGCAACTACCGCGACCTGCAGGATGAGTTGTACGAGTTCGCGGTGCCGCATCTGCAAAGCGGCCGGCTCGCCTCGGACGAGACGGTGGTCGACGGTTTCGAGCACATCGTGGACGCGTTCCTGGGAATGCTGCGCGGCGAGAACACCGGCAAGATCATCGTCCGGGACCGCACGCAAGCCCCGCGGCTCACCTGCGGTGGGGAAGGCTCCAGTGGTGCGGTGCGATGAGCCGCCGGACGCTGTCCGGGCCCAAGGAGCCCGGCGCGTAGAGATCGACCGGGGCGGTCTCCAGCAGCGGGGTGGACGCCTCACAGAGGCGCTCGACGCCGTCGGAGCGGGTCAACAGGGACTGGTCGCCCAGCATCCCGTCCAGGAGGAGGCGCTCGTAGCCCTCGAGCGCGTGCATGGTGTTGAAGGAGTCGGCGCAGCCGAGGACCATCTCCGCCGTGCTCAAGGGGCATGACGGGGCCTGGTTCCTTCACCGGGAAGGAGGCGGTGATCCGGCTCGGGTCGTCGAAGTCGATCACCAGGGCGTCGCTGCGGGCCTCGGAGCGGCCCCGCGCGGTCGGCGGGAACATGCGCAGGGCCGGTTCCCGGAAGCCGAGCGTCCGACGTGCCGCGCCTCACCGAGGGACTTGCCCGAACGCAGAGAGAGGGGCACCCCGGGCGGCTCTCCTCGGCGACCCTGCCGCTGTGGTGCCCCAAAGTCCCCGAAGGCCGCGAGGTGCTGCCGCTGCTCTACCCGCACGGACTCTCCACCCGGAACTTCGTGCCCGCGCCGGAGAGGTCCGCAGTTCCGCCACCGGACCGTCGTCGGCCACCGTCGACCGGCTGACCGCGCAGTGGCAAGCCGATCACCAGGTCTTCAGGGACCGCGACCTCTCACCAACGGACTCGCAGGCGCCCTGCACCCGGAGTGACCAAGGACACCCAGCGCTCCCCCGGCCGGGCGGAGCGTGGACAATGGCCGGGCCGCTCCGGGCCGTCACCCCGAGGCCGAAGCGGGGACAGCGTTCGCGGTAGACGAGAGGCCCGGCGACATGGGTGCACCACCATTGCTAGAGCTCAGCGGCGTCAGCCGGGTCTACGGCAAGCGCACCGCGCTGGCCACCATGAACCTGCGACTGCGGTCCGGGAAGTGCGTGGCGCTGCTCGGCCACAACGGCTCCGGCAAGTCGACACTGCTGCGCATAGCGGCCGGCCGCGACAAGCCGAGCACCGGCACGGTGACGTTCGACGGCGAGCCGATGAACGAGAACGACCCCGCGGTCCGGGCCCGGGTGGCGGTGGTCGGCGACACCGCGGCCTGTTACCCCGACCTCACCGTGCGCGAGCATCTGCAGCTGGTGGCGGTGGCCCACGGGGTGGAGGACGCCGGCGACTGGATCGGCCACGTACTGGCCGAGCGGACGCTGACCGACCACGCCGACGCCCTGCCGGGGGCACTGTCCTCCGGGCAGCTCCAGTCCCTGCTGCTGGCCTCCGCGATGGTCCGGCCGCGCGACCTGCTCCTGCTGGACGAGCCGGAACAGCGACTCGACCCGGGCGCGCGGCGGCGGCTGGCGGACCTGATCAAGAAGGAGACCGCGGACGGCGTGGGGGTGCTGCTGGTGACACACCACGCGGAACTGGCCCAGGCGGTCGCCGACCAGGTGCTGGTCCTCGCCGACGGCAAGGTGGTGGCCGACGGCCACCCGGACGAGGTGCTCGCCACCGGGACCGACGGACTGACCTGGCTGGCCGAGAGCCCGGACGGTGCCCGGTGACCACCCTTGCCGAAGGGGCCGAGGAGACGGGCGAGCACTCCGCGGCCTGGTCCGACGAGGACGACTGGACGCGCGAGACGCTGCGGCTGATCCGCGACCTGCGCACCCCGCACCGCCGCAAGAGGACCAGCCAGATCGCCTACGCCGTGTACTGCGTGGCTCTGCTCCTCGCGGTGTGGGGAGGGCTGCCGAGCCTGGGGCTGTTCCTCGAGAAGTCGATGGGCGCCGACTACTCCGGTCACGGACCGGCGATCCTGGCCGCGCTGCCGGCCGGGTCCTGCGCGCTGGGGCTGGGATGGCTGCTGGTCGCCTCCTGGGACGCCCAGTGGCGCGGGCCGGTGGTGCCGCCGCGCGAGACCGTGGACTGGCTGCTGGCCCAGCCGGTGAACGTCGCCCGGGTGCTGCGGCCGTGGTTCTGGGGGTCGGCCGCCATCGCGGGCGGCGCCGGGCTGCTGGTCTCGGTGATCGGCATGATCGCGCTGGGCCTGACGGTCGGTGTCGGGCTGCCCGCCGCGTTCGGCTGGTGCCTGCTGGGCGGCAGCGGTCTGCCGCTGCTGGCGACCGCACTGGCCACCGCGGTGGAGGGCAGCGAACGGGTGGCCCGCTGGGCCCGGCTGGCCACTCCGTACGTCGCCATGGCGGTGCTGGCGCTGGTGGCGCAGACCGTGCTGGCGGTCAGGGGCGACCGGCTGCCCGGGCTGGAGCGGGTGGAGCTGTGGTCCGGGCCCTGGGGCTGGGCAGGGCTGGCCGCGCTGGCCCCCACACCGGCCGCGCTGCCGGGCGGCTGGGCCGCGGGCGTCCTGCTGACGGGCGTGGTGGCCGGCGCTTTGGCCGCGGCACACCGCTTCACCGGGTCGCTGGCGCTGTCCGCGGTACGGCGGCGATCGCGGACCGCGACCGGCGTGATGGCCGCGCTGCGCACGGTGGAGTTCCGTACCGCGCGGCAGGCGGTGGCCGGGGTCACCGGCGGGGGCCGGTCGGTGCGATGGAGGTTGCCGGCGCCCCGCCGGGCCGAACTGGCGGTGCCGTGGCGGGACACACTCGCGCTGCTGCGGACCCCGGGCCGGCTGGGCCGGGCAGTGGTGCTGGGGGTCCTGGCCGTACTGGGCGCGGTTCTGGCGGCCTCGGCGCACGGCGGGACGGGCGTGACGGCGGCGCTGGCCGCACTGGTCTTCGGCTACTGGTCGCTGACCCAGCTGATGGAGCCGGCCCGGGTGGAGACCGACGACACCCGTCGCGCGTCGTGGGCGCCGTATCCCTACCGGGGCCTGATGCTGCGGCACACGGCGGTGCCCGTCGTGTTGGGGCTGGTGGTCGCCCTGGTGGCGGCGGCGGTGCTGGCCGGGGAAGGCGCGGGGGCCCGCGCGTGGCTGGCACCGGCCCTGGTGCCGCCGCTGGTGGGCGCTTCGCTGGTCAACGCCTGCCGGGGGGCGACCAAGCACCATCTGCTGATGTCGTCGGCCCAGTCTCCGGCCGGCAGCATGGGCCCGGTGCTGTTCCTGGGCTGGTACGGCGCCGGGGCGCTGGCGGCGGTGGTCACGCTGGTCGTCCCGTTCCTGACCGCGCTGCATTCCGGCTCGGCCGCCTCGATCGTCACCGCTGTCGTGGCCAGCGCCATGGTGACGGTGATCATGGTGCGCTGGGCGGTCACGCGGATCGGGAACCTGACGGCTCCCCTGGCGGACTGACGGGTGGGGTGCCGCCGGGCCCCCCGCCTCAGGCGGTGAGCCGGCGACGCCCGCCGCGGCCGTCCGTCGAGGCCCGGCCCCTCCAGAGGAACGCTCACTTCCGGTGCGGAAGGCTCCAGTGGTGCGGCGCGATGAGATGCCGGACGCTGTCCGGGCCCCAGGAGCCCGGAGCGTACGGCTCGACCGGGGGCGGGTTCTCCAGCAGCGGGGTCGACGCCTCCCACAGGCGCTCGATGCCGTCCGAGCGGGTGAACAGCGACTGGTCGCCCAGCATCGCGTCCAGGAGCAGGCGTTCGTAGCCCTCCAACGCGTGCATGGAGTTGAAGGACTCCGCGTAGCTGAAGACCATCTCCGCCCTGCTCAGGCGCATGGCGGGGCCCGGGTCCTTCACCAGGAACGAGGCCGTGATCCGGCCCGGGTCGTCGAAGTCGATCACCAGCGCGTTGCTCCGGTCCCCGGCGTGGCCGCGCGCGGCCAGCGGGAACATCCGCAGCGCCGGTTCCCGGAAGCCCAGGGTCACGACATGCCGCGCCTCGGCCAGGGACTTGCCCGAGCGCAGGTAGAACGGCACCCCCGCCCAGCGCCAGTTGTCGATCCCCACCCGCAGCGCGACGAACGTCTCGGTGTCCGACTTCGGGTCCACGCCCGGCTCGGACCGGTACCCCTCGTACTGCCCGCGGACGACATGCGCCGGGTCCACGGGCTGCAGCGACTCGAAGACCTTCTCCTTCTCGTCCCGCAGGGACTGCGCCTGGAGCGCCGTGGGCGGCTCCATGGCGATGAATCCCAGCAGCTGGAAGAGATGGGTGACGATCATGTCGCGGAACGTGCCGGTGCCTTCGAAGAACTGCGCACGGCCCTCGATGCTGATGCTCTCCGGCACGTCGATCTGCACATGGCTGATGTGGTCGCGGTTCCAGACCGGCTCGAAGAGGCCGTTCGCGAAGCGCAGGGCGAGGATGTTGTCGACCGACTCCTTGCCGAGGAAGTGGTCGATGCGGAAGACCCGGGACTCGTCGAAGACGGCGTGGATCGACGCGTTGAGCGCCCGTGCCGAGGCGAGGTCCGTGCCGAAGGGCTTCTCCACGATCACCCGGGCGTTCTCGGAGAGCCGGCTCGCCCCGAGCGTCTCCACCACGGACGTGAAGGCGCTCGGCGGCACCGCCAGGTGGAACAGCCGCCGCGGCTTGCCTCCGACGGCCCGCTCGCCCTCCTGTACGGCCGCGATCAGCGGGCCGGCGGCGCCGGCGTCGCACGCGCCGAACGACAGCGCGGCCTCGAACTCCTCCCACGCCCGGCCCTGGGGCTTCGACCGGCCGAACTCCGCGACCGCGTCCCGCGCGTGCTTGCGGAACTCCTCGTCGCTCAGCGCGCTCTGGGCGGGCGCCGAGCCGACGATGCGGTAGCGGGCCGGGAGCAGCCCCGCCTTGGCGAGGTGGAACAACCCCGGCAGCAGCTTGCGCCGGGCGAGGTCGCCGGTCGCGCCGAACAGCACCACGACGTGGTCCTCGGGGACCGGGCCGTGAGTGGGGGAGGAGGAAGCCTGGGACATGGCGGCCTCACCCGGTCTTCTCGGCGTGGCCGCCGAACTCGCCGCGCATCGCGGACAGCACCTTGTCGCCGAACTCGCCCAGTCCGCGCGACGCGTACCGTTCGGCCAGCGAGGCGCTGATGACGGGGGCGGGCACGCTCTCGTCGATCGCCGCCTGGATGGTCCAGCGGCCCTCGCCGGAGTCCGAGACCCGGCCGGTGAACTGGTCGAGCTGCGGTGAGCGGGCCAGCGCGTCGGCGACGAGGTCGACCAGCCAGGAGCCGATCACGGAGCCGCGCCGCCAGACCTCGGCGACCTCGGCCACGTCGATCTCGTACTGGTACGCCTCGGGCTCGCGCAGCGGCGCCGTCTCGGCGTCGACGTCCCTGCGGCCGAGCCCCGCGTCCGCGTGCCGGATGATGCTGAGGCCCTCGGCGATGGCCGCCATCATCCCGTACTCCACCCCGTTGTGGACCATCTTCACGAAGTGGCCGGCGCCGCTCGGCCCGCAGTGGAGATAGCCCTCCGGCGCCGTCCCGTCCGTCCGGGTCCTGCCGGGCGTGGGCTCGGCGTCCCCGCGGCCGGGCGCGATGGTGCGGAAGATCGGGTCCAGCCGCGCCACGGGCTCGTCCTCGCCGCCGATCATCAGGCAGTAGCCGCGGTCGAGCCCCCAGACACCGCCGGACGTGCCGCAGTCGACGTAGTGGATCCCCTGCGGGGCGAGCTGCCGGGCGCGGGCCATGTCGTCGCGGTAGTAGGAGTTGCCGCCGTCGATGACGGTGTCGTCGGGCTGCAGCAGCGCGGTCAGCTCGTCGAGCGTCGACTGCACCGCCCCCGCCGGGACCATCAGCCACACGTTCCGGGGCGGTGCCAGCTTCTGCACGAAGTCCTGGAGGGAGGCGGCGGCCGTCGCGCCCTCCTTCTCCAGTTCCAGCATGGCGTCCCGGTTGAGGTCGTGGACGACGCACGGATGGCCGTCGCGCATCAGCCGGCGCACGAGATTGGCGCCCATGCGGCCGAGGCCGATCATGCCGAGTTGCACGGGTGAGTCAGTGGCCATCGTCGGTTACCCCGTTCCTCGGCGGACTCCGGCGGGCCGGAGTCCTGTTGTCCCACGCCTCAGGGCGACTCCTTGGAAATCTACATATTCACGACATTTGGTGCGATGAGAGGAATATCGTCCGTCGACCGGGGCGCGACGGACGAGGGCGCCCTGACCTGTGATTCCCCTTCGCGGCAGGGGCGGCGCCGCGGCGGGAGAGCCCCTGCCGCACTGCGCCGTCCCGGTGACGCAACCGTTGTGCCGCCCCGCTCGGCGGCCTACCTCAGCCCGCGACGCGGCAGTTCCGCCACGCCGTGGCCAGGGCCCGGGGGATCTGCGTGATGGCGCGGCAACCGCCCTCGCTCGCGGGGAAGCCGTCGGTGGCGACGTAACTCCAGTCGCTCCCGGAGGAGGCGCGGAAGTACTTCATGGCACTGCCCTCGTCCTGCAGGCCCACCAGCTCGCCCTCGGTCGCGCCCCCGGTGGGCTGGAACTGGGCGGCGGCATAGCGGACCGTGCCGCACTGGCCGTAGAAGAACCGCCCCGGCGCCGGCGCGATGTGCACGAAGCGCGGGAAACCGCGCTGGTACGCCCGCGTCACCGCGGCCTTGGCCTCCCCGCCGGCGGCCAGGTTGCGGCAGCCGGGGACGGAGGCCGGCGCCTGCCGGGTGGCGGCGGTGGCCTTGGGGGTGGTGGAGCGGGACGACGGCGCCGCCGAGGTGGAGGTGCTCGCCGACGCGGAGGCGGAGGCGCTAGCCGAGGCGGAGCCACTCGCCGAGGCGGAGCCACTCGCCGAGGCGGACGCCTCCGCCGAAGGCGAAGTGGACGTGACAGCGGCGGAGTCGGAGCCGGAGGAACCGGTGCACCCCGTCAGCAACAGGAGACCGCCCAGCAACGCAGCGGCTATGGACACATCTTTGGATCCGGACAACGTGACGCTCCCTGCTGGTTGATGAATTTCATGCGTGCGGCCTCGGCCGACGGCGGCGGTGACTCGCTCGCCACTCACTACTACGCCGCGGCCCCGACGGGTTGCACAGGAAGCCGCATCAACGATTGCGATTCCGCATACGCGCACACCGCGCGCCCACATATCGGGTTCGGGTGACGGACCCTGCGGGTCCAAGGAGACACGATCCGCCGGCGCCCTGCGGAAGCCGCAGAAGCCCTCTGCGAGACGCCGGGGGCGTCTGGCAGAGGGCTTCGCGGGCTCACGCCGTCGCTACTGCAGGGCGCTGTCCCAGTCTCGGTGGGGGGTCGTCATGGTGGTGCCAGTGCTGGTGAAGTTCCAGAGACCCTGGCGGGTGCGGCCGTCGGCGGTGGTGCCGTAGTCATACCAAACGGCCAAGTCGTCCTTGTCGTCACCGTTGGCGTCGCCGGAGACGGGCTGGCTGGCATTCCAGTTCCAGCTGGTGGCGCCGCTGTCCCAGGCGGTCCTGGGTGTCTGGAGGGTGTCGCCGTTGCTGGTGAACGTCCACAGCTTGCTGTTGTATTTGCCGTTGATCAGACCGTAGTTGTAGAGGATGCCTATGTCGGTTTTGCCGTCGCCGTTGTAGTCGCCGGTCACAGGCTTGCTGGCGTCCCAGCTCCAGGGCGTGCCGTCCCAGACGACCTTCGGCGTCTGGAAGGTGTCGCCGTTGCTGGTGAACGTCCACAGCTTGCTGCGGTAGTCGCCGCCGGTCTGACCGTAGTTGTAGAGGATGCCGACGTCGTCCTTGCCGTCACCTGTGAAGTCTCCGGAGATGGGCTTGCTGGCGTCCCAGCTCCAGCTGGTGGCGCCGCTTTCCCATGCGACCTTGGGTGTCTGGAAGGTGTCGCCGTTGCTGGTGAACGTCCACAGCTTGCTTTGGTTCTTGCCGTCGATCAGACCGTAGTTGTAGAGGACGCCGACGTCGTCTTTGCCGTCACCTGTGAAGTCTCCGGAGACCGGCTTGCTGGCGTCCCAGCTCCAGCTGCTGGCCCCGCTTTCCCATGCGACCTTGGGTGTCTGGAAGGTGTCGCCGTTGCTGATGAACGTCCACAGCTTGCTCAGGTTCTTCCCGCCGGCCTGGCCGTTGTTGTAGAGGACGCCGACATCGTCCTTGCCGTCCCCGTTGTAATCGCCCGAAGTGAGCTTGCTTGAAGTCCAGGTCCAGCTGATCGCCCCGCTGTCCCATACCACGCGCGGGCTACGGTACGCCGTGCCGTCACTGTCGAAGACCCACAGGCTGCTCTGACCGCGGCCCTGCGCGTCCTTGCCGTAGTCGTACAGTGCCGCCACGTCGGTCTTGCCATCACCATCGAAGTCACCGGCCGTGACCTGCGCCTGTTGCGGCATGGACCGAACCTGCTGGATCCACGCGCTCAGGTCATCGATCCGTGTGCTGACCGCGCCGGTCCTCGTCTCGGTGCCCTCCGTCCCCCAGCAGCCCCCCTGCCACGACCTGCTGTTGACAGCGACGAGTTCGGCCTTGCCGCTTCTTTCGATGACGAGGGGGCCACCTGTGTCGCCCGCGCACATGGCGTCGCCGTTCTGGCCGGTGACCGCGAGACTGCCGCTGTCGACGGCATCGACGACGAAAGTGCCAGTGTGTTGCTTGAGCGGAGACCACTCCGTCTTGGTCCGGCCGAAACCCACCGCCTTGAGCGTCTCACCCACGGCAGGCGGCGCAATGGAGAGGGCGACCGGGGTGATCCCCGTGGCCGGCTGCGCGAGGCGTGCCATGACCAGATCGCGCCCCTGGTACGGGACGAGCTCGGTGACCGTGGTGACCAGACCCGCTGCGGTCGTGAGGTCTGTGCGGCCGACGGTGACCTTGGTGGACTTGGCGGGCAGACCCGCCGCGGGTACGGAGCCGGACGCGGGATCGTCCACGAAACAGGACCCGGCCGTCACGACCCACTGGGGGTCGACCAGGACACCGGAGCAGCCGCGATCATGGTCGCCGATGATGAGCTGCGCGGTGTAGGCGTAGGTGGTGTCACCGGAGGCGACCGCAGTGCCGTTCGCAGCGGTAGCGGGCACAACGGTCAGTACGAGAGATCCCGCGATCAGGGATGTGGCCAGTGCGCCGAGACGCACGGGTTGGGCCTGTGGCATGTGTGAGTTCCTTGGTGGCAGATCGAGCGCAACGCTTGGGCTGGGAGCTGCTTGGAGGCTTCCCGCCCGCCCCTCGATGTGATCTTCGTCGAGGGACGGGCGGGGGGCTGTCCGTGCTGCGATCAGCGGACGTTGTATCCGAAGCGGCCGCCCACTGCGGGGAGGCCGTTGCTGCCCGGCTGGAAGGTGGTGACGGTGCCGTCAACGCCGCCCGCTGTCACGTTGCTCATGGGCAGTGAGTGCACGGCCCCGTAGGTGCTGGGGCCGTAGGGCATGCCGACGTAGAGGTTGGTCGCGGTGAAGTGGAGGCTCGCGCCCAGCTGTGCGTTGGCGGCCGGGGCTCCCGGAATCCCGGAGGCGTCACCGGACTCGATCCAGTGGTCGTTGGCCCCGGGGGAGCCGAGCAGGGC
This sequence comes from Streptomyces sp. PA03-3a, assembly GCF_033792735.1. Lineage (NCBI taxonomy): Bacteria > Bacillati > Actinomycetota > Actinomycetes > Kitasatosporales > Streptomycetaceae > Streptomyces > Streptomyces sp. PA03-3a. Next base: position 101,286 of record NZ_JARAVM010000017.1, read on the forward strand.
GAAAGTGGTGATCGCACCGGCCTTCGCGGTGGTGCCGATGGCTTCGCCGGTGATACCGACGGCAAGCCTCAGCGTGGCGGCCGAGCCGACCGCGCGGGGTGCGGTGTTCACAGCCGCCAGCGCCTGGCCGAAGCGGTCGCCGGCTTCGGAGGTGCCGATCACATCGTCGGTGGCCGTACCGGAGTCGATCTCGGTGATCTGGCTGTAGGTACCGGCCGCGGTCACACGGAAGGTGATGACGTTGCCCGCGTCGGCCTTGGCTGCGCCGTCGATGTCCAGGTCCTCTCCCGGCGAACCCACGGCCAGGATGGAGTCTGTGGCCGTCGAGGAACTGGTCGGCCGGTAGGAGATCATGGCCAGGGACGCGCCGAACTGGTCGCCGGCCTCGGCGGCGCCTGCGACGGTGTCGAGGTCCTGGTCGAGACCGAACAGCGGTGTGGGCTTGCCTTCGGCGTTCAGCTTGTGGTCGAAGACGATGACGGTGCCGGCGCCCGCCTTGGTGCCGATGGCGTCGTTGGACGCGGCGATGGCGATGTGGTTGCCGTCGGCCTCGACGGCGCTGCCGAACCCGTCGTTCGCCTCCGCCGTGCCAGGCACGCCCGTGCTGTCCTGGCTGATGCCGACAACGGCCATGCCGCTGCCGTGTACGTACAGCGCGTCACCCGCCTTGGCGATGGTGCCGAGGGACTCACCGGGTATGCCGATGACGGCGAAGGGCTCGCCCGCGGCAGTGGTGCCGGCGGCGACGGCCTGGCCGAGTCGGTCGCCGGACTCAGGGGTGGAGGCGCCGAGTACGCCGGTGCCCTGGCCCTGCTCGAAGTGGGTGAACTTGAGCGTGCCCGTTCCGACGCCGCTGGGGGCGCCGTAGAGGATGTCGGCCATGCCTGCGTCGGCGGCGGTGGCGAGGTCCTCGGAAGGGGTGCCGACGACGATGTCGGTGCAGCCGTCCTGGTTGTAGTCGACAGCGTCCATGGACTCGCCGAACCAGTCGTCGGCTTCGGCTCCTCCGGGCACCCAGTCGAGATCCTGGTTGATCTCCGCTGTGCCCTTTCCACCTCCGTAGACGATGCGTATCAGGCCTGCGCCGGCGTCACCGCCCACGGTCGCCTTGGGGTCGGCGACGGCGATGTCCTCGATGCCGTCGCAGTTGAAGTCCGAGACCCTCGCCCTGCTGACGATGGTCTGCACCCAGTCACCGAGATCGTCCACGCGGGAGTTCTCCGCGTCCGTGCGGGTCTCGGCGGTGTCCTGACCGAAGCAGCCTCCCTGCCAGGAGCGGCTGTTGACCGAGACCAGCTCGTACGTGCCACCGGAAGGCCGCAGGGCAGGACCGCCGGTGTCTCCGGCGCAGACCGCGGATTCACTCTGCCCGGTCATCTGCGTGGTCGTGGTCTGGGTGGCTCCCGCACCGAAGGTTCCGCTGTGCAGTTTGAGCGGCGCCCATTCCGTCTTGGTGCGTCCGTAACCGGTGACGGTGAGCTGCTCGCCGACAGTCGGTGCGGTCGAGGAGATCTTGACCGGTGCGACGGAGGTGACGGGACGGCTGAGCCGGGCCAGCACGAGGTCGCGGTCGTTTCGGGGTACCAGCTCGACGATGCCTCGGACCTCGCCGGAGGTGGTGGTCAGGTCGGTGCGACCGATGGTGGCGGTGACGGGCTTGGCCGGCTTGCCGGCCGGCGGCGTGGTCCCGCTCGCGGGGTCGTTCACGAAGCACGAGCCGGCGGTGACGATCCAGTCGGCGTCGACCAGCGCACCGGAGCAGGCCCGTGCGCCGTTGTCGATGTCGATGCGAGCGGTGAAGGCGTAGCTGCCGGCTGCGGCGGGGGTTCCGGTGACAGCGTGGGCCGGCGCGGAGGTGAGGGCGCCTGTGACCGCGGTGGCCGAGAGCAGAGCGCTCGTCAAGGCCACACGAGGACGGGTTATGGGCATGGGGGAACTCCGAAGAGGTGAACGCCGCGTCTGGCGCTGTCAAGTGAGGGACGCCAGGCGGCTGAGGGCGAACGGTGCGGTGGGAGTCGGACCCGTCAGGCGGTCACACGCAGTTCGATGAGCGTCGTCGGCTCGCCGGAGGCGCCGGATTCGCCGTATCCGGTGAAGTCGTTGGCGGGTGCGTTGATGACGGTGGTGGTGCCGTCGTCCTCGCGGATGGTGGTCTTCACGGGATCGGCCGAAGTCCAGATGCCGTAGGCCTGCGGGATCTCGAGAGCGAGGAAGGCGGGCTTGGTCGTGACGTCGAAGCAGAAGTCCTTCTGCCCGGCCCGGCTCATAATCGAGATGTCCTCGCCGCCGTCGCAGGACGTCATCACCATATGGCCGTCGCCACGCTTGAGGAGGGCGCCCGTCTCCTCCTGGACCTTGGCCGCGCCCGGATAGTTGAAGTCCTCGACGGCATAGGACGGTCCACCGTCAGCCGCAGTGGCGGGCGCTGCCGTGTCGCCGTTGTCGGCGTAAGCCACACCGAGGGTCGTCACTGATGTCAGGAGTACCGAGCCCACGGCGCCCAGCAGTATCTTGCGCGCACGGGTTATCAGCATGGAAGGCCCTTCGGTAAATAAACTGGACAGGAATGTGCGGAACTTTTCCCAAAATGAATCGCAGTCAAGGGCGTGGCGGGAGTAGTTGCAGCGTAATTCATCAGGCGCAGCTTATCCAGATCTTACTCACGCTTTGTTCACTTGGGGTGCGGGTGCTGCTCGCCCAAGTGCCGGTTCGTATCTGCGCAAAATTCCGTGTTCTGCTTCGAACGGGGCATAGCGCCCTATGGGCGGATCAGCGGGAACGGAGGTGATGATCCACTCGCGAAGCCATTAATCTACCTGACGTGTACGCAACAGGACACTCGCCAACTCTCCTACAGTGCAGTCAAGTTCGGTGTACGATCAAGCGGCTCCAGCGGTGCGTGAATGTACAAGTCGTCATTTCTGGTAACTCTGGAAATGGGTGGATGAGTCGATCTGCGGACCCGTATACACATCGCGCACAATCCTGCTGGACATTTCTTCAAGTAAAAAGGGGAGTTGTCGAGTGGGGCGGCGTATGTCATTCCGAACCGTCGGTTCAGGGGCGCTGAGATTCTCGGGCCCTAGGCAGGCTTTACGAATACTGCTCTCCGCGGGTCTTCTGTCGGGCCTTCTCGGAACCCCCGCCGCCGCGGCGGCGGAGCCGGGAACGCTGCCCGCGAACGTGCGGGCCGAGATCGTCGGCTACTGGGAGACCGGCGGAGCAGGCCTTAAGGAGGCCGCCGAGCAGGCGCTGCTCGGCGGTGACGAGGAGATCCGCAAGTTCCTCGACGCAGCGGAGTCCATCCAGTACGACGACAACCGTGTCGAGACCGCACGACTGGTCATGACCGGCGGTCCTGGCATGCGACTCGCCGCCAAAGAGGCGATGCTGGAGTCGCCCGCCGATCTGGAGACCTTCCTCCTCTACGGCTATGAGGAGCCGCTGGACGAGGACCGCAAGGTCGAGATCGCGCGCCTCATCACTCTGGGCGGGGCAGGTGTGCAGGCGGCGGGCAAGGACGCCCTGCAGGGCACCTTCGAGGACCGTGAACTGTTCCTGACGACGGGCCAGTATGCCGCGGGTCAGGACGACAACCGTGTCGAGGTCGCCCGATTGGCCACGGTCGGCGGTCCCAACGTGAAGACCGCGGCCCGGGTCGCACTTCGTGGCTCGCCCGAGGAGATGGTCGAGTTCCTGGAGCTCGGGCAGTTCATCGCTCGTGACCGCGACCAGGAGCACTCCACGATCGCTCAGCTGATCGAACAGGCCAAGTTGGCCGGCACGCAGGCCGAGGACTCCCGGAAGGCGGCTGAGGAGTCGTCGAAGAAGGCGGTCGAGGCGTCCAAGCTGGCCAAGGAAGCCGCGCAGAAGGCGGCCGCGGAGACCGAGGCTGCCAAGGACGATTCCAAAAAGGCTGCGATCAAGGCCAAGCAGGCCGCAGACGCCGCCCGTGGAGCGGCCGACGCGGCGCAGGAGGCCATCGGGGCGGCCAACGCCGCCAACCGTGCCGCACGACGGGCCGCAGTGGCCGCCGCACAAACCGCTTCGGCGGCTGCTGCGGCCTCTGAAGCAGCCAACAGGGCCTACAAGGCAGCCATTGCCGCCGCCCATGACAAGGCCGACGCCAACGCTGCGAACGAGGCCGCCAGCCAGGCACGTGCTGCGGCGGACGCCGCCGAGACCTCGGCTGTTGCAGCCGAGAACGCGGGCCTTGCTTCTGCTGCTGCGGCAATTGCCTCCGACGCCGCCAAGGGCGCTTCCAGCAACGCGCGAGCGGCAGCCGACGCCGCCGACGAGGCCAACGCCTCTGCGGATGCGGCCGGCGTGCACTCCAACGAAGCCCGCGTGGCAGCCGCCGAAGCACGACGGCATGCCAATGCCGCGGACGCCGCCGCCGATCGCTCCGCCGACTTGGCCCGCCGTGCGGCCACGGCCGCCTACGGAGCCCGCGACGCCGCACGATCGGCTGCCGGACACGCCAACAAGGCGGCAGACTACGCGGATGAGGCCGCCGAACACGCCGGGGATGCGGCGACCTATGCCGCCGTGGCCAAGAAGAACGCCGATGCTGCCAAGGCAGCAGCCGACAGCGCAACCGCAGCGGTGAACAAGGCCAAGGACGCTTTCGACCTGGCCCGGGAAACCGAAGCGGCCGACCTGACGACCCGCACGGACGCGGCCATCGAGCGTGCCCGCTCGATGAAGACCACCTCCGAGGCATTGGTCTCGGCCTCCGCAACCATCCAGGTCGAGGCGCTGTCCCTCAACGACACCGCAACAGCGCTTGCCGAGGAGGCCGGACGCCCCGACGTCGACATCCAGGCAACCGCTGCCAAGGGCCGCCAACTCGCCATGCAGGCGATGAAACTGCTCGGCCCGTGGCACCAGGAAGCCGCCGCCCGAGCGCTTTCGGGCACCGACCAGGACGTCCTGGACTACCTGCGCACCCGCTGGAAGGAAGCCAACGACAACGACGTCCACGAGCGTGTCGTCGACCTGAGCGACCAGAGCCCCTACGCCTCCGTCCGTACTGCGGCCGCCGAAGCCTTGCGCACTGGCACCCCGGAACAGATCCAGGCCTTCTACACCTCCGACCAATACCAGGCCGGACGCGACGACATGCGGGTCGACATCGCCCGCCTCGCCGAAACCGGCGGCCCCGGCGTCAGCGACGCCGCCAAAGCGGCACTGGCTGACGGAAACGGCACGACCCTCGCGAAGTTCCTGCAAATTGGCCAGTACGGCGAGCGACTTTCCGACGAACGGGTCATCACCGCCCACCTCGCTGAGACCGGCGGCGCCGAACTCCAGGCCGCCGCGAAAATCGCCCTTGCCGGCCCGCCGGAGCTGATCCACGAGTTCGTCAGCACCGGCCAGTACACGGCCCAGCGCAAGGACGACCTCACCACCACCCACGTCCACCAAGTCCAACGGCTCCTTGCCGAAGGCTCCCTGGTCGCCGCCCGGGCACGAGAGAACGCCTGGTACGCCGCCGAAGCCTCCCTGACGGCGCAGAATGCCGCCGAGGAAGCAGCGGCCGCTTCCGCCGAGGCGAAGAAGTCCGCCGATCAGGCCAAGCAGTACGCGGACGATGCCAAGGCATCAGCGGACGCCGCCACCCAGAGTGCCGCCAATGCGGCCGCATCAGCAGCTACAGCGCGGAGCGCAGCAAACGCGGCCGCACAAGATGCCACCGCTGCCGAGAACTCCGCCGCCGACGCCGAATTCTCCGCCTCCTACGCCCGCTCGTCAGCGCAGAAGGCCGAGAAGGCCGCCAGCAAGGCCCGCGCGTCGGCCATCGCCGCCGGCAAGAGTGCCGCCGAGGCAGAAGCGGAGGCCAAACAAGCCTGGACAGCAACGCGCGACCTCGCCGAGCAGGAGAAAGAGGAGGCCCTTCAGCAAGCGCAGGAAGAACGTGAAGCGGACGACCCCGACTGGTTCTGCTTCGATTACCTGCAGGGGATCGATAAGACGTTCTTTCCGTTCAACACGACCATCTGTGACGAAGGGGCCATCGACAAGGCCTATACGCTGGCGAAGGACCCCCACACCTGGGTAAAGATCGGTTTGGAACTGTCGGGTATCGCCGACATCCAGCGGTGCATCGACAAGCCCACCGCGCTGGACTGCACGATGGCCGTCGCCGGCGTCGTTCCCTGGGGCAAGCTGAAATACGCTGCCAAGCTGGGCAAGGGAATCGAAGCACTCCGAGCCGGGCGGGCTATCCGTTTGACTGCCTTCTGTCTGACCAAAGCGGCGGACAGTTTCCCAGCGGGCACCAAGGTCCTCATGGCCGATGGCGCAGGCAGCCCCATCGAGCAGGTCAATACGGGCGACCTCGTCGTAGCCACCGACCCCATTACCGGCGTAACTGGTCCGCGGCGCGTCAAGAACACCATCCACACCCCCGACGACCGCAACTTCACCGACGTCACCCTCGCTGACGGGTCCACGCTCACCTCGACCAGCCACCATCCCTTCTGGTCCGAGGGGGACCGGACCTGGAAGTACGCTGGCGACCTCGAGGCCGGCGATACCCTGCGCACCCCGCACGGCACCACGGCCGTTGTCGCACGCACCCGCGACTGGCAGGGACTCCAGGACGCCTACAACCTCACCGTCGACGACCTCCACACCTACTACGTCTCCACCGGCACCAAGGACGTCCTCGTCCACAATGCTGAGTCATGCCCCGTATGGGTGAAGACGCTCTTCGACGAACTCAGAGGTGAGTGGATCACCACTGGGGCAGTCCGGGATTCCAAGGGAGGATCGATACCCGGTCTACCCGACCGCGTTGTCAGCCAGAATGATGCAGACGCGGCAGGCGTCCGGGCCTATCTGAAAAAGATAGGATATGGTCACCCCAGGCAAACCGACTTCTGGGGGGACACGCATGCCGAGACGAAACTTGCCTATAAAATGCTGATGGGGGACGTTCAGCACGCGACTATCGTCATCAACAACAACAAGGGCGTGTGCACGGGACGAGACAGCTGCAGCGTTCTGGTAGAAGCCGTCCTGCCCGTCGATTCCACGCTTACGGTGTGGTACCCGGGTGCGCGAGAGGCCGAAGTGTTCCACGGCAAGGGGCCGGGTAAGGTATGATCGTCGAATTTTGGATCAATGGCGTGATGGGTCGAGTCTCTGAACCCCGGGATGTGGAGATCGCCATTTCCCGAGCATTGAACGAGCTGGAATCTGAGCGCGAAGTGGCTGTGGGGTTCGATGCTGGGAGTGTGGCAGCGTTCCACGTATTTAACCTCCCCGCAGGTGCGGAAATCCCGGCCGTGGCCGAAAATTCGCTCATGCTTGGGGTCAATCGACAGACTGGTTACGGCGGGATGATTTGGTGGGGCGAGGAGGATCCGGATGCTCCTGACCAATTTTATTGGGTGTCACACAACGAGAATCCACCCTCGTTTGATCCGCGCGTTACCGCAGATCCCGGATACCCCTTGTGGTACGAACGGCGGAATGTTGTGACCGTGGACGTGATCGAAGCTGCGCTTACAGAGTTTTGCGTCAATCACGGAAAGCGGCCGACAGTCGTAGGCTGGGAACCGAGTACGGCGAACGGCCAGCCACTGAATTCGTAGGGATTCATCCGTCCTAGACTGTCGGGGCCCGACCATTGAGCCTCTTCAGAGGTTCACTGATCGAGTGACCACCGACTGGTCCAGGACTTGTGCGCAACAGGGGCGAGGCTCCTCGGCGGTTGAGTAAGTTGTCTGACGTCTCAATATATCTGCCGGGGAGCCTCGTTCGTTACCTGTTCTCCGCTCTGGACCTGCCGCACGCGATGCATTACTGGCCGGCTTCAACGTCGGTATCGAGGCTCGACTCGGCATCATTGCTGTGACGTTTTCTACCGGCCCGCGAGCGCACCCGTTTCGCGATAGCGGTCACGCGTCCAGGCGCACCGGCATCAGGAGCGAGAACGTGCCGTCGGAGTCGTCCGGGCGGCGGACCGCCAGGGGGGCCGTAGGGACGCCGAACTCCAGCACCAGCCGGTCCCGGCCCCCAGCGGCGAGCGCCTGGAGCAGGTACTCGCGGTTGACCGCGACGTCGTCCGGGCCCTCGTCTCCGTCCCCACGCACGCCCACCGTGCCGTCGGCCGCCACCGCGAGCACGCTGATGTCGGGGGACATCCCGTCCTGCTCCCGCGCTTCGCCGGCGCGGACGGGGCCGGTCTCCAACGCCGCACGCAAGGCCGGGACCTCGACGAAAACGCGGCGTCCCTCCGGCAGCCGCACGAGGCGCCGGTAGTCGGGGTAGTCGTGATCGGGGCAACGACCGGCCGTCTGACGGTCGCCTGCCGCCAGGGCGACGCGGTCACCGTCCACCGTGAGCTCGACGGACGCCGGGGCGTCGGCCAGCAGCGCCCGCATCGCGTCGGCGAGCGGGGACGGCACGACGACCTGCCTGCGCGGCCCTTCGTGCCCGGTGACATCGGTCCGCGCCACCGCCATCCGGTACCGGTCGGTGGCGACGGCATGCAGCGTCCCACCCTCGATGTCGAACAGGACGCCGCCGAGCAGCGGCAGCTCGGGATCGGTCCCCGCGGCGAAACGGACCGCGTCCAGCGCGGCGGCCAGAGCCGGGGCGGAAGCGGTCACGCGGACGGCGCCGGTGGCGGGTGCGGACATGAGGTTCTCCTTGCGGTCGAGTAGTGCACGGATCGCGGAGAACTCGGCGCGTGCCTCGGACAGCCCCCGCTCCAGACGGCGCAGTTGCGCCTCGAGCAGCTTGCGGACGAGACCGGTGTCCTCACCGGACCAGGCCGCCAGCACCAGGCGGACGTCCGCCAGAGGCATACCGGTGCGGCGCAGCCGCGCCAGCAGCCGGGCCTCCTCCAACTGCTCGGGGCCGTACCAGCGGTAGCCGCTCGACGGGTCCACCCGGGCCGGGACGAGCACCCCGGCGGTGTCGTAGAACCGCAGTGCGCTCACGCCCAGTCCGCTGTCCCGGGCCAGCTCACCGATACTGCGCATGTCGTTCTCCACGCCTGGGACTCTGCCCCCTCCACCAGGTCGAGGGTCAACTCGCCTTCCCGGCCGGACCCCAACCAGACTCGCAGGTCGGAGGGTTGAACGGGGCGTGACAACCGGCACCGGGGGACGGGACCCGGTCTTCATCTGCCCGTCACGCGTCCGCCAGGAGCCCCGACCACGATCGTGATCGTTCATGTCGCCGTCCTGGAGGACCTTTACCATGCTGCGCCGGACCCTGTCCGCCCTCGCCGTCGTCTTCGCCCTCGCCGCCACCACCGGCACCGCCGCCGCCACCACGGGCAAGGCTCCCGCCGCCGACGGCCGTGGCGCCCGCGTGCTGGACGTGATGACGTTCAACATCCACCACGCCCAGGGCACCGACGACGTGCTCGACGTCCCGCGGATCGCGGACGTCGTCCGCCGCAGCGGCGCCGACGTGGTCGGCCTGCAGGAGGTCGACAACCACTACTCCGCGCGCAGCGACTGGGCCGACCAGGCCGCCGACCTCGCGAAGCTGCTCGGCTACCACGTCGTCTTCGGCGCCAACATCGACAACGCGCCCCCGGCCGGCAGCGACCACCGGATCCAGTACGGCACCGCCATTCTGTCCCGCTACCCGATCACCGCGTCGGACAACACCTGGCTCTACAAGTCGCCCGGCCAGGAGCAGCGCGGTCTGCTGCACGCCACCTTGAACGTGCGCGGCAAGGCTGTGCAGTTCTACTGCACGCACCTGGCGGCCAGTTCGCAGACCGACCGCCTCCAGCAGACCCCGCAGATCGTCGACCTGATCGGCGACAAGGAGCCGGCCGTCCTCGTCGGCGACTTCAACGCCCTGCCGACCGCCCCCGAGTCGCAGCCGCTGCAGTCCCGTTACACCGACGCGTGGGCCCGTTCGGCGCACGGCCGTGGCGACGGCGCGACCTACCCCGCCGAGGCCCCGACCGAGCGCATCGACGCCATCTACACCACCGGCGACGTCAAGCCGCTGGTCACCCGCGTGGTGCAGGCCGACCCGACGGCCTCCGACCACCTGCCGCTGGTCAGCAAGGTCCTGGTCACCCCCTGATCACGCGCCGGGGCCCAGCGGTTCCCCCTGCTGGGCGGTGAGACCGAACGGTTGAAGGCCTCCCTGGTGATGCGGGGGCCTTCGCCGTCCGGCCGGGAGGGCGGGCCGTACCCCGGGCGCCGGGGAGTGGGTCTTCCCCAGAGGACAGCCTTCGGTCACCATGGGGGCATGACGTACACGGAGGGAAGTGCCGAGGGCCTGCAGTCAGCGCTCATCGACCTGTCGGGCATATCCTTGGACGAGTTCGACGACGTGCGCGGCCTCTCCAGCGCACTCGCGGTCCTGCAGGGACAGTTGGCCCGTACCGCTGCTCCACTGTGCGAGGGCAGCATGGCGGCCATGTGTGGCGGCGCCCGATGACGGTCCCTTTGTGTCCGTCCGCGACTTTTGATCACACCTGAGGCCTATCGGATTCACCAGCAGACGCTCGTCGGAGTCGCCAACGGCGACTTGGGCGAGGCGGATCTCGCCCTGCTGCGATCGGCTCAACGAAGCCGGCTCCTCCTGGCGCTGCAGGCGATTCTCCAGCTCGCCGGGCACGTTGACGGCGGATGGCCGCACGGGGCTCCTCCGACCCGTCCCGCTGCCGCGTGGGTCGTGCTCGGGGCCGTACAGCGACGCGATCCGGGCGCGGTGGAGGCCGTGCTCGAGGACCCCGCGGTGGGTGCCTGGGCCTTCCGGCTGCTGAGGCAGCTCGCGCACGGCGCCGTGGCCGCCCCTTCGGACGCTCCGTCATGGGCCGGCGCGACGATGCTGGGTTCCCTCGCCGCGGCCGCGGCCGTCCGCGCCGGTGCCCGGTGCTCGCTGCGGGTTCCCGCCCGAGGGGGGCGGCTGTGGCTGCCGTCCCTCGGGGTGACCGGCGCCGTGGGGCGGGGGGACTGGACGGTGGTGGGGGTGGAGAGCGGGCACGACGGAACGGTGGTCTACGGGGACGGCGGATCCGTGCGGATGCCCGAGGACCTCACGGCGCGGGCCGAGGGATGGTCGCCCCTGCCGGAGGTCGGGCACGCGGTGCCGGGAACGTCACGAGCGGCCGTGCTGGACCATCTCTCCCCCTACCGGGACTTCCGGTCGCTGCGGGACGCCACGGACTTCTCCGCCCCGGAGGTCGAGGAATGGCGTTCCCAATTCCGCCGTACATACGACCTCCTGCGGTTCACCGACACCACGGCCTACAGGGTGGTGGCCGGGACCGTACGTTCCGTCGTCCCCGTGGAGACCGCGAGCGGACTGCACATCGTCAGCGCGTCCGTCCCGGATGCCTACGGCGCCATCACCATGTCGTTCAGTTCCGACACGTCCTCCATGGCCGCCACGCTCATCCATGAGGCACGCCATCAGTTGCTGACGGCCCTCGGGGATCTCACCCCTCTGTTCGTCCCGGCACGAGAGGGGCCCGAGCCGCTGTACTTCGCCCCGTGGCGGGAGGACCCGCGCCCCCTGCGGGGACTGCTCTTCGGCGCCCACGCGTTCGCCGGAATGACGGCGTTCTGGCGGGAGCGCCGACGGGACGGCGACCCGCGGGCGGACTTCGAGTTCGCCCTTCACCGGTGGCAGTTGAGGATGGCACTCGTCGCTCTGCGCAGCGCCGTCGGTCTGACCGAGACGGGCGGAAGAATCGTCACCGCGCTGACGGAACGGGCAGCCGCATGGTGGCACGAACCGGTGCGGGGGCCTGCCGCCCGACTGGCGGACTTGTGCTGCCGTGACACACGGGCCACGTGGCGGGCGGCGAACCTGGCGGTGGCGGAGACCGCCGCCGACGCGCTGGCGCAGCGCTGGCTGGACGGCCGGCCACCGCCCACGGAACTGCCGGCGGCCCGTATCACGACCGTGCGGCCGCCCGGGGCACGCGGCGGGGCGCGGACATGGCTCGCCCGCCTGCGTCTCGCCGACCGCAACGCCTTCTCGAAGGTCCGCGCGGAACTCGAGGCGGGCGCCCACAATCCGCAGGGCATCCCGCGGGCCTCGGCCGCCGACGCGGCCTTGGTGGCGGAGGACCGCGACGAGGCGATGGCCGGCTACCGCGAAGCCGAACCCGCCGCCGCGGCCTGGATCGGCATCGGCCTGGCAGCGGAGCACGACGACACCCTGCTGGTGGAGCGCCCCGAACTCGTTCTGGCGCTCCACTCCGCTCTGCTGCGCCGCGAAGTGATGCCTCCGGGGCCGGAGGGACTCGCCGACTGGCTCGGCGCCCGTCCGGCCGACCGGACGGTCAGACGCCGAGCAGGTCGATGTCGCAGTTGGCCCGTTTGAAGTTCTCCGCGTCGACCGTGGCCTGGTGCTCCGGCCCGTGAACGGTGCGGAACAGGGCCACAGCGCGGTCGTGCAACTCCTCGGCCTCCTGGGACTCACCGAGACTGTCGAGGTCGTAGGACAGGTTCACCATGATGGCCAGGGTCGCGGGGTGGCTCGCGCCGCGTGACTGGGTGCTGAGGGCCAGCAGCTCGGTGTCCATGGTGCGCGCCTCCTCGAACTCGCCGACCGCGAAGTGGTCGCTGGCCAGATTGGTCCTGGCCAGGAGCGTACGAGGGTGGTCCGGGCTCAGGACCCCGCTGAGGCCGTCCACGGCCTCGTGGTCCAACTCGTGCGCCTCCGAGACCTGGCCGAGCAACCGGAGGCTGACCGCGAGATTGGTGGCGGTGGCGTAGGTGTGCGGGTGCTCGTCGCCGAGCAGTGCCTGGCACCTCTCCATGGCGGCCCGGCCGAGCTCCGCCGCCTTGTCGAGACTGCCCGTCTGACGCAGGTCGGTCGCATGGTTCAGCGACGCGCGCACGGTTTCCAGCGAGTCCTCCCCGGCCTTTTCGCGGAGCACCTTCAGCGCCATGCCGGAGAGCTCCAGGGCGGCCTGGTGGTCACCCAGTTTGCGCAGGGTGACCGACAGCTCCCGGGTGGCGCGGATGGTCATGTCGTGCTCCGGACCCAGCCGTGCGAGCGCCAGGTCCCTGAGGTTGGACAACAGGGTCCGCGCTTCGTCCCCGCGGCCGAGTTCCTGCAGGTCCAGTGCCATTTGGTACCTGCTGCTGAGGGTCGCGAGGTGATCGTCCCCGAGGACTTCGACCCGTCGTTCGTAGGTGTCCTCGTCCAGCCGGTACGCCTCGGCGAAGTCACCGGCGAGACGGAGGCTGACCGCGTAGTTGTGGGCCGACTGCAGGGTGCCGGGATCGTCGGCGCCCAACTCGCGGTGCGTGGTGTCGTAAGCCTGCTGGTCCAGCTCCCTGGCACGGTAGAAGTCGCCGCGCAGGCGGAGCAGGATCGCGAGCACGCTCAGGGCGCGCTGGGTCGTCTCGTTGCGCTCGCCCAGCACGCGTCGGCAGCGCTCGACCAGTTCGGCCTGGAGGCCGTAGGCCTCGGCGTAGCGGTTCTGCCAGCGCAGCGCGAGGGCGCGGACCTGGTCCACGGCGATCACATGCTCGTGGTCCTCGCCCAAGGTGCGGCGCCAGATCGCCGCGGCCTCGTCGGCGACGTTGAGCGCTTCGACGTAGTCACTGCGTTCCTGGAGGAATCGCGCTTCGTTCAGGACGAGCTGACGGGCCCAGCCGTCCTCGCACTCGACCATCCTGGTGGCCCGCACATGTGGCAGCAGGGCGGAGTAGCGTGACCATGCCTCGGGGAGTCCGGGATTCCTCGGATCGGCGTTGGCGAGGATTTCGTGTGCGTAGTGGCGCATCTCAGCGCGTTCTTGGGGATTCATCTGCTCGACGAGGACGCGCTGCACCAGGCGGTGAACCTGAATGGTCGAATTGCGGTGGTCGATCCGGGCGAGCGCGTACCGGCCGATTTCCCGCACCGCCTGGGAGAGCTTGATGGGATCGTCAAGAGCGGCACGCAACGCCGGAGGGGCGGTGACGCCCCGTACCGCCTCGAAGAACCCCCGGGAGATGGGCTCCGGCGCGAAGAAGGCACAGATCTGCAGCAATTGCAAAGCGGCCGGATGGTCTTCGCGCAGGCGGTCCAAGGAGACGTTCCACGCCGCTGCGACCGGCAGATCGTAATCGGCGGGAGGCGCCAATTCCAGCAGCTCCGAGCACTTGGTCTCGAAGAGGTCGAGGTACTGATGGGCAGGCATTCCCGTCTCGGCGAGCCACACGGCCGCCTGTTCAACGGCGAGAGGCAGGTCGCCGAGGGCGTCGGCCAGCCGGTCGGCGGCCTCGTCGGGAATTTGCGGACTGCGTCGCTTGATCAATGCGACGCTTTCCGAACGTGTGAACACATCGACCTCTAGTGAGCTGGCCAGAGTAGACCATTGGGAGTTGCGGGAAGTTACCATGACGCGCCCCGGACCGTCATGAGGGAAGAACTGCCGGACTTCATGCGGATTTTCGGCATTGTCGAAGACCAGGAGCCAGTTCGAGTAGGGTTGGCCCACGCGAAGTGCTTCCAGGACGGCAGGTACGGCGCTTCGGTCGGCGCCTGCCCGCAAACCCATGTGTTCCCCGAGTTCGATCAGGGATTGCACGATCAGGTTGGTCTGTTCGGAGGGAATCCACCAGATGAGCTCGTAGTCCCTGCCGTAGCGGTACACGTATTCGATGGCGATCTGGGATTTTCCCACTCCGCCCATTCCGTGCAACGCCTCGGGCAGTACGGCGGTGGTTATACCGGTGGCGAGCCTCTGGCGGAGCTTGGCCAGCTGTTCCTCGCGTCCCGTGAAATTCCTGTTGCGCAGCGGCAGGTTCGCCCCGATGCGCCTCGGGTTCGGCGGGGCAGTCTGCGGCTGAACCGTCAACGGGCCTGCGGACTGCTTCACGGGGGACGACACGGAACCTCCTGGGATTGCTGGGGAGGGCGACTCCTGCGGAGGCGTCGTAGCGGCGGCGGACCGCCGCTCAAGCGTATCCGACCGATCACCCGTCGTCATATGCGCTGGTAGGGGATGTATGGGTGAAGCTCGCCGTTCCTCGCTCAGTAAGCACTCCAGACGATCGGCGCGAGCCTGATAGGGACCTGAGACCGCGGAGAGCGCCGTGCGCAGGTGTTTGACGAACGGCCTTGTCTGCTCGGTCACCGGGGGGTCCGGGGCGTCGGTCTGCCAGGCCACCACCGCTTCCCCGCCCGCGAAAGCCGAGGCGAGGCGGGGCCCCAGATGCTCGGAGACATGCCGCAGCACGCCCAGCGTCTCCGCCCGCGTGCCCAGGGCGAGGAGTTCCTGCCTGACGCCTGTCGCGAAATCGAAGGAGACCCTCTCGGCGTCCTCGGCGTCGTAGTCGTCACGCACGGACCGCAACAGACCGAACATCATAATCTCGGCGAGGTTCCAGGTCTTCGCCTCCGGGAGCATCCGTTGCACGAGGCGCATGACGGGGAGGTTGAGCGGAGCGGCGGCCAGCCGGCGGGCCAGCGTGAAGGCGGTGGGTGATGCCTTGGCCATGAACCGGCCGACGGTCTCCCGGGCCCGGCCCGGCGTGGGCTCCGACAGGGAGACCTGCTGATCGGCTCTGGTCTCAAGGTCACCGTTGATGCCCGTGAGCAGCGCGGCCATGGTGTGACGCCCGCCGGTGGAGGCGATCAGCCGTGCCCAGCGGCCGAGGGACCCCGGCGTGAACTCCAGAAGCGGTACGGGCAGGGGATCGGCGGCGTTCGGGTGAGGCGGATCGCCCAGGGCCGACAGGCCGGCGCTGATCCGGCGTGTTCTCAGCAGCCGGTTCGGTGAGACCGGTGCCGGGACGGTCAGCTCCACCCTCACGGCGGTGGGGAGGGTGAACTCCCACACTTCCTGTGGCATGACGCTGAGCACGGCGGTCGGTGACGATCGCGCCAGCGAGTAGAGGTAGGCGGCCGCGTCGCCGTTGCGCCAACTCGGGGAGACCGCGTCCGTGACCACGAGCGCCACACAGTCGGGACCCGGTGAGCTCCGCCGTGACGTGGCTCCGAGTCCCCTTATACGGGCGCCCTTCTCCGCGATGGCGACGCGGGTCACGGTGATGGTCCGGAACGCCGCCGTCCGTTCCAGTAACCGGCGGAGCCTGTGCACGGTGTCCTGCCACAGGGTGAGCGACGGGTGGTCGTCGACCACCAGCAGCAGTTCGAGCCTGCGCTCTTCGGCGGGGTGGCAAGCCGGAATCCACAGTCCGTCCCCCGCCGCACGTTCCGCCGTGGCCGCCTCGTCCACCTCCCAGGCCGCGTGGGAGGGCCGCCTCAACCGCAGCGGACGCAGGGAGCGGGCCAGTGCGAGATCACCTGACGGTGCCGCAGCGGCGGGGCGGCTGCCCGACTGCGGGTCACGCCCGGGCGCGGTGGACCAGAAGGAGGCAGCCCGGACGGCTGGCGCGGGCCCCGTCGCGTCCGAGCGCCATTCGTTCGCGACAATGGGCTCCGACGCGCGGCGCGCGGCCGGTTCGGTCCTATGGCCATCGTGCTCGGGACGGCGGATGCCGTCGCCGGAATCCCCGGCGTCGCCGTCCTCGCGCGTGGATCCGGAGTCGTCGGCACCGCCGCCGGTGCCATCGGATGCCTCGCCGGGAGGGGAGGTCTCACCGGGCCGGCCGCCCGGACCCGTCGCCGGCCGCGCTGTCGGCCGTGGGGAGCCGTGCTCGGCGGAGCGGCCGGACGGCCAGTCCAGGTATGGGTAGGGAGACGCGGAGTCCCGCCACGCCGCCAGGTACAGCGCGTCCAGCAACTCCTGCTGGGTCGGCCGCGACGACGGGCCTCCCTCTTCCCCGGTCACGCGGTCCTCGCTCCGGGATCCGTTCCGTTGAGCCCGTGCCAAACCGTCCGGCTGAACTCCGGGAGCGGGCCGGTCTCGTCCGAGGCGCGAGCGGACATGGCGAGGTAGAGCGAGTTCAGCAGCTGATCGTTGGAGAGCCCGCCGCGCTGACGGCTCCGCTCGACGAACCGGGAGATCAGGTCGTCGGCCCACTCGGTGACGGCCTCGCCGCCGAAGTGCGCGACGAGCATGTCCGCGAGGTCGTTCTCGTCGGGTTCGGGCATGTCGAGCAGGAGGCACCGGCGAAGGAACGCGGGCGGGAACTCCCTTTCGCTGTTGGACGTCAGGATGACCAGGGGGAAGGCGCGGCAGGTGACCGTCCCTCCGGTGATCTCCGCCTCCCTGTCCGGGTCGTCCGTCAGCACCTTCACCGTCGGATGCCTGCGGCGCGCCCGGAGGAGTTCCGGGATCGAGTAGGAGCCCTCCTCGAAGACACTGAGCAGATCGTTGGCCAGGTCGAGGTCGCTTTTGTCCAGTTCGTCGATCAGTAGCACCCGGGGTTCGGCATAGGGGAGGAGCGCCGTACCGACGGGGCCCAGCTGGATGTAGTCACCTATGCCGGGCGGCGCGGAGCGGTCGCCGCCGGAGTGGCCTTCTCCTTCCGCTGCCCTCTGCGCAGCGGTGTCCTGGATGCGACCGATCGCGTCGTACTCGTAGAGACCCTGCTGGAGGGTGGTGCGGCTCGTGATGTGCCAGCGCAGGACGCGTCCGAGGCGTAACTCACGACTGATGCGGTACGCCAGGCTGGACTTCCCCGTCCCCGGACGCCCCGACACCAGCAGCGGCCGGCGCAGCAGTAGCGCGGAGTTCACCATGTTCGCCTCGTGTTCGGCGAAGTTCGCGAACTGCCGCGCCGGGGCCCGGTGCAGCCCGAGCCGGCGCCTGATCTCGGCGTCGTCGTCGGGCGGCGGCGGAAGGACCGGGCCGCCGCCGAAGCTCCTCCACGGCGGGGGAGGGGGGAGGAGATCCGCGAGGCGGGTGTCCTGAAGTGGCTGACCGGCCCCTCGATAGATCCACCAGCGCGGTGGTTTCCCGTCGTTGTGACCGGCAACGGGCACAGCATCGTCGTCAGGGCGAGTCACGAACTCTCCTCCCCGCCCGGGGGAGGACCCGCCGATGTGCCCACCGACGCGACGGGCATCCGGTTCGGATCATCCCAGAGCAGAGCGACATGGCGGCCGACCAATACATCGTTCTCAGGATCGCTGTCGATGGCTGCGATGCGCAACGCCTTCACGACACCGGGTAATCCGCGGAGATCGTGGCGATCCAGCAATGAGCGCAGAGCGGACAGGAATGCCGGATCCGCTGGGCCTCTCCGGTCCCAGAGGATGACGGGGACCCCGGCCCTGAGCGCCTCCACCAGTTCGTCCCGGCTTCCACGCGCCCCCGTTTCGCCGCGTGCGCCGGTGGGCGGGTCGCTGAGGACCGCCACCGCGGGGGGAGGTTCCGAGAGGAGGTGCGACCTGCCGTCCTCGGGATACCAATGCACACGCCCGGCACGGCCGTGCGCGAAGGCATCCCACCTCCGGCCCCAGCGGCCGTGGAGATCACGTCGGCCCAGTCGGTCGAGACTGCGGACGACGACGTGGTGATCCTCGCCCAGCACCCCGCCCACTCCTTGGAATGAAGTCTTGTGCCATCGTTCCACATCCAGGTCGAGGAGGTCCCTGGGGAGTACGAACTCCAATGCCAGATCCGCCCTGCGGTGCGCCATGTCGCTCTCCGCGTGGAAGACCAGGGTGGCCACCTCCCTCTCGGCGTCGCGCAGGTCGATGCGGGAGTCCTCTCCCTTGATCCGGCCACCCGGATGTACGCGCAGCCAGTGGCTCAGGAGGGTATCGCGTCCCGACTCCGCGTCGAGGAGCGGACGCAGTTGAACCATCAGGTAATCGGAAGGGTTCCATACGTCGATGTGTTCGGACGCCGGGGAACCCTCGTCCGCCGCGGACGGCCGCTCCGACCGCCCCGTCGCTGCGGGGCGGTAGGGGTCGTGTTCCTCCGCCCAGTCGATGATGAGCTGCTGTCGCTCACCGTCGGCTCCGAGTGCGAGGAGCTGCTGCAGGACCTGGAAGCAGGGGAGTTGGTTCCCCGGCCGGGCGTTGAGCGTCGCGGCGTGGAGGAACACCGTCCAGGGCTCGGTGCAGGGGAGCGGGGGAGCGAACCTTCCCAAGGTGTCGAGGAACTCCGCGTAGCGGCGATCCAGATCGGGTATCCGGATGCCGTCCAGGAGATCGAAGAGCTCTTCCCAGCTCTCGTCGTCCAGGAGTTCCACCTCCCAGGCGGCGGTGGCCACCTTGAGCTTCCGCATCGTGATCGAGTTGCCCTCGCGTACCTCCAGGGCCTCGATGAGCCGGGCGATGCCCGCGGGCTGGACGGACAGCTCCTCCATGACGGCGAAGACCACGCCGCGTCGGGAGGTGCCCGCCGTGGTGTCCAAGGACGGGCTCAGCTGCGGACACAGCCGGTGCACGACCTGACGCAGCGTCTCGGTGTCCCGCAGGCAGCTGACCTGCGCCACGGCGTCCACCAGATACCGCGGTGGTACCCGCTCCGCGATCGTCATCGACCACCCCCCGATCCCGGCGCGCCGGAGCAGCACATGCGGTCGAGGAGTCCCAGGGCGTCGAGCGCCGATTCCGAATCCCCGCCCAGGGTGAGCAGAGCGGCGCGCAGGGCCGGGCAACCCTCGCGGTGGTCCGTGCAGGCCTGCACCACCGCGTGGAGTTGCTGCCGCGGCCATGGGTGATCACGGATGCCGCGGCGAACCCGCGCCGGCAGCGCGTCCCGCAGGGCACGGCCGGAGTCGTAGCCGATCTGCGGCACGTCGAGCAGCGCGTCGGCGAGCTCGTACTGCTTCTCCAGCGAGGGCGGAGTGCAGGTGCGTGGTGAAGGAGGCCGCGCTGCGCCCGACAGCGGTGGCCAGAGCCGAATGGCGACGTCGGCGGGAAGCATCCATGCGACCTTCGTGCTGCGGTCGGTGTGGGCGGCCGTGACGATCCCGACGACGCGGGACCCGTCCGGATCCCACACGGCCGCGCCACTGAATCCCCGCTGCACCACGGCACCAGTGGTACGCATTCCGTCGAGCTGGACCCACTCCGGACACGGCCCACCTGCTCCGGCGAGCCGGGCTGTCGCGATGAGGCCGGCGGGGGCGTCCCGGGGATAGCCGATGATCGACACACGGTGGCCGGGGGGAGCGGGGTCCGGTGCCAAGGACAGCGTGCCGCAGCCACGGGGGAGGGGAGGATGGCCCACGTCCAGGGCGAGGACGGCGAAGTCGCAGCGGTCGGTGAGGGAGACGCCCGGAGCGGGGCCGTCGAGCGGTGGAGGGGGCGACCAGGCGGCGGGCACGGGGTGGGCGGAGGCGGACCACTCACGTCCGGGCAGATCGACCAGCAGGCGGCCTCCGGGAGTGCCGTCCACGGCGGCTTCGACCACATGGGCACACGTCAGCACGTGGGCACCGGCCGTCGTGGAGTCCTTGGGCGCGACCAGGACTCCGGCTCCCCACAGCGTCCCGTCCGCGGAAAGGACGCGCACTTGACCACGTTCAGGCCCCACAGCGATCGTCTCCCCCGAGCGTCACCGTTGTACTTCGCACCCGCTGCGACAAGTGTAGGCGGCAGGGATTCAGGAGGTCCCTCGCCGCCACACCATGGCGACCTTGAGGTGTCCCTCGCCTTCGGTGTGGGCGATGACGGCCCCCGCCTTGGCATTGAAGCGGACACCGAACTCGACGCTGACCTCGTCGGGTTGCCGAGGGAGCGCGATCAGCCGGTCGAGCGTCGTCTCGGCCACGGTCCGGATGCGGTCCAGCCCGGATTCCAGAGAAGCGGAAGCCTGCGCAATGGCGTCGCCGGTCCTCGAGACGGCCACGACTCCCGGTTCGTCCTCGGCGATCTCCACCACGGCTTCACCGCCGTCTGCTGTACGAAAGCTGATGAGGTGCGTCACAAGCTCTCCCCCGTCCTCATATGAAGCGCTTACCGATGGTGTCACCGTCACTCGATGTGACGCGACATCTGTGCATGGGTCAACGTAGCGTCAGATTGGCACTCATCAGGGCCAGTTACGGCAGTTGCCTGCGGGACGTCACGCGCCGGGGCCCAGCCGCTCGACGATCGAGCGGAGCTGGTCGCGGTCGAGCTCGTAGACGGTCTCGCCCGCCCGAGGGTCGCGTGCGTGGAGCACGTGGAACAGCGGGGCGTACGGGCCGCCGAGGTCGACGAGGGTCGCCGAGGCCCCGCGTACCGCCCGCTCGGTGCCCTGCGGGCCGGTGAGGTCGATGCGGCTGAGGACCCCCGGGGTCACCCACACCGGGACCGAGGCGAGGTGGCCGAAGAGCTGCAGGTGGAAGTGGCCGCACAGGACGAGTCGTACGTCCGTGCCGCGTACGGCGTCGGCCAGTGCGGCCCCGTCCTGCAGCCCGAGGGCCTGCTGGACCTCGACCTCGAGGGTGACGGGCGGGTGGTGCAGGACCACCACGGTTCCGTGCGGCGCGGGTTCGGCGAGCACCTCGCGCAGCCAGTCGAGCTGGCGTGGTCCGATCCGGCCGTAGACCTTGCCGGGGACGAGCGAGTCGAGCGTGACGAAGCGGTGGCCGCCGATCACGCTCACGGCGGCCCGCTCGCCCTCCGGGGAGTCGACGACCGCGGTCGCCAGGTCGCCGCCGTCGGCTCCCAGGTGGCCGCTGCCCAGCACCTTGGCGAAGGCGCCGCGCTCGTCGTGGTTGCCGGTGCAGAACACCACGGGCGCCCGCCTGGGCGCGGCGAACTCCCGCACCATGTCGCGGGCGGCAGCGTACGCCTCCGGGGAGCCGTCGTCGGCGACGTCGCCGCTGACGACGACGGCGCCGACGTCCGGGACCGAGTCGAGGCCGGCGAGCATCCGGCGCAGGGACTCCCTCGCGTCGATCCCGCGGGAGTTGGGCCCCTCGACGGGGCCGATGTGGATGTCGGACAGGTGAAGGATCCGCATCCCCACCACGGTACGCAGCGCCTGACGCGACGTCACCGGGGCCGGGAGCCGGTCTCAGCGCATTCGGCGCGTGGTCATTTCAGCCGTTCGAGGCAGAGCGTGAAGTCCCGGCCGGAACCGCCCTGGGTGTACCGGCTGTACGGCTCGTCGCAGGTCCCGTCCGTACCGGACTGCCTGCTGGCGACCTTGAACTGGGCCTTGGAGTCGCCGCAGTCCACGATCTCGAACTCCGGGTCCCCGACGGAGATCACGCCCGTGGCCGCCGCGTTCCCCGCGTGCAGGCAGTCGCCGGCGTCGGCGGTCGCGGCGCCCCCGAACCAGGTGGTGTAGCCGCCGTAGGCCACGACCCCGATCACGACCACGCTGAGGACTGCCTTGGCGATGCCCTTGACGCTCCGGGGGCGCCGGGGCGCGGGCGCCGGAGGGCCGGGCACGCTGTACGGGCTGCCGCCCTGCGGGCCGTACGGGGCGGGCGGCTGCTGGGAGTACGGGTTGGTGCCGGGCGGTGGCGGCGGAGTGGCCATCGTGCTTCCCCCT
Organism: Streptomyces sp. PA03-3a; assembly: GCF_033792735.1. NCBI lineage: Bacteria > Bacillati > Actinomycetota > Actinomycetes > Kitasatosporales > Streptomycetaceae > Streptomyces > Streptomyces sp. PA03-3a. The sequence goes on from NZ_JARAVM010000017.1 coordinate 123,577, forward strand.
GGATCTCGTAAAGGCAAGGTCAATTGATCGGTGGAAGTTACCACCGGGACCTGCCCGAACAGCCCGGTCGCCGGAAATCTGTGGCCTTGACGTGACACAGGGCGTGCGCCGCCCTACAGCAGCGCCGAGAGGACGGCCACGACCGCGAGGTAGACGACCACGCAGCCGACGACAACGCCCGCCATGCACAGGGCCTTCGCCGCGGGCGCCAGCGAGGTCCGGGCGAGCCTCAGGTTGGCCACCGCCCCCAGTGCGGAGGACGCCGCCGATCGCACCGCCGATGAACAGCAGTCCGAACGGCACGGCCGCGAGCACGCCCTGCCACAGGGGGAGGTCGCGTATCTGGGTGAACCAGCCCTGCTTCGGGACGTTGGGGAGGAGATCGCGCATGTCCCTGGGCTTCCGCTTCGTCGTGTCGAAAAGGCGAGCGCGAAGATCACATCCTCCCGCGACGGCCGGCGGAACGTCCGGTGAACGGTCCGGTGCCGGCGCATGTCGGCGCCGGGCGCCCGGCGGCCACCAGGTCGAGAAGACCGTTCGACCTGCATTCTCAAAATCGGAGGACCGAAACCGCTGGATTCACCGCTGAGCCGTGGCCGGTCGTGTCAAGGGCTGGACGATCTGGAGGGGATGGCCATCAGGGTCGGCCGTCCAGGCGATCAGCAGCCGACCGAGCCAGGCGTACGGGGACGCGAGGGCGGGTGCTCCGCCCGCGACGAGAGCCTCATAGGCCGCGGCTGTGTCGTCCGTCCATAGGATGACGGCCGCGCGATGGCCGTCAATGATGGGGTCCAAGCCGTGGTCGTCGCGGGTGGAAGCGGCCGAGGCGATGCCGATCTTGTATCCGTCCAGCACGAGATCGACGTGAGTGGGCTCGCCATCAGTGGGCACGCGGAACGTCTCGGTGAATCCCAGCCGCCTGTAGAAGTCGACGGCCCGCGGCAGATCATCGCTGAACAGAATCACTTGAGGCGTGCGGAAGACCGACATGGGGCGACCGTACCGGCGGCGTCCTGCGGACGCATCAGCGAACCCCACGGCACGTCAAATGACCTGTCGTTGGAAGGAGGTTGCGACTCTCCAGCCGCCGCCAGGCCGCTGGAGAGCCGCAAGGTGCCCGGTGCCGCGAAGCAATTGCCACCGGTGCGATCACCTCGCACACGTGCTGGCCGACCCGGGAGACGACGGCGCTCAGACCATGACACGCCGCCTGTTGCGCACGACCGCCACCGCACCGATACCCGCCAGCATCGTGGCCCCGGCGACACCGAGCGCCACCAGAGTCTCGTCAGAGCCTGTGGCCGCCAGGGACGGTTGTGTCCCGGCCGAAGTCTCCAGGAAGGACTGCAGCAGAGCCGTCACTTCCTGCGGCTTCTCCTCGGTCACCCAGTGCCCCGAACCTTCAAGGACACGGCCGTCGACGTTCACGGCGTACTTACGCCATTGGTCGGCGATCCCGCTCCCGAACGATTCCGAGCCGCCGATCGCAAGGATGGGCATCCTCAGTTTGCCTTCGGCCGCGAACTTCGCATTCTGTCGGATGTCTTCGCGGAGCTGGCGGTACAAGCTCATCCAGGCGGTCGTGTGTCCCTGCCGCTTCAGGTAGTGGGCGTAGAAATCGAAGTCGGCCGGCGTGAACGCGGACTTGTTGTCTCCCAGGTACTCGCCGACGAATCCCTCGACAAAGGCGCGCTCGTGGCCGGTGATGAGCTGCTCGGCGAGAGGCAGCTGGAACATACCGAAGTGCCACGCCGACGGCTTGTTCGGATCGGCTTCCAGAGCCGGGAAGGTGTAGATGCTCTCGTCCGGGACAGGAGCTTCCATCACGGCCATGCGGCGCACCTCCGACGGCCACTGGGCCGCGTAGGCGTAGCTGACCCACAGACCGATGTCGTGGCCGACGAGCTGGACTCCGTTGTTCAGCTTCAGCTGCTTCAGCAGTTCATGTACGTCCCCGGCCATCTGTGCTGTCTGATAACCACTCTTGGTGAGTTCGGAGTCGCCCATGCCTCGCAGGTCGACGGCGATCACGGTGTGGTTCTCGGAAAGCGGGCCCATTTGATTCCGCCATTCAGCCCACGTCTGAGGAAAGCCGTGGATCAGCACCACCGGCGAACCCTTGCCGCCTTGCACGTAGTGCATACGGAAGCCGTTGACTTCGGCGTACTTGGACTGGAAACCGGGGGGTGGTTCCGCTTGCGGGAAAGCCGACTGCCCGTCCCCGGAACCATCCTCCCCGCTCTGACTCCATGCTGTGGTGCTTGCGGCGACGGTGACCATCAAGGCGGTACCCAGCGCCACGATGAGCGCGGTGATCCTGTCGGTCTTCCCTATTCGGGCACCCATGAGTCCCTCCTGATTCTGCTTTCTCGTGATGCGTCGAATCGGGAGCGGCTCACGACGACGAACTCCCCTGGCAGGCCGTCTCCATTTCCCCCCAAGTTCACCCGGGCAGCAAGCTGAGCAGAACGCGCCGGACCGCGGTCCAACCCGATGGAGTGTCACTGGACCATTCGAGTTGTTTCCGGCCTGCGTCCGGCAGGTAGTGCAGCAGCCGCGGGCTCGCATGACGGCCTCAGTGGCTGCGGATCTCAAGGTCATCAACGGCACGTCGAGTGGTGCCGGAAGCTGGAACGGGGGTCGCGGCACGGGAACCGAGCCACCCCGGGTGCCACAGTGATCGGCCAAAGATCGCCCGGCGTCTGCTTCCCCTCCGACCGCGCCGCCTTCGCCGGAGAAGGGGAGCGATGAGGCGCGTCGTCGTTCGTTGCGCCGAAGGGGTGTTTCAGCACCGCTCCCGCTCTTCCCGAGAGCCGCCCGCGCCCGCCGTGCTCTTTGCTGGGACGCCGGGGGAAAGCCGACAGGCCATCGCACTGACTACCGTTCTTTGCTCTGCGTTGACCGCCCCATCCCTGGACTCGGCGCGCCGCTCGGTCATGATCGCGACGTACACCGGCCTCCAGTTCGTACCCAGGGAACCTCATGCGGATATCCACCGTTGCCACTGCGCTCCTCGCGCTGATCCCCGTCGCGCTGGTCACGCCGAGCGCGCACGCGACCGTGGGCGGCAGCAGCGACATCAAGCTCCAGAACGTGACGGTCAACGGTGGCAAGGACATCGTGGTCGGGACGACCACCAAGACCATCTCGGTCTCGATCACCGCGAGCGCCCCCTCCGGCATCAAGAACGTGTCCTTGGTGCTCTTCCATGGAACCCACCTGAACACCTCGCCCTACGACGGCGTCCTGAACCCGACGACGAACCAAGCCGACTGCCGTGTGGTGAACGCGGCGACCTCCACGTGCAAGGAGACCGTCAGCGGCATTCCGGTACTGCTGACGAACGCGACGGCCGGGACCTGGCAGGTGTACGTCGTCGCCTACGCGAAGAACGGCGAACACGCCTACTCCGACCCCTTCTCCAGCGTCCGCATCCTGCGGAACTCCCGCCTGACGGTGAAACCCTCACCCAAGCCGGTCCGCAAGGGAAAGACCGTCACCGTCACGGGCAAGCTGACCCGGGCCAGCTGGTGGGACCACCTGGAATACCACGGCTACACCGGCCGGCCCGTCAAGCTGCAGTTCCGCAAGCGGGGAACGAGCACGTACACCACGGTCCGGACCACGTACAGCGACTCCCACGGCAACCTCAAGTCCACCGCGAAGGCCACCGTGGACGGCTACTGGCGCTACTACTTCGCGGGCACGTCGACCACCCCGGCGGTCAAGGCCGCCGGAGACTACGTCGACGTCCGCTGACAACAGCAGCGTCACGTCCCGGCCCGTGCCGTGGGGCGCGGGCCGGGACGTGACGCTGCACGACCGTCAGGCGGTCCGGGTGCGCAGCTGTCGGGACTTCCAGCCCAGCAGCAGGGCCTGGAGGATGAACCACACCCCGCCGCCGGTCGCGTACGTCGACAGCACGTCGAGCGAGGGGTCGTCGCCCACGGCCTGGATGTTGTAGAAGACGCCGACCAGGAGGGACAGTCCGCCCGAGATCAGGGTCGGCCACTGGTTGCCCAGCTCGGAGCCGCGCCGCCGCAGGCCCACGACCACTTGGGCCGCTCCGGAGACGGCCGCCCAGGCGCCGAACACGTGGAGCACCGGCTCCACGCCGCCCGCTGCGGCGATGCCGACGGCGAGGGCGGCGAACGTGCTCAACACGCCGTTGAACGCTGTGACGCGGCGCTCGGAGCCGTCGGGGGTGGCGCGGTGGTCGATCAGCGAGGACACGGCGTCGATCAGCGGGTAGAGCACCAGCAGTGTGATCGCCGGGGCGTCGACGGAGTCATGGGCACCGGCGAACACCAGGGCCCACGCCACAGCCAGGACGCCGCGGCCCAGATACAGCCTCAGCAGGAAGGAACGTTCTCTCGTCGTCCCCCGGGCCGGGGGATTCGCCGTCTGTGTACTCATGGTGCTCGGCCTTTCTCGGGTGGGTCGGTTCGGTGACGGCGAGGTCAGTGCCGGGGCGGGAGGACGCACCGGAAACTGGAGGCGAGGTCCGGGTCTCCGTGGCCCTTGTAACGGGACACCTCGGGGTAGCCGCACAGGTCACGGGTGACGCTCTTGCCGGAGGAGTCGACCAGGGTGGCGGGCAGGGTCTTGGGGGCCTTGCCGTGCTCGACCCAGGCGGTCAGCGCGGCAAGGCCGTCGGCCGAACCGTCGGTGCCGTTCAGGCCGCAGTGGTCGGTGCCCGGGGCGAGGAAGAGGCGGTAGAAGTCGTCGACCCGCTTGGCGCCGCCCATCTTCCGCTCGACCTGCTCGCGGTACGCGACGGTGCCCTGGGCGGGGATGAACTGGTCGGCCTGCCCGTGCCAGGTCAGCAGTTTGCCGCCGGAGGTGCGGAAGCCGGACAGGTCGGGGTCGTCCGTGCCGATCACCTCGTCGTAATGGGCCTGGGACTGCTCGAACAGCTCGGTGAACTGACGGTAGGTGATCTTCGACAGGTCGAAGGAGGGGTCCTTCTTCACCCAGAGCCGGACCCACGCGGCGGGTACCGGGAAGGGGCTGCCCTTGACGGTGCCGTCGGGGTCGGTCGTGACGGCCGCGAGGCCCTTGAGGTCGGCCCCGATCGGGACGCCGTACCACAGCTTCTTGCCGGAGGCGGTGCGCGGGCCGTCCCAGATCCTGCGCACCACGGCCGCGTCGGCCGCCGTGATGGTCAACTCGTCGCCGTTGCACGCGACCTTGGTGCCGATCAGCCCGCGAGGGTCGAAGTCGCACCGCTCCGGCTCGTTGACCAGGCCGTCCCTGACACCGTCGAGCGAGTCGCACGCCTTGACGGCGGCATCGGTGAACGCGTCCAGTTCACAGCCCGTCGGGAAGGTCTTCTCGTTGTTCATGACGACCTGCGGCCACAGGGTGGCGACCTCGAACTCGTCCCAGTTCACGGCGGGCGCGTCGGCGAGGATGCCGTCGTAGTCGTCGGGGTGGCGCTGGGCCTCCATGTAGCCCTGGCGTCCGCCGGTGGAGCAGCCGGTGAAGTAGGAGTAGGCGGCGCGCTTGCCGTAGACCGCGTCGACGACCTCCTTGCCGACGACCGCCGCCTCGTGCTGGGAACGGGAGGCGAAGTTCTTCAGCGGAGTGGTGTTGATCCCGCCTTCGCCGTTCAGCGCCCAGCTGACGTCGAGGGCGTCGCCGACGCCGGCGTCCGTGGTGGTCGCCGCGTAGCCGTCCTTGACCGCGGTGCCCATCCCGACACCGTTGTCCCCGGCGAGGTAGGCGCTGCCGCCGAGCGCCTGGAAGCGGCCGTTCCAGGCCTTCTCGGGCAGCCAGGTGGTCACCGTGGCGTGGTCGTCCTCGCCCGGGTGGGTGAGGGTGACGGTCACCTTGCAGAAGGCCGGGACGCCGGTGACCTCGCCCCGCAGGACACCGGTCCCCTTGATGGTGCCGCCCACGTCGCGGACCGCCCCCACGGTTTCCACCTCGGTCCCGGCAGGGGCCCGCACCGGCATGGATGCGCAGTCGAACGGCGTGGCCGAAGCGGGAGTCGGGGTCTGTGCCGAAGCGGTCGGCAGGTACACCGCCGCGACCAGCGGCACTCCGGCCGCGATCACGGCCAGAAGTTTCTTCTTCATCTTCATTGCTTTCACATCCTGAGTAGCTGTGCGCCTGACCGCGGCGACACATAGGCACATCGCACGACGGGAAGGGCGAGGCGGGTCTACGGGCGGGCAGCCCCGTGACCTCGGCAGACGCCCCGAGTCGGCCTCGGGGCGTCAAGACTGATCCGAACTTATCACCGGTTAAGGCGGTGACGAAAGTGGGTGATGAAAGTAGATGGCGAAAGTGAGTGGGATGCATCCAAAGGTGTGACCCGCGGCCCCGATACGATCCGTCCGGCGGTGCGCCGCACATCCGGGACCGGGTCAGGGGGTGGACCCGCCTGGGAGTAGCAGGTCAACTCGCCTGGCGCGGCCCGCGGGTGGGGCATCGCGGACGCCGGTGCGGCCGCCACTCCGGCCCGGCCCGGGCAGGTCGCCGTCGAGGCGCATCCAGTGCCCCGGATACGCCCGCCCCGACGCCGAACGTCGGGACGGAGCTGCCGGCGCGGTTGACCCGGCGCGCCGTCCGCTCCGCGCGGACCGGCCCGGGCGTCAGCCCAGGGTCAGCAGCCCGGTGACGGCGACGTGCAGGGTACGACCGAGCCGTTCCGCGAAGTCGACCCGCGTGCACATTCAGTAGCCGACCGGGTGATCCGCCCTGATGGGCGCGCCAGACGGTGCGCCGGGCCCCATGGTCATGGCCCGCCTGGGACGAGGCCGGCGAGGCCGAAGACGCGCGGGATGCCGCGCCGGAAGACTTCGGCCGGCACGAAGACCGCGATGAGCGTCACGAGGATCGGCTCGGCCCCATCGGGGAGGCCCGCGAAGGAAGGGCCGCCCATACCATCCGCAGTGGGTACGGCCCAGGTTGGGAATGCGGCGACAGCGGTCGGGGACAGCCCACCGCAGGTTCTTGGCGTTCGGACCGGCGGGCACCGCGGCAGCCGATCCGTCCGTCCCGAAGCGGGTTTCTCCGGACCAGGTCGGAGGAGGGTGCCCGGCAGGACGCTCTCCGTGCTGCACTGCGTGCGGTGAAGCTCCGCGTACCGGCCCTCCGCCGCGAGGACGTCCGGGGTTGGCCTACGGACGGGCTGCCCCGTGACCTCGGCAGGTGCCCCCGAGACGGCCTGCGAGCGCCAGGGTCGATCAGAACGTATTGCCGGTCAAGGTGGTGACGAAAGTGCGGCGATGTGGTGCGGTCGATCTGCTCCGGGTATCTCGCCGATGTCGCGGAGGGCTACGTCGACTTCGCGAACAAGAGGACTGGTGCCGACGGCAGCGCGACGGCGAACGCGCGGAACCACGCGGGCAAGGGCATGACCGTGCCGACCGACGCCATGGTGTCCGGCCTTGCCGACGCGACCGAGTGCCCGGGCGACCGGCTCTACGCGTAGGTGGACGCGAAGCCCGATTCGGGCCTGCGGGGGCCTCAGGCCAGGCCGTTGATACCGTCCCCCAGGAGCTTCAGGCCGAGGACGAAGAACAGGACGGCCATGATGGCCGCGTTGTGCTGGGCGGCCCAGTTCCGCCAGTTGGCGAGGATGCCCTCGGCCCGCTCACCCATGCACAGGTACACGGCGAGCGGGGCGAGGACTCCGAGCGAAGCGATGACCACGAACACGGCGAGCGCCCCGATCTGCTGCGGCACGGGGATCCCCGCCGAGCTGATGGAGGCCCCGGCGGCGATGGTCAGAGGGGCGTTCTTGGCGTTCGCGGCCGAGAGCAGCAGTCCGAGGCCGAGCACCTTCGGCGGGGTGAAGTGGTCGATCGCCGCCATCCACTTCGGCAGCCGCGCCTGTGCGGGGTCGCGTGGACGCCCTCGCCACTGCCGGGCGGCGAACAGGAGGAGCAGGACGCCCAGCGCCAGCTTGAGGGCCCCCACCCACGTGGCCGGCTGACCGTGCGCGGACGCCCCGCCGGGGCCGCCCACCGCCAGCGTGATCGCGCCGAGGACGGCCAGGCCCAGGAACCAGCCGACGGCGAACAGCGTGCCGTTCGTCCGGCCCTGCGGGGTGGCCAGGATGAGGATCATGGCCACGATGGGCAGCGGGCTGACCGCGACGGCGGCGGCCAGGCCGAGCACATCGCCGACGGCGTGACCCAAGGCGGCCTCCTCGAAGGCGGAGAGTTCACGTGCGCGTGCGTGCCATGGCGACACAGCGGCCGCGGGCACCGGCCGGGCCCCGTAACCGATCGTGGGACGACCTCGACGCCGGGGCTCGGTATTCGTGCCGTACGGGTGACCGACGGGCGTGATGCCGCGTAGCCGGTCTGTTCGACGCCGTCTCACGAGGGACGGGGCGGGGTGCTCCGCCCGCGGCCGGGCCCGGCGCACGAGTCGGTGCGCCGGGCCTTTCGCGGTCTACCACCAGATGACGACGTATCCGGGGCCGCCGGGTCCGCCGTCGTTCCCGAAGACACCAGGGCCGCCGTTGCCGCCGATGCCCGCAAACGCTGGTGCCGGTTGGATGACGCCGTCCACTGCCGGACGGCCCCCCGGGGCCGGAATGCTGGTCCCGCCGGCCCCGCCGACGTTGCCTTGACGGGTCGTGCCCTGGCCAGGACAGGAGGCGCCGCCGCCCAGGCCGCCGGCATTGCCCGAGGCGGCCAGGCCGCCCTTTGCCTCCACGACGCCGCCGAGACCGTTGTTCACCGTGCTCGATGTGCCCGGCTGGCCGCTCGTGTTCGCGGGCCCGCCTGCTCCTCCTGCGCCGATGTCCACCGTGACCGGTGTGCCCGCCTGGACGGCGAGGACGCACCAGGCAAAGCCCCCGGCGCCGCCGCCCGATCCAGAGTTGATGTCACTTCCCGACCCGCCTGCGCCGGCACCCCATGCCTGGACGAAGACCGTGGTGACCCCGTCGGGCGGCGCGAATTGGCCGTCGTTGGTGAAGTCCACCAGGCCGTGAGTGGGAGAGACTCCCGGCGGTCCCTGCTCGCCGGGAGGCCCCTGCTCGCCGGGAGGCCCCTGAAGGCCGGGAGGTCCCTGAAGGCCGGTCTCGCCCTGCGGCCCCTGAGGTCCGGCAGGTCCGGCGGGCCCGGCAGGGCCCTGGGGTCCGGGAAGTCCAGGCGGGCCAGGAGGGCCGGGAATGCCGGGGCGGCCTGGGTGCCCGTGGTAGCCGGGACGGCTCGGGCAGTACCCAGGAAAGTACGGGAAGAGGAAGCACGGGTCGGCGAGACCGGCCACAGTGCCGGGTTTCACAGCATCAGCCTGGCCACCGTCGGAACTCCCCGCGTACGCGGGCCCCGTCAGGGCGCTCGACGCCAGGGCCACGCACGCTGCCATCGTCCACGAACGCAGACCACCTCGACGCCGCCGTATGGGCGCCTGAGACACGGATACTTGAGACAACACGTCACCTCCGCAAGGGGGCCCGCAATGCGCGGCAGACGCCGCCCACCAGGAGAGAAGAGCTGTCGGGGACAGCGGCGAGCCCACAGAAAGAATCGCCCTGCATAGCGAGTCGTGCACATTCAGTAGCCGACCGGGTGACCTGTACCTGCTCTGTGTCAGCCCTCCAGGGCTGCCGTCATGCGGTCGAGGTCGATGAGGAGTTCCGCCATGCGCCGCGGCGGGATCTCCTTGACCATGCGCTCCTCGATGGCTGCGACGGAGAGCTTGTAGCCGGTCACGATCCGGCGGTCCGACTGCCTGTCTTGTCACCCGGGCAGTGGTTCGGTAGGACTGCTCGGGTGACTGATCACCGAAGCTTGGCCCGTAGCGTCATAGCGCTGTCCTTGGCCGTGGTCGCCGCCTGCGCAGTGGCGGTGACGATCAAGGTGACCTCGAGCCCCATCTCCGTCGAACCACCGCGCGTCCTGGATCAGACAGCGCTGGAGAAGCAGGTGGCGGGTGAAGTCGGCGGCCTGAAGAAGGACAACCCAGGGGCCTACGTGGCCTGCCCTCTGTCCGTCGTGGTCAAGGTAGGTACCAAGTTCGACTGCCGCGTCTATGGCGACACCAACCCTGAGACGGTGTTCGTCGAGATCACCAGCGATCAAGGAGACCTCTCGGTGTCGTCCGGCGGGTAGCAGGGGCCGCGCAGCGGAATCGGCCCGCCACCGCGTTCGGCTTCGTGTGAGCCCTGCAGCGCGCAATGCGCCCGCCTCCGCAGTCGGAGGCGGGCGCTTCGGGCGGGCCGGGCCCGCTCCGTGCCGGGCCGATGGCCACCGCTCAGCCCACAGCGCCGGGCAGGACGCTCTCCGTGCTGAACTGCGTGCGGTACAGCTCCGCGTACCGGCCGTCCGCCGCCAGGAGTTCCCCGTGGGTGCCGCGCTCGACGATACGGCCGTCCTCGACGACGAGGATGAGGTCGGCGGCGCGCACCGTGGACAGGCGGTGGGCGATCACGACGGCGGTGCGGTCGGTGAGGGCCTCGGCGAGGGCCTCCTGGACGGCGGCCTCGGAGGTGCTGTCGAGGTGGGCCGTGGCCTCGTCCAGGATGACGACGCGCTGCCCTGCCAGGAGCAGCCGGGCGATGGTCATGCGCTGGCGCTCCCCGCCGGACAGGCGGTAGCCGCGCTCGCCGACGACGGTGTCGAGGCCGTCGGGGAGTTCGGCGACCAGACGGTCCAGGCGCGCGCGGCGCAGCACGTCGCGCAGTTCCTCGTCGGTGGCCTCCGGCCTGGCGAGCAGCAGGTTGGCCCGGATCGTGTCGTGGAAGAGGTGGCCGTCCTGGGTGACCATGCCGACCGTGGCCCGCAGCGAGGCGGCCGTCAGGTCGCGGACGTCGGTGCCGCCGACGCGGACGGCGCCCTCGTCGGCGTCGTACAGGCGCGGCAGCAACTGCGCGATGGTCGACTTCCCGGCACCGGAGGAGCCCACGAGAGCGACGGTGTGGCCGGGTTCCGCGCGGAAGGAGATCCCGTGGAGGACCTCGCCGCCGGCGCGGGTGTCCAGCGTCGCGACCTCCTCCAGCGACGCCAGCGACACCTTGTCGGCGGACGGGTAGCCGAAGCGGACGTCCTCGAACTCCACGGCGACGGGCCCGTCCGGCACCGGCCGGGCGTCGGGCCGGTCGGCGATGAGGGGCCGCAGGTCGAGGACCTCGAAGACCCGCTCGAAGCTGACCAGGGCGCTCATGATGTCGACGCGGGCGCCCGCGAGCGCGGTCAGGGGCGCGTAGAGCCGGGTGAGGAGGAGGGCGAGGGTGACGACGGAGCCCGCGTCGAGGGCGCCGGTCAGCGCGAAGTGGCCGCCCAGGCCGTAGACGAGCGCCAGCGCGAGGGCCGAGACGAGGGTGAGCGCGGTGATGAAGGCCGACTGCGCCATGGCGGTCCGCACGCCGATGTCCCGGACCCGGCGGGCACGTTCCTCGAACCGGGCCGACTCGTCCGCGGGCCGGCCGAAGAGCTTCACCAAGGTGGCGCCGGGCGCCGAGAAGCGCTCGGTCATCTGGGTGCCCATGGCGGCGTTGTGCGTCGCGGCCTCCCGCTGCAGGCGCGCCATGCGGGTGCCCATGCGGCGTGCCGGGACGACGAAGACCGGGAGGAGGGCGAGGGCGAGCAGGGTGATCTGCCAGGACAGGGTGAGCATGACGCCGAGGGTCAGCAGAAGGGTGACGAGGTTGCCGACGACCCCGGAGAGCGTGTTGCTGAAGGCGCGCTGCGCGCCGATCACGTCGTTGTTGAGGCGGCTGACCAGGGCTCCGGTGCGGGTCCGGGTGAAGAAGGCGACCGGCATGCGCTGGACGTGGTCGAACACGGCGGTGCGCAGGTCGAGGATGAGGCCCTCGCCGAGGTTCGCGGACAGCCAGCGGCCCAGCAGCCCGAGACCCGCCTCGGCCAGGGCGATCACGGCGATCAGCACGGCGAGCGTAGTGACCCGTCCGGGGTCCCCGCCGGAGACGATGGCGTCGACGACCCATCCGGCGAGGACGGGGGTCGCCACGGCGAGCAGCGCGGTCACGGTGCTCAGCAGGACGAACTGGGTGATGCGCCGCCGGTGCGGCCGGGCGAAGGCGCCGACGCGGCGCAGGGTGTCGCGGGCCAGGGGGCGGCGGTCCTGCGTGGCGTTCATGACGCTGTGCAGCTGGGTCCAGGCCGTGGTCTCCATGCTCATGCACTGACCGTAGAACCTCGACCGTCCTTGAGGTCAAGGCACCCCCGCGAACGCGCGGGTGCCCGCACCCGGTCCCGGGCTCCCGGGCTCCCGGGAGCACCTCTCCCGGGGGCGCCGACGCGGCCCGCCCGCGATCGTGGGCGGGCCGCGTCGTCACGCGCGGGCTACGTCACGGGAGGAACGGCTCCTTGCAGTGCATGCAGATCATCTTCTTCGACCACTCCGCACGCCTGCGCTGGGAGGTCTGCTCCTTGCCTCGCTCCCGCGCACCCCACACCGCCCCGCCGACCGTCACGAGCAGCCCCAGCAGGATCACCCCCGACGCCAGCAGCGCCACCCCGAACCCGGCCACCAGCAGCGGCCCGACCAGCGCCGCCTTCTCCTCCGCCGGTTGCGCGAGACCCTTCTTCAGCGCCGAGCCCGGATCGATCGTCGCCACGTACAGCTCCAGGCTCTGCACCTGGGTCGACCCGCATCGCGTGCACTGCCACACCGCCACCGCATCCCCCGATCCGTCGACAGACAACGAGGATGCGGGCCGCCCCACCAAGTCGACAAGATGACAAAACGCCTCACGTGAAGGTTCCGGGACCCGGGGATCACCCGGTCCGGCTACTGAATGTGCACGACGAGGTGCCCGAGGCGACTCTTGACGTGGGCCCGCCGCTCACGACCGCTCACTCTCCGGAAGCGGTACCTGCCGTCCGTCGCGGGCCGTTCCTGGAGGTGACGTGGTGTCTCGAACAGTCATGCCCCGCGTGTTGCGGGCGGTGGTCACGAGCGTGGCGCTGGCGGCCGGTTCGATGGCGGGTGCGGCCGACGCGGCCGGTGCCGACGGTGGTGCTCCGTTCGAGGCGGGCGGACCTCTCGCCGGGAAGCGTGCGGCCCAGCCGTGCTCGCCCTTCCCGTATCTGCCCTGGCATTGCCCGGCCCGGCCCGGCCGCCCCGGTCCGCCGGGGCCCCCTGGTCCGCCGGGACCCCCCGGTCCGCAGGGACCAGCCGGCCCCGCCGGCCCCGCCGGACCTGAGGGGCCGCAGGGCGGGACCGGTCCCCAAGGACCCGCCGGGCCCGCCGGACCGGCAGGTCCCCAGGGGCCCGCCGGGCCCCAGGGGCCGCCCGGAACCGCAGCCGCCCACGGCCTGGTGGACTTCGACGACGACGGTGTGCTCGTGCCGCCCGCCGGGGTGACCACGGTCTTCGTCCAGGCATGGGGCGCCGGCGGGGGCGGAGCCGTAGGCGGCGGCGCGATCACCGGCGCCGGAGGCGGCGCCGGCGGCTTCGCCTGGTGCGTCCTCCCCGTCCAGCCGGGCACACCGGTCGCGGTGGACGTCGGCGCCGGCGGCGCCGGTGGAGCCGGCGCGGCCAACGGTTCTCCGGGGACGCCGACCGAAGTGGACAACAACCTGGGCGGCGTCGTGTCGGCCGGTGGCGGCGGGGGCGCGTCGCTGCTCATCGGGGGCAGTGGTGGCACGGGCGTCTGTCCCGGGCAGGGCACCGTCCGCACGGGCGCGGACGGCCAGGAGGGCAACCCGCCACCGGGCGCCCCGGGCCAGGGCGGTCGACCCGCGGTGGACGGCGTGGTCCAGCCGGCGCCACCCGGTGCGGGCGAGGGCGGCGACGGCGGCGGCGACACCGACCTTCCGGGTTCGGCCGGCGGCGACGGATACGTCGTCATCTGGTGGTGACGGACCGCCCTCCGGTCCGAGCGCGCCCGCCCTCGCCTCACGGCCTCCCCGGGATTCCGGCCGGAGATCGATATCCTCGCGTCCAGTTCGGCGGACCACCTTCTCCAGGGAGAAGCTCATGCCACATTCGGGAGAGACCGCGGACGCGATTCCCCGGCCGCAGCGGTTCGCGGACGTCGAAGGCTGGTTCTGGCCGGTCGACCAATTGCTCTTCGACTGGTTCCTGCAACGGCAGAGCAACCTCGAACACCAGGGTGACCTGCTGGAACTCGGCGCCTACATGGGGAAGAGCGCCATCTTCATGGGCGGCTACCTCCGCCAGGGGGAGCGGTTCACGGTGTGCGACCTGTGGGATTCCCCGGCCGTGGACGACCCCAACAACGCCGAGATGAACAAGGCGTACGCGACGCTCACCCGGCGCGCGTTCGAGGCCAACTACCTGTCGTTCCACGACCGGCTGCCCACGATGGTGCAGGCCCCCACATCGGTGATCACCTCGCACGTCGGCGCCGGCAGCTGCCGCTTCGTGCACATCGACGCGTCGCATCTGTACGAGCACGTCTGCGGCGACGTCGCGGCGGCGCGCGAACTGCTCCGCCCGGAGGGCATCGCGGCCTTCGACGACTTCCGCAGCGAGCACTGCCCGGGCGTCGCCGCCGCCGTGTGGGCGGCGGTGGCGACGGTCGGACTCAGGCCCATCGCGGTCACGAGCACCAAGCTCTACGGCACCTGGGGCGACCCGGCCCCGGCGGGCGAGGAACTGCAGAGGTGGCTGAGGACGCGTCAGGACCTTTGGCACGCCGTGGACCAGGTGGCGGGCGTGCCCCTGATCCGCATCAGGGGCACGAAGGCGAAGTCCCCGGCTCCGCCGGTATCCCGCCACGCGTCACTCCGCGGCCGCACGTCCCCGGTCAGGGAACAGGCCCGCGCCGTCCGCCGCCTGGCGAAGGACCTCGTCCCGCCGGCCCTGGCCCGTGCGGTGCGGGCGGCCCGCCACCGCCGTACGTCATGAGGCCCTGACCACGGCCCCACCTGCCAGGAACCCCGCCACCGCCGTCACGAAGCGGGCCGGGTCGTCGAGCCAGGGGAAGTGGCCGGCACCGGGCTGGACGACGAGCGCGGCGTCCGGGAACAGCCCGGCGAACTCGGCGACCGCGGCCGGGGGAGCCCCGAGGTCGACCTGCCCGGCCAGCAGCATGACGGGCGCGGTCAGCCGGGCGAGCGCGGCGCGGGTGCCCTCCGGGTCGAAGGCGCCCTCGGCGCCGAACGCGGCCACCACCTCGTCCTTCGTCTGCTCCCGTTCGGCGGCCTGGTGGGCCCGCGCCGCATCGTCCCAGCGGCCGTAGGAGAACGGCGCGAGGGCCTGCCACCGCTCGGCGGTGGCCTCGCCCGCCACGATCGCCTCCAGGGCCGCGAACGCCTCCGGGAACCACGGTTCGTCCCGGCGCAGCAGGGCCGTCTCGCGCCGGAGGCCGCCCGCGACGGGAATCCCGACGGCCCGGACGCTCGGCGTGACAAGGACGAGGGCGCCGACACGGTCCGGATGGCGGCCCGCGTACTGCGCGGCGATGTTCGCCCCGGCGCTGTGCGCGAGCACGTCCATCCGGTCGAGGCCGAGGTGCCCGCGCAGGGCCTCGACGTCGTCGACGAGCCGGTCGCAGCGGCAGGAGGCGAGGTCCCGCGGCAGTCCGGACAGACCGGTGCCGCGGAGGTCCGGCCTGATCAGCCGCCGGTGCGCGGACAGGCCGCCGAGGTCGCCGAGGTACACGGAGTCCTGCGGCCCACCGGGCAGGCAGAGCAGCGGGCGGCCCGAGCCGAGGTCGTGGTAGGCGAGCTCGGTGCCGTCGTACGAGGGGAAGAAGGGCATGGCGGAGGTCCTTTCGGCGGTGCTGGGGGAAACGCGGGAGCGGGGCGCGGGGTCAGTGGTGTGCCTGCCGCGCACCGGAGTCCCGGGCGAGACGGCCGGCGAAGAAGCGGTGTTCGCTCTCCACCTCGGACGTGGGCAGCTCCAAGTGCCGGCCCGGGTTGGCGTGGAGCGTCTTGTCGCGGGAGGCGAAGGCGTCGAAGAGGGCGAGGGACGACGACCGCGGCACCAGCTCGTCGTCCCACTGCAGGAGGAAGCGGACCGGGACGGTGATCCGGGCCGCCGCGTCCGCCAGGGACTCGTGGCCGAGCAGCCCGAACACGGCGGCGGTGATCCGGGGTTCGGCGGCCACGAGCGGCACGCCGACGGCGGTGCCCAGCGACAGGCCCCAGAACCCGACGGGGACGTCCCGGCCGACGCGGCCGTCCTCCAGCAGGGCGTCCAGGGTGGCACGCCACTCCGGGACGGCGCGGGCGGCCAGCGCCGCGTTGTGGGCCGCGACGAGCGGGGCGACGGGCCCGCCTGAGGCGACCGCCTCGCTGATGCGGACCGCGGCGGCCTCGTCGGCGGCGGTCCGCGGGCGGTCGCCGTGCCCGGGCGCGTCGATGGCGGCGACCGCGAAGCCTCCGGTCGTCACATGGTGGTGGGCGCGGGCCAGGACGCCGGGGGCCTTCTTGTGGCGTCCGCCGCCGTGGGCCAGCAGGATCAGCGGGCGGTCGCCGTCCGCGCCGGCGGGGGACCAGAGCACGCCGGTGATGTCGCCGAGGACGAAGCGGTGTTCCGAGACGCCGTCGGCGGTCGTCTCCGAGAGGAAGCGCATGGTTCGGTGCCTTTCGGGATGCCTGCGGGCACTCCCGGGGACACCTGCGTCAGAGGATCCGCGCAGCCGTGCGGGAGGGGAGCACCCGTCCTGATACAGCGTTGATGGGTCTCACCTCCTCGGTCGTCACTGCGCGGTGACGTTATCAGGCCCGTGCTCATGGGGCAGCCGGTTTTCCGCCGCCTCCCGTGGTTCCCGTCGCCCCCCGGCTCGCGTGGGGGGCGACGGGAACGGGCTCAGGGCTGCGGGGAGCTGAACGCGGTCAGGAAGCGGTCGCGGAAGGTGTCCATCCGCCAGACGGGCGCGCCGTGTTCGGGCTGCAGGCCGTCGCTCCAGCCCCAGCCGGAGACCTGGTCCAGCACCTTGGGGTCGTGGGCGACGATCGCGATCGGCACGTCCCGGCTGGCGTCGGTGCCGACGACCGTCGACACCGGCTGGTGGTCGCCGAGGAAGACCAGCACGGTGTTCTCGTCGCCGTACTTCGTCACGAAGTCGATGAGGTTGGTCAGCGAGTACTGGATGGCCTTGGCGTACTCCTGGCGCACCAGGGCGGCGTCCTTCCAGACGTCCTCGCGGTTCTTGCCCTCCTTCTGGATGGCGTCGTAGACCGAGCCGTCGCCGACCTCGTCCCAGCCGATCGTGCGGGGGACCGGTGCCCAGGGGGTGTGGCTGGACGTCAGGATGATCTCCGACATCATCGGCTGGTTCGACGCCTTCCCGTGCTCCAGGCGCTCGAAAGCCGACAGGGTGTACTGGTCGGGCACCGGCGACCAGCCGAACTTGGGCCCCTGGTAGCCCATGGTGCGTGAGTCGTGGACGTGGTCCAGGCCGAAGAACTTGCTCTCCGGCCAGGCCCGCGTGACGCCGGGCATCATGCCGACCGTCCGGAAGTCGCCGGTGCGTTTGAAGGCACTGGTCAGGGTCATCCGGTCGCTGGAGCTGACGTAGCGGTAGCGCTGCTGGTCCGGCACCCACAGCCCGGACAGGAAGGTGGTGTGGGCGAGCCAGCTGCCTCCGCCGGTGACAGGCGAGGTCAGCCAGCCGCTGCGGGCGGAGAACCCGGCGTCGGCGAGCTGCCGGGTGCCGTCGCGGAGCACGGCGTCGACGCCAGGCGCCATCGCCGGGTCCTCGACCGCCCCGCGGCCGTAACTCTCGATGAACGTGAAGATGACGTCCTTGCCCCGCAGCCCGGACAGCAACTGGTCCTGCGGCACCCTGGCGAAGCGGTCGTCGGCCACCTCCTCGGCGAACACCTTCCGGTCGGCCAGTCCCTGCTGCACCGTGGCCACCTGGCCCCGGACCCGCTGGCCGGCGACCTTGGCGGCCACGCTCACCCCCGAGACCTGGATGCCGAGCGTCGCGCACGTCATCCAGACCACGCCGGCCACCAGGGTGCTGCGGCGTGCCACCGAGGGGTGCCGCGCCATCAGCTTGGAGAGCCGCACGATCGCCAGCGGCATCAGCACCAGCAGCGCGAGGACGGCGAGCAGGGCTGCGGCCAGGGTCCCGTACGCGCTCGTCGCCCCCTCCGTGTCCTTCAGGTAGGACAGCCCGTCGGCGAACAGGGACCAGTCGAACAGCAGGTGGAACGGCCGTCGCAGCGTCTGGTAGAAGCCCATGTCCACGCAGTTCAGGAGGACCAGCACGGCGAGGAGGATCCCG
The DNA here is from genome assembly GCF_033792735.1 of Streptomyces sp. PA03-3a. Lineage (NCBI taxonomy): Bacteria > Bacillati > Actinomycetota > Actinomycetes > Kitasatosporales > Streptomycetaceae > Streptomyces > Streptomyces sp. PA03-3a. The sequence continues at coordinate 141,716 of NZ_JARAVM010000017.1, forward strand.
CCGAGCACCGCCACCACGCGCCGCGGGCGGGGCGGCAGCACGAGCAGCAGGGCGGCCAGCAGGATCGGCTCCGCCGGGACGCGGAGGAAGCGGGACGCGGTCAGCTGGGGGAGCCGATCGGGCATCAGGAAGGCGAAGAGCACCAGGACGGCGGCGAGGACCGTGAGGCTCCACGACAGGGCGCGGGTGATGTCGGGGTGCCGCTCCCGCCATCGGGCGACCGCGTTCTTCGCGGCGGGGGCCGGTTCCGCGGGGTCCTCCGCGTGTGCCTGCGCCTCGTGTTGCTCGCCGTCGGTCGCGGTGCGGTCGGTCCCGGCTCGGGAGGCTTCGGTGTCGCGGGCCGCCGCGTCTTCCGTCCCGGCTTCGGAGGTTCCGGCGTCGGCGTCGGCGGGAGTGCCGTCCGGGCCGGGAGCGGCGGCCTCGTCGGCACTCGCCGCCTCCGGGTCCTTCCCGGGGTCCGCCGTCCCGGCGACCCCGTCCGACCCGGGCGCGCCGGCCTCGGGATCCGGTGGCGATTGATCCGACGTGCCCGCCCGGTCCGTAGTCGGTCGCTGATGAGCGCTGGAGAGCGACACCCCAAGTTCCTTCCGAGCGAGCCACAGTGAGGGAGGGGCCCCGTCCGCAGGAGCAGGGCCACCGACAAGCCTGTACGGCTCACCTGCCGCCCCGGTTCACCCGAATCCGGCCGATCGCCAAAACGGACCAACGTATGGGGATGTCTTTACGGAATCGGGAGGGGCTCGCGCGGGCGGTGCCGGGCGTCACACGGCCGTCGGCGCGCTCACGAGGCACCCCCTTCATCGGCATCGCGGTGGGTGGGGTGCGCGACCGCGCGCCGTACCGCGCGCAGGCGGCACGCGACGCCGGGAGCCCGTGCCTGGTCGGCGTCCGCGGCCACGGACCGACGTGGCGATCCGAAACCCCGAACGGGACCCGATGCGCTGGGGATCTCCCTTTCGTCCGCCGCCGGGGCGGATCGTCACGCGGCGACGTGCGGCGAGGTCAAGCCGGTCTCCCCGAAGGGTCAACTGCCGGGCGCGGACCGGGCGCTCGGGCCGAGCTGATCGATGATCGTACGGAGCTGCTCCCGGTCGAGCTCGTAGATCGTCTCGCCCGCCCTCGGGTCGCGCGCGTGCAATGTGTGGAACAACGGTCCGCCGCGGGGCCCGATCTGCACCAGCGTGGCCGAGGCTCCCCGGACGGCGCGCTCGGTGCCGGGCGGCGCGGTGAGGTCGACCCGGCCGACGACCCCCGACGTCACGCACACCGGCACCGACTCCAGGTGGCCGGACAGCTGGAGGTGGAAATGGCCGCAGAGGATCAGCCGCACGTCCGTGCCGCGGATCGCGTCGGCCAGGTCGCCGGGGTTCCGCAGTCCCAGCGCGTGCTGCACCTCGACGTCGAGCGCGATCGGCGGATGGTGCAGCACCAGCACACTGCCCATCGGGGCCGGGGTGGCCAGGACCTCCCGCAGCCAGGCGAGTTGCGCCCCGCCGAGCAGTCCGTACCCCATGCCGGGCACCAGCGAGTCGAGGGTGATGAAGCGGTAGCCGTCAACCATGCTCACGGCCGCCCGCTCCCCGGCGGGCGAGGTGAGCATGGCCTGCGCGTGGTTGCGGCCGTCCGGGCGCAGGTGCCCGCTGCCCAGCGCCCGCGCGAAGGCCCGCCGCTCGTCGTGGTTGCCGGTGCTGTAGAACACCGGCGCCTGCCGGCGCAGGGCGAAGTCCCGGACGATGTCGCGCACGGAGAGGTACGCGTCCAGCGATCCGTCGTCGGCGATGTCGCCGCTGATGACGATGACGTCGATGTCCGCCACCGGTTCCAGGTCGTTGAGGAGCCCGCGCAGCGACTCCCTCGCGTTGACACCACCCGCCTTCGGTGATCCGAAGCGGTCGAGATGGGTGTCGGAGAGATGCAGGATCCGCATTGCGCGTACGGTACTCGGCTCGCACCGTGCCGTCACCGATCATTGCGCCGCGCAACGGACGAGCGGGGTGCCGCGGAACGAAGTTGCGCGGCGGCGCGGCGGTCGTGAGGCTGGGCCCGGCAGCCGGACGCCGGGGAAGAGGGGGAGGGGCATGCAGCCGTCGTGGAGGGACTTCGACTGGAGAGCCACCGAGGTGCCGCAGGCGCCGCTGGACGACGGGCAACGCCTGCAACGAGGTGTGCCGTTGACGCTGCGGGCCGTACAGGACCGGCGGGCCGTGCAGCGGCCGGTGTTCGACCCGGCGCTCAAGCAGCATTTCAACGCCTACCGGGCGGCCGACCCGCGGTTCCCCGACCCCGAGGTGGAGGCAGCGTGGCTGCAGGCGCGTCGCATGGCGACGGACCTCGTGCTCGCGGCCGTCGCGGACTCGCCGTGGGCGGAGCATTTGGTGCTGCGCGGCAGCAGGCTGCTGCGCGCGTGGTTCGGGGACGCCGCCCGCGAGCCCGGCGACCTCGACTTCGTCGTCGTGCCCCGGGAATGGCGGATCGAGGAGCGGCGGACGGAGGCGATGTTCGACGGCATCGCCCGCGCGGCCGGGCACGGTTCCGCGTCCGGGCCGGTGCGGATCCGCGCGGAGGACGCGGTCGCCGAGGACATCTGGACGTACGAGCGGGTGCCAGGACGCCGGCTCGTCCTGCCGTGGACGGCGGACGGGCTGCCCGGCGGGATCGTCCAGCTCGACGTCGTCTTCAACGAGCGGCTGCCCACGCCGCCGGAGGTGGCCTGGCTCCTCGCCCTGTCGGCGGGCGGCCCGGAGGCGGCGGTGCTCGGGGTCTCCCCGGAACTGTCGCTGGCGTGGAAGCTGATGTGGCTGGTCAGCGACCGGTACCCGCAGGGCAAGGACCTGTACGACGCGGTGCTGCTCGCCGAGTCGTGCCGGTTGCGCTACGAGGTGCTGCGCGACGTCTTCCTCGACGCGGAGGCCTCGTACGCGCTGCGCCCCGTCACCGCGGACGCGCTCGGCGAACTGGTTCCCGCGGTGGAGTGGCGGCACTTCGTGGGCGAGTACCCCCGGCTCGGCGGCGACGCGGCCGCGTACGGCCGCCGCCTGACCGACGCGCTCGCCCCGACCTTCGTGGACGCCCCGCGGGGCGCCGCGCTGCGGGCCTGGTGGATGGCGCCCTGGCTCGCGGAGTACCGCGAGGTCCACGAGCGCGAGGGCATGACCGGTCTGCAGCAGCGGCTGGCCGCCGAGGCGGGCCCCCCGGTCGCCGTCGTCATCACCCGGCATGTGCTCGGGCTGGGCCGGTGCAGCCCCGAGGACGCCCTCGAGATCATGCTGGCCGACCCGGCCTGGTCCCCGTGGGTGAAGATCTACGAGCGCCAACCGCAGTGGCGTCGGGAGCACTTGGCCGAACCGGGGAAGTGAGGGCGGACTCCGGCCGGGGCCGGCGCTGCGGCCGGAGGGTTCGGGTGGCGGGTGACCACAGCGGGTGACCACAGCGGGTGTCCGACGCCGGGGCAGGGCATCTGCGGGGGCAGGAGCGCTCTTCCCGGCCGGGGAATGACGGCGCCGCGCGGGCAGGTCCGGTGACCTTCGCGAGGTCGGCCGCGCCCGCGCGTGGTGCGTCCAGGCGCCGTCGGGGTGTCCTTACGGGGTCGTCTCGACTCCGTCGGCAATCGAAGACACGGGTGTGGCCGCAGGGTTGGGCGCGCCGTCCGCAGTGATGGCGGACGCGGGCGGGTGCGGCACCCTGCGCAGGGTGCCGCCCAGCAGGGGGTCAGCCGCGTGCGCCCGACCTCACCGCTCCTGCCGGCACGGCGCTGCCGTGGTCGGCCGGTGGCCATGGCCGCGTGGGAAACGCGGGCGGGTGCGGCGGCCCTTGTGGGGCTCGCCGCACCCGCGCCGGGGTCAGCCGCGTGCGCCGGACGCGACCGCTTCGGCGTCCGCCGGGGCCGCCGCGCTGCCGCCCGCGGCGTGGCGGGCGGCGGCCGCCCGGTGGACCGGGACGAGGAGGGCGGCCAGGGCCGCCGCCAGGCACAGCACGGCCAGCAGGCCGAACGCGTGGGTGTAGCCGGAGGCGTAGGGGAGGCCGGAGGGCTGGAGCCGGCTGGTGACCAGGACGCTGGTGACCGCCGCGCCGATGGAGCCGCCGATGGTGCGGATGTTGGCGTTCATGCCGCTCGCGGCGCCGGTCTGCTCCGGCGGGACACTGCGCACGATCAGGTTGGCCATGGAGGCGAAGGCGAGGCCGATGCCGAGGCCGAAGATGCCGGCCGCGAAGGCCACCTGCCACTGCCGGTCGTGCCAGGCCGCGAGGAAGCCGCAGGCCACCGCCCCCAGCGCGGCACCGGTCGTGAGCAGGCGCTTCGCGCCCACCACGGGCTCCAGGCGGCCGCTGAGGACACCGGAGAGGAACATCGCGATCAGCATCGGCAGCATCAGCAGGCCGGCCCCCGTCACGCTGGCGCCGAAGCCGTAGCCCGCGGCCCTCGGGGTCTGGGCGAAGCCGGGGAGGAAGGACCAGATCGCGTACATGCCCGCGCCGAAGAGCAGACCGGCGGTGTTGGTCGTCCACACGGCGCGCAGCCGCATGATGCGCAGGTCGATCAGGGGGTGGCGGGAACGGGCCTCGGCCGTCAGCCAGAAGGCGAAGAGGACGACCGCGGCGGCGAACAGGCCGAGGGCGCGGCCGGAGGTCCACCCCCACCGGGTGGCCTGGCTGAGCGGCAGCAGCAGGGCCACGAGCCAGCCCGACAGGAGGATCGCGCCGAGCCAGTTGACGCGTCCCTCGGCCCGGCTCGGGGACTCGGGCACGTAGCGGAAGGCGATCAGCGCGGTGATCGCGACCACGGCGACGGGCAGCCAGAACAACCAGCGGTAGTCGAGCGCGGAGACGATCGGGCCGGCGGCCACGATGCCGACGCCGCCGCCCGCGGCGATCACGGCGGAGAGGTTGCTGATGCTCGGGCCCACCCGGCTCGCGCTGAACTCGTCCCGGATGATGCCGAAGGACAGCGGGAAGAGCGCGCCGCCGATGCCCTGGATGACGCGGGCGATGATCAGGACGCCGATGGACGGCGCCAGCGCGGCGAGCAGGCAGCCCAGCGTCAGGGTCACCAGGACGGCGACGAGGGTGCGCTTCTTGCCGATCAGGTCGCCGACGCGGCCGAGGATGGGGGTGAAGACCGAGGCCGACAGCAGGTAGGCCGTCATCACCCAGGTCACGGTGGACTGCGAGGTGTGCATGGCGTGCTGGACGGTCGGCAGGGCCGGCGCGATCAGCGACTGGAGCATGGAGAACACGCCCGCACCGGTCGCGAGGACCGCGAAGGTGAGGCGCGTGGACTTGCGTGGCATGGGATGCCTCTCCGATTCCGAACGGGGGCGTGGCCGGGAGCGTCCGGCCGTGGTCGTGCGGGCCGCGTGGGCAGCCTGGGAAGCGGTGACCGTGCGCGGCGGTCGCCGGGGAATGTCGGGGGGCGGGCGATGCGCCGGCGCAGGGCCCGTGGCAGGGTCAGCGCGGGATGTGCACGCCTGGCCGTCGCGTGCCGGGCACGCGGCGAAGGCAAGCACACCCCGACTGGTAAAGTGGAGGTATGCCTCCACTGTAGCGGAGGCCACCCTCCACTTCAAACGTTCCGGTCAGGAGGCAGCAGTGACGGCCGACACGTTCCCCGTCAGCGCGATCGTCGCGTCCCAGCGCCCGCACCGAAAGGACGCGGCGCGCAACTACGACGCCCTCCTGGCGGCCGCCCGCGAGGCCTTCGCGGAGAACGGCGCCGAGGCCTCACTGGAGGACGTCGCCCGCCGCGCGGGCGTGGGCATCGCCACCCTCTACCGGAACTTCCCCACCCGCCGACACCTCTTCGAGTCCGTCTACGCGGACGAGGTCAACGACCTGTGCCGGGTCGCCCAGGAGGTCGCCGACCGCGAGCCGTGGGACGCGCTCACCTCCTGGCTGGGCCGCTTCGTCGCCTACACCGTGACCAAGCGGGCCATCCGCGAGGCCCTCAACCAGGAGTCCGACGTCTTCCTGGCCTGCCGCGAGTCCATGTTCCAGGCCGGCGGCCCGCTCTTCGACCGCGCCCAGCAGGCCGGCGAGGTCCGCGGCGACATCTCCTTCGACGACCTGCTCCGCATGGTCTCCGGCATCTCCGGTACCTACTTCCCGGACGAGGCCCAGCGCGACCGCATCCTCGGCGTCGCCCTCGACGGGGTTCGCGCGCGCCGCTGAACCGCCGAACCGCGCCGCACGCGCCGGTCAGCCGCCCGGCCGCGGGGCGGCGCAGGCGCGCACGGCCACCCGCCGGTCCGGGCCCCGTTCCTGCTCGACGGTGGCCGCCAGCGTCCCCAGCGCGGCCCCGGGAGCCCGGCGCGACGAACAGCCGGCCGACGACGGCGGTCCGCCCGGTGTCCACGCCCTCGAAGCTCTCCACAGCCCGGGCGCGGCATCGCCCGCAGAGCCCCCGGGACGGCGGGCCAGTCGACCGGGTGGCCGTCCCGGTCGCGGACCGCGGCGAGCTCCCGGACGCACGCGCCGAGCTCGCCCTCCTCCCACCGCCGGACCCGAATGGCCGCGCCTGCCGTCGTGTCGCGCACCGGGGAGAGCAACCGCCCGTCGCACGGGGCGACCGCCGGGAACCCCGGGAGCGTTCCGTACGTCGGGTCGGCGCTCGACGACGCCGTCACCCACATCGAGGTCCGGCGCGGCTGACCTCGCCCACCTGGGGTTTTCCGGCCGCCCGGCGAAGAGGAAACGGGAAACCCCTGTTGCCGGCGGTCCGTTCGGGGCCACCGTGAGGGCCGACACGTGACCGAGGGCGGCGCCGGGCGCCGCCCCGTCCTGGGGGGGGAAGACCGCATGAGAGCACGACGCCGGTGCGGCGGAGTGGTCGCCGCCGTGGTGACCGCCCTGCTCCTCGCGCTCGTCCCGGCCGCCGCCGCGCGCGCCGCCGGGACCGGGGAGCAGAACTGGTGCAGCCTGCAGGGCATCGCCTCCGACGAGGCGCACCGGGCCGCGGACGCGGCCTGCCAGGAGTGGCGCAACCGCACGCTGTACACGTGGGGCGGCGGGCACGGCCCCGCACCCGGCGCCAGTTACGGCACCATCGACATCCACGACCTGGAAGAGACCTGGAACGACCCGAACACCCGCGGCTTCGACTGCTCGGGGTTCGTCCGCTGGGCCTGGTACAAGGCCGTCGGGTGGGACATCCTCGGCGGCGGCACCGCCGAGGCGATGTACCGGAGCGCCGGGCGCACGTACCAGGCGGTCCACGGCAGCGGAGGCGGCAAGCCGGCCGTATCCGACCTGCAACCCGGGGACATCGTCTTCACCGGGGTCGGCGGCACGGTCGACAGCATCAGCCACGTGATGCTCTACCTCGGCGACGGGTACGTCGTGGAGGCGTACCAGTCGCAGCGCCCCATCCGGGTGATCGACATCAACGCGCGCATCGACAACAACCGCCTGGCCGGGGTGGCGCGCATGCCGCAGGGCGGCCCCTTCACCGAGCCGCCCGGGTACGACGGCACCCTCCAGGTGACCTGGGGCACCGACGTGGCGGTACGGCAGCACCCCAACACATCGGCGGCGCTGGTGACCCGGCTCTCCGGGCCGGACCTGGTGTACGCGACGTGCCAGCAGCACGGGGAGAACGTCACCGCAGAGGGCTACACCAACGACGCGTGGACGTACCTGTCCAACCGCGGCGGCTGGATCAGCAACATCTACCTGAGGGGGCCCGCCTGGCTGCCCGAGGTGCCCACGTGCACCGGCTCCGCCTACGACCCGCAGACCGGTTCGGGGGGCGGCGGCGGTGTCTCGCAGGGCGGCGCCCACAGCACCTGGGGCACCGGCGTGGCGGTCCGCTCCGAGCCGTCCACGACCACCGGCACCACGGTGGCCCGGCTGGCCGGCCCGACCGACGTCACCGTCAGCTGCCAGACGCACGCGCAGACCGTGACGTCCGAGGGGTACACCAACGACGCCTGGTCCTACCTCCCGCAGTACGGCGGCTGGATCAGCAACATCTACATGCGCGGCGACGCCTGGCTCGCCGGGGTCCCCGCCTGCGACGGCAAGGGCACCTCCACGCCGGCCGGCGCGAGTCCGTACGGCACCTGGGGCACCGGCGTGGCGGTCCACGCCTACCCGGCCACCGGGTCCGCCGTGGTGGTCCGGCTCGCCGGTCCGACCGGCGTCGCGGTGGCGTGCCAGAAGTACGCGGAGTCGGTGACGGCCGAGGGCTACACCAACAACGCCTGGTCGTACCTGCCGGAGTACCAGGGCTGGATCAGCAACATCTACATGCGCGGCGACGCCTGGCTGTCCGGTGTGCCGAGCTGCGGTGCCCCGGGCGGCGCCATCTGAGCGACCCCGGTCCGCCACGGCCGGCGTGGTCCCACCGCTCACGGGGGCGGTGGGGCCCGCCGGCCCGTGGCCATGTCTGGACCGTGCGCACCCCTTCCCCGCGACCCCGGGAACCGCGCCCCCTACCGGCGGCCCCGCGGCCCCCCTGCGCCGGCGGCGCCCCCTGCCCGGCTACGACGGGTACGACCGGCCGGGCGCCCGCGATCCGGGCCGGTAGGACGCCCGGCCGGCACGCCTCGCGACCGCCCCGGGAAAACCCGGTGCCCCGTGCCCGCCCCGCCCCCTACACTCACGTCCATCGCGCGCCGCCCGACAGCGCGGCGCGCCCGTGACGAACGAAGGGAGCCCGGCCGTGCGTTGGCGTACCGCAGCCGTCGTGCCCCCGTCACGGCACGAGGTGATCCTGGTGTCCTCGCCCGCCCGGTGCCCGCTGCGCGGCCGGCACCGGAAGTCCGCGACGACCGACTGACCCCTCCCGCACCGGCGGAGCCGGGGACGACGGCCGGGTACCCCCCGCCGCGCCCCAGGTCCGTACCGCCGTGCGCCGGGACATCGCCACGGCCCGCCCTCGGGCCGCCTCGTCCGGGAATCGCGCCGCCCACTCTCGGATCACCCGAAAGGCCACCGGGCCATGCGCACCGTCAATCCGCTGACCGCCGTCCGCAACCTCGGCATCCTCGCCCACGTCGACGCGGGCAAGACCACCGTCACCGAACGGATCCTCTTCCTCACCGGCGCCACCCACAAGCGCGGCGAGGTCCACGACGGCACCACCGTCACCGACTTCGACCCGCAGGAACGCGACCGCGGCATCACCATCTTCGCCGCGGCCGTGAGCTGCGACTGGGACGGCCACCGGCTCAACCTGATCGACACCCCGGGTCACGTCGACTTCTCCGACGAGGTCGAACGCTCCCTGCGCGTCCTCGACGGCGCCGTCGCCGTCTTCGACGCGGTCGCCGGCGTCGAGCCGCAGAGCGAGTCGGTGTGGCGGCGGGCCGACCGGCACGGCGTGCCGCGGATCGCGTTCGTCAACAAGCTGGACCGCGCCGGCGCCGACCTCGACGCCGCCGTCCGCTCCCTGCGCGAACGCCTGCACACCGTGCCGCTCGTCGTGCAGGCGCCGATCGGCCGGGAGGACGGTTTCACGGGTGTCGTGGACCTGCTGCGCATGCGCGCCCTGGTGTGGCCGGACGGTCAGGGCACGTACGCCGAGGGCCCCGTGCCCGACGGCCTGCGCGAGGAGGCGCTGCGACGCCGCCGCGCGCTGGAGGAGGCGGTGGCGGAGCTGCACCCGGCCGCGCTGGAGGAGTTCTGCGAACGGTCCGCGCTGTCGGAGGCGACGCTGCGCTCCGCGCTGCGCGACCTGACGCTGTCGGGCGAGGGCGTCGTGGTGCTGTGCGGCTCGGCGTACCGCAACCGCGGGATCGAGCCGCTGCTGGAGGCCGTGGTGGACTACCTGCCGTCCCCGCTGGACGTCCCGGCGGTACGGGAGGCGGCCGATCCGGCCGCGCCGTTCGCCGCACTGGTGTTCAAGGTGAACGTGACCGCCTCCGGGCGGCTGACCCATCTGCGGGTGTACGAGGGGACGATCAGGAAGGGGGACGCGGTGCTGGACACGCGCGCCGGACGCACCGAGCGCATCGGGCGAATCCTGCGGGTCCAGGCGGACCGGCACGTCGACGTCGACGCCGCGGTCGCCGGGGACATCGTCGCGGTGGCCGGGGTGAAGTCCGCCGCCGCGGGCGCGACCCTGTGCGCCCCGGGGGCACCTCTGGTCCTCGAACCGCCCTCCGCGGCCGAGCCGGTGGTGTTCGTCGCGGTCGAGGCCGCCCGCAACACCGACGGCGAACGCATGGCGGTGGCGCTGGCCCGGCTGGCCGAGGAGGATCCGTCGCTGGCCGTGCGAACGGACCCCGAGACCGGCCAGACGGTCCTGTCCGGCATGGGCGAACTGCACCTGGAGGTCGCGGTGGAGAAGATCCGCCGCGAGCGGGGGCTGGACGTCCGCGTCGGGCGGCCGCAGGTCGCCTACCGGGAGACACTCGTCCGCGGCGTGCCGGGGCTGGTCTACCGGCACGTCAAACAGGACGGCGGCGCGGGCCAGTTCGCGCACGTCGTCCTGGACGTCGAGCCGTACGAGGAGTCCGCGTTCGCGTTCGCCTCGACGGTCGTCGGCGGGCGGGTGCCGAAGGAGTTCGTCCGCGCGGTCGAGGCCGGCTGCCGGGACGCCCTCGCCGAGGGCCCCCTCGGCGGCCACCCCGTCACGGGCGTACGGGTCACCCTGACCGACGGCGCCACGCACTCCCGCGACTCCTCCGAGACGGCCTTCCGCACCGCGGGCCGCCTCGGGCTCCGGGAGGCCCTGCGCGGCGGCGTCATGGCCCTGCTCGAACCGGTCGTCGAGCTCACGGTCACCGTCCCCGACGACGCCGTGGGCACCGTCCTCGGCGACCTCGCCGCCCGCCGCGGCCGCGTCACCGGCTCCACGACGCGTTCCGGCACGGCGGTTGTCACGGCGACGGTGCCGCTGGCCGGACTGTTCGGCTACGCGACCCGGCTCCGCAGCCGGACCCAGGGCCGCGGCACCTTCACCACCCGCCCCGCCGGGTACGCCCCGGCACCGGCGGGCACGGTGAGCCGCTAGCGGCGCCCGGCCCCGCCCCTCGTTCGCGCGGGGGCGGGGCATCGGGCATCGGGCATTGTGAACAGGGAGGATACCGCCACGCCCCCGGTCGCCGGGCCCGGCCGCCGCGATCTTCGCGGGATCGGGTCGCAGGGGTGGGGGCCGTATGCGGGCCGCCTCACCACTGCGGCAGGATGTGTCAGATCGCGCCAGGCCAACGCCTGTTCGGCGCGGTTCCCTCGAACGTCCCCCGAATGTTCCCCGCACGTCCCCCGAACGATGAGGCGACCAGTGACGACACAGCATCCCCCGCGCCCCGTGGGTGAATCCGTACGCACGTGGGGAGGCGACCGGTGAACCGCGCCCTCACGCTGCACGACCTGGTCGTCGCCGGTGCGGCGATCGCCGCCGGCGCCCTGGCGGGGCTGCTGCTGCGGCTGGCCCTGAAGTGGCTGAGCGAGCGGGCCAGGAGCACCAGGTGGGGCGGCGACGACATCGTCGTGGCCGCCCTGCGCACCGTCGTGCCGTGGGCCGCGCTGGCGGCGGGTGCCTGGGTGGGGGCCGCGGCGCTGCCGCTGACCCGCGTCGTGGACCGGACGGTCGCCCAGGTGCTCGTCGCGGTGCTGATCCTGGCGGCCACGATAGCCGCGGGCCGCATGGTCGCCGAGACGGTGCGGTCGCTGGCGCTGTCCCGGTCCGGGGTCGCCGCCTCCGCGACGATCTTCGTCAACATCAGCCGTGTCGCCGTGATGGCTGTGGGCTTCCTGGTCCTGCTGCAGACCCTGGGCATCTCCGTCACGCCCCTGATCACCGCCCTCGGCGTCGGCGGTCTCGCCGTCGCCCTGGCCCTGCAGGACACGCTCGCCAACCTCTTCGCGGGCGTCCACATCCTCGCGTCCAAGACCGTGCAGCCCGGCGACTACATACGCCTCAGCAGCGGCGAGGAGGGCTACGTCGTCGACATCAACTGGCGCAACACCGTGGTGCGCCAACTGTCGGACAACCTGGTCATCATCCCCAACGCCAAGCTGGCGAGCGCGATCGCCACCAACTTCCACCAGCCCGAGCAGCAGATGTCGCTCATCGTCCAGGCGGGCGTGGGCTACGGCAACGACCTCGAGCACGTGGAGCGGGTGACCATCGAGGTCGCCGCTCAGGTCATGGCGCACGTCGAGGGCGGCATCCCCGAGCACGACTCGGTCGTCCGCTTCCACACCTTCGGCGAGTCGCGGATCGACTTCTCGGTGATCCTGCGGACCTCGGAGTACGGGGAGCAGTACCGGATCAAGCACGAGTTCATCAAGCGCCTGCACCGCCGCTACCAGGAGGAGGGCATCGAGATCTCCTTCCCGACGCGGAACGTGGTGCTGCGTCAGGAGCAGCACGACGGGATAACGCTGCCGCAGCAGCGCACGGTCCCGGCTCCGGGCCGCACCCCCGGCGCCTGACGGCCCCGCCGGGCACGCACTCCGGTGCGTGCCCGGCGGCGGCCCCGATCCGCTGCCCGGGCCAAAGGCTTCCGGCCGCTTCGGGACCGCCGATGGTGACGGAGGGGGCACGGACAGTGCGCGCCCGCAAGAAAACACGGGGCAGATTACTCCATAAGTGGACATGTCCAATTCGGCTCGATACGGTCGGGGGTGGGTGCGATCCGCCCCATCGAGCCGGTGCCTCGCCGCTCCCAAAGGCGCGCCTGACACCCGGATTTGGGCCTGACCAGGGGCGAGGCACCCACCCCGTACGCCTCCGAGAGGACGAACAGCCATGCGCGCACAGCGATTCCTCGCACTGCTCGCAGGCCCGGTAGCCGTAGGAGCCCTGGCGGTCCTGCCGGCGGCGCCCGCGCAGGCCGCGACCGCCGGCCACGCCACGGCGGGCACCGTACAGGCGCAGGCCGCGGGCACCCTCGCCCCGCAGGCGGGCACCCGGTACTGGCGCGGTTACCGCGACGGCCGCGACGACGGACGTCACGACGCCCGCTCCCGCCCGCGCTGCCGGAACCAGTGGGACTCCTACCGCCCCCAGAGCTGGAACTCCGAATACCGCCGCGGCTACCGCGACGGCTACCGCTCCGGCTGGAACTCCTACTGCTGAGCCCGGTCCACAATGGTTCCCTCAGAACACGGGCGCAGACGGGGGAGAGTTGACCACTGGGGACGACGACCGGGTCTTCAGCGGACACTGGGTCTTCGAGACCAACCTGCGGCCTCTGTGCGAGGCGGTGGCGCACTTCACGGGATACGCGTTCGACGACCGGGACTGGCAGGCGATCGGCGGCGCCCTCCCGGCGACGGACGCCGGACGCCACGACGGCTGGTACGCCTATCCGCTGTCCGGCCGCGTCCCGTTGACGCTCCTCGTCGCGGCCGACCCCGGTTCGGCCGTGGTGCTCGTCCGCCTCGCCGGAGAACCCGGCGAGGCGGACAAGGCCCGGATCGAGGCGGCGCTCCACATCTTCTCGACCTGGGCCGTGCCGTGACGGCCCACGGCCGTCACTCGCAGACGCGCTTGAAGTCGTCCGCCCCCTTCCGGGCCCGGAAACGCACCTCGTGGCCCTTGGGGTCGGTGAAGACCGCCTCCGTCGGCGACACCAGCGTCATCGTGCCGTGCTGCGTGGGGTTGTCCCAGCCCGGCGGGGGATTGAAGGAGCCGTCGGAGAGCGGGGTCTCGGCCTCGAAGTACGTGGAGCCGATCCGGGCCTCGTCGATTCCGCAGTGGGTGTACAGCTCGTAGGGGATGGAGGTCGGCGCCGGGATACTCGGTGCCGCCGCGGTAGGGAGCGCCACGGAGGGGTCCCCGTCGGTGCAGCCCGTGAGGACGGCAGCGGCGGCGGCGGCAGCGAGGGCGGTGGCGCACGCGAAATGCCTGGTGGTCATGGCGGTTGGACGCCGCCACCGCGTGAGGGGTTCCGTCGGCGGCGCCCTTCAGGCCGCCGCCCGTACGCCGCCGCGCTCGCGCGGGACACAGGTCGCCGCGACCAGGAGCGCGCAGACGGCACCGGTCACGAGGACCGGGGCGGGGGCGAACGTGGCGGCCAGGATCGCCGCCACGGCGAGCGCGTGCACCACGTCCGGCGCGGTGGGGTGCCCGGCGGCCGTGCGGTGCAGCAGCCACACGGACAGCACGAATCCGGCGACGGGCACCGTGTAGGCGGCTGCCGCGCCGTACGCGGTCAGATGGCCGTGCCCGGTCGCCTGGGCGACGTTGACGGCCAGTCCGGCGCCCACCGCCGCCGCGCAGGCGAAGACCGCGTAGTGGCCGTAGCCCCACAGCGTGGCCGTGGTGAAGCCGCCCAGGCGGCGGGACGCGTTCTGGGCGAAGTACAGCCACCACAGGGCGCAGACCGTGAGGGTGCCGCCCAGCACCAGCGTGGCGATGTCGCCGAACGTGGCGTCGGTGTCGAGGGCCGCGCGTACGGCGCCGGCGGCGGCCGTGATGGACTCGCCCAGCACGATCAGGGTGAACAGGCCGAAGCGCTCGGCGATGTGGCGCGGATGCCAGGTGGTGTTGGCCGCCCGCTCGGCCCAGACGGGGACGGCGAGCTCCGCCAGGGCGAGGACGGCGTGCGCCGGGAGGCGGAGGCCGCCGGGCACGACGAGGTGCGCCAGCCAGCCGGTCTGCACCACCAGGATCCCGGCGGCGTACCGCAGGCAGCTCCGGCGCCGCTCGGGGTCGGAGCGGGCGGCGCGCAGCCACTGGCTCACCATGGCGAGCCGCATGACGACGTAGCCCCAGGTGATGACCGTGTAGTCGCCGTCCTGCAGGGCGGCCGCCGTGCCCGCGGACATGACGAGGGCGCCGCCGATCTGCACGACGGTGAGCAGGCGGTACGGGATGTCGTCGGTGTCGTAGGCGGAGGCGAACCACGTGAAGTTCATCCACGCCCACCAGATCGCGAAGAACACCAGCGCGTAGCCGAGGACGCCGCTGGCGACGTGTCCCGCGGCCAGTTCCTCCTCGAACGCGGCGGACGTCTGGGCGACGGCCACGACGAAGCAGAGGTCGAAGAACAGCTCCAGCGCGGTGGCGGTGCGGTGCTTCTCGTCGGCGACGCGGGCGACCATCCGCCGCCGCCACGCCGTGCCGGCGGTCTGCGGCGCGCTCACGGCGCTCCCGTCCCCGCGGCGGACGACGCGCCGCGCCTCCCGCGAACCGCTTCCTCGCTCACGGTGCGTCTCCTCACATTCCCGGGGTCGGCGCTCTGCTTCCTCCCCTGAGACCGGGCGTCCCGCGCGCGTGTGACACTCCCCGGCGGACACGCCGCCGCCGGGCGCGCCGTCCCGTCCCGAGGTGCCTGGCTTGTCACACTTCGCGGGCGGCGCCGGTCGGTAGCGGTGGATGCCCGGTCGTCCTCGTGCGACCGCCTCCGGTTACCGAGGCCGTCTCCCGTTCAGCACAGCCGTTCAGCTCAGCCCCGAAAGGTTTCTCATGGCAGGCCATGGCGTTCCCGGACCCCTCGGCGACGATTCCCTGCCGCGGTCCTCCACCGCGGGGCAGCCGGCCGCCGTGACCGGCGGTGCCCACGCGGCCGTCGACAGGTACGGAGTGCTCGTCGGATACAGCGGCTCCGCCACCAGCAGACGGGCCCTGTCGTACGCGGCCGGGATGGCGCGGCGCACCGGCGCGGCACTCCTGATCGTCCACGTCGCGAGGGAGAACCCCGTCGCGTCGCTGCTCGGCTACGAGAACGCGGGCGGCGGGGTCGGGCCCCGCGGGGGCACGCACACGCTCCTGCGGCAGCTCGCGGGCGAGGACCATCTGTCGGGGCTGCCCTGGACGCTCATCCACCGCAAGGGCGCCGTCGCGGACGAACTGGAGAAGGCGGGGCGCAAGTACCGGGCGAACGCCATCATCGTGGGAGGCGGGCGCGGAACCGGCAGCAGGCTCTTCCGCTCGATCTCCGACCGCCTGGCGCGCAGGGCCCGGCGCCCGGTCATCGTCGTCCCCTGACGGCGGCCCTCGCGACCTCCTGCGCGGACCGCCTGCCGAAGACCCCGTGCCGACGAGCCGGGGGCCGGCCTCCCCTAGGGAAGGCCGGCCCCCGGCGCGGCGTGAGCTGGTCAGCGCATCGGTCCGCGGTCAGCGGGAACTGATCAGCAGGCCGGGTACGACGGTCCGGCCGGTGCGGAACTCGGTGTACGCCCACTGCTCGACGTCGGGCTGCGGACCCACGGGGTCGAGGGTCACCTGTGACGACCCGCCCCGCTCCACCCTGGCCGGTGTGGTCATGGTGGCGTTGCGCCGGTCGGCGTTCTCAGGGATGACGGTCACCCCGAGCCGGTAGGGGACGTCGGACGAGGTCGCCGTCTGGGCGTGAACGTAGGCGGTGTAGACGCCGGGTTCGGGGAAGAACCGGACGCTGCGCTCGCTGCTGTGCCACGAGGCCCAGCTTCGATCGACCAGCTTGCCGTCCTTGTAGAGGTACAGGTCGAGATTCGTGCCGGGGTCGTCCGAGGCCGTCTGCACGACCAGTCCGGCCGAGCCGCGCGGCACGACGATTCTCGTGCCCTGGGTGCCCAGCCCGCCGGGGGAGAAGACGCCGCCGCTGACGGTGGTCGTGAGCTTCTTGTCCGTCCAGGTCACGGGGGTGTAGCCGGTGGTGCGGCCGGCCAGCGGTCCGGTGAAGCCGGGCTCCAGGAAGCCCTGGCCCTGACCGCCGGTGCGGCCGAACTCGATGCCCGTGTCGTCGTACGGCCGGGGCGTGAAGCCCCACGGCCGGCCGGCGACCGTCAGGCGCACGCGGTGCTTGGCGCTGCTGAAGACGAGTGAGCCGGTGGTGTAGCGGTCCCAGGTCGCGGTGCCCCGCTCCAGGGTGATGGTCACCTTGGCGGTGGCTCCGGGCTTCACCGAGATCGTCCGGGGGCTGACGCTCACCTTCATCCCGGCGAGGCCGTCGACGTGCGCGGTGTACGTCTCGGTTCGCGTGCCGACGTTCGTCAGCCGTCGGGTGAGCTGTACCGGCTTCGTCCCGTCGTACTCGCGCAGCGCGATCGACGGCAGGTTGATCTCCTTGCCGTCCGGAGTCGCCGCGGCCGCGAAGCCGGTCAGTTCGGCCGCCGAAGGCTCGATCACCAGGCCGGGGTCGTCGGCGGACGAGGTGCGCGGCAGGCCCGAGCCCTGGCGGAGGGGGCTGGTGGTGCCCCGGGTGTCGGTGGCGGTGGTACGCAGCGCCGAGGCGGTCGCGCCGGGCGACCACTTCGGGTGCCGGGTGCGCAGCAGTGCGGCCATGCCGGCCACGTGCGGGGCCGCCATCGAGGTGCCGGAGTAGGCGTCGAAGAGGCGCCCGCCGCCCATCGGCGACACCGCCGCGACCACGTCGATGCCGTCCGCGACGAGGTCGGGCTTCTGGAGTCCGGTGTGCGTCTGGTCGGGGCCGTAGGACGAGAGTCCGGCCACGCTCGGCAGTCCGACGAGGCTGCTGCCGTCCCCGCCCTGGGCCAGCGAGGCGGTCCCGTCGGTACGGTGCGCCCACAGGTAGTTGAAGAGCTTGCCCGCCTGTTCGGCGCTCCACAGGTAGACGGTCGGGAAGTCGTAGATCACGTTGAGGCGTGCGTTGCCGGTCGACTGGAACAGCACCACGCCGACACCGCCGGCGGCCTTGACCGTCGCCACCGCGTCGACGGAGTCGATGAAGTCGCAGGCCACGATCTTGCCCTTGACCTTGGCGGGGTCGAGACTTCCGGACCAGCAGTACTGCGCGCCGTCGTCGAGTGATCCGGCCTGGTCGGCGAAGACGATCGGTGTGCTGCGACGGGACGGCAGCTGGTCCATCGAGGTGCCGACGATGCGGGTGCCGTCGCCGAGTCGTACGGTCGCCTCGTGGGACCGCTCCACCGTCGCACCGACCGTGGTGACCCAGGGTTCGGCGTTGCTGATCATCCCGGACATGCCGTCGTTGCCGGCGGACGCCGCGACGAACACCCCGGCGAGGTACGCGTTGAGGAAGGCGTTCCCGATCGGGCTGTTCGGCTGGTAGTCCCCCATCGCCGTGCCGATCGAGTAGTTGATCACCTGGACGCCGTCGGCCACGGCCGCGTCGATCGCCGCGATGATGTCGGCGTCCATACCCGAGCCGCCCCACAGTGCCTTGTAGACGGCGATCCGCGCGTCCGGCGCCACTCCGGAGATCGCGCCGTAGTCGTGCCCGAGGACCATCGCGTGCTTGACGGGAAGACCCGCCGCGGTGGAGGCGGTGTGGGTGCCGTGCCCGTTCATGTCCCGGGGTGAGAGGCTCTCGCCGTCGGGCAGCGAGCCGTAGGCGCTGAGCCACCCGTCGGCGAAGTACCGTGCCCCGACGATCTTGCCGTTGCAGGCGGTGGCGGGGAAGTCTTTGCTGCTCTGGCAGGTGCCTCGCCAGCCCGCGGGCGCCGCCATGGTGGCGGCGAAGGAGGCGCTCTCCGGCCAGATCCCGGTGTCGATCACACCGACGACCACATTGGAGCCGTGGACCGGTTTGGTCGTGGTCGTGGTCGTGGTCGCCGTCGCCGTCGCCGTCGCGGTCGTCGCCGTCCGCGACGCCGTCCGCCCCGGCGCCTGTGCGGTGGGCTGCGCCGCTTGCGTGGTCGGGGTCGTCGCCGCGTCGGCCTTCACGAGACGGGCCGGGGTGACCGCCGCGACCCGCGGGTCCTTGGACAGCTTGCCGGCCTGTGCGCCGGTCAGTTTGACGGCGAAGCCGTTGAAGGCGGTCGTGTAGGTCCGCTGAGCCCGCACCCCGAAGTCGCCGAGCACGTCACGCTGCGCGTCGCCCAGGTGCTGCCGGTACTTCTCGGCCGCGGCCGAATGAGGCTGGAGTTCCTGCCCGGCCGCCGGTCTCGTCGCCGCGAGTCCCCTGACGCCGCCCGTGTACGAAGTGACGGGCGCTTCCCGCAGCCGCACCACGTACTGGCCCTTGATGGTGCCGGGCTGCGCGGCGGTGCGCAGGGCGCCACCACCCGTGAGGGAGGGGCGGGCGTGGTCGTACCGGCCCAGCTTCAGGTCCGGCAGCGGGGTGCCGGTCTGTGCGGCGGCAGGACCGAAGTTCCCCAAGCCGCTGAATATGGTGGCGAAAACGGTGATTGCCGACGCCACGGCGATTCGGCGTCGTCGTCGAAGGCTCGGGCTCGTGACCACGAGTCTCCTCCCATGAAGTTAACGGTGTGAATGTCCGTCACACCCAACCTCCAGGCAATTACGGGAAGATCACGTTCGTATGACGATCCGTTCCGCCCGGCGTCGCCGCGGCCGCCCGGCAGGGGGCCATGCGCCTTGGTAGAGCGGTGAGTTCCCCGGGTCGGGAACGGCGGCCGGTCGATCGCCGAGGTGCGGGGAATCGAGCCTCCCAAAGCCTTGACCAGCGCAAACTCGGATATGGCCGCGAGTGGTTCGGTCCGTGCTCGCGGGTGGTGACCGTGGGGTTCTCGGGGGCGGCGCGTCGCCGAGGCCCCGGGCGACTTCCGCGCCCGACCGCCTGTCGTCTTGCAGACAGGTGTCGGGATGCCGACACCGCGAGACGGCACCTTCCCTGTCCAAAGGGGGCAACTGCTCTCGCCTGCCGGGGATCCGACACCGCACTCGGGGTCCGTGCGGTCGCCACCGCATACGGCGAGCGCGGAGACGCCCACCCCGGCTCCGTCACCCGCAGGAGCCCTCGCGATCCCGCCCCGAGAGTGACGAGAAGCGGTAGCTCGCCGCAACGCCGCGTCAGTCATCGGCAGACGCCCGCACGTTACCGGGGCGCCGTCCCCCTGATCTAGCTCATCTGGCGCCGGACCAGCCCGTGCAGCCGGCCGCCGGGGTTCGCCAGCAGGTCGGCGGGACGGCCCTCCTCGACGACGCGCCCGTCCTCCATGACGACGACGCGGTCGGCGTCCAGGACGGTGGAGAGCCGGTGGGCGATCACCACACGGCTGGCCCGCAGCCGCCGGGTGCTGTCGATGACGATGCGCTGGGTCTCGTTGTCGAGGGCGCTGGTGGCCTCGTCGAGGAAGAGGACGCGGGGCCGGCGGATCAGGGCCTGGGCGATCATCAGGCGCTGGCGCTGGCCGCCGGAGATGGTGCTGCCGCCCGCGATCATGGTGTGCAGGCCCATGGGCATGCGCTTGATGTCCTCGGCGAGACCGGCCATGGCGGCGGCCTCCATCGCCTCCTCTTGCGAGTACGCCTCGGCGCCGCAGATGCAGTCGAGGATCGAGCCGGTGAACGGCTGGGCGTTCTGCAGCACGACGCCGCACTGGCGGCGGACCGCGCCCTGGTCGAGGGCGGCCAGGTCCTGGCCGTCGTACAGGACGCTGCCGGAGGCGGGCCGGTCGAAGCCGATGAGCAGCCGCAGCAGCGTGGACTTGCCGCAGCCGCTGGGGCCGACGATCGCCACGAACTCCTCGGGCCCGACCCGCAGGGAGACGTCGTCCAGGACGAGCGGGCCGTCGTCGGAGTAGCGGAAGGAGAGGTTGCGGGCCTCGATCGCGCCCGAGAGGACGCCGGGCTGGGTGCTGCCGCCCCGCACCTCGGGGGCCTCGTCGAGGATTGGCTTGACCTGCTCGTACATCGGCAGCACCGCCGCGGCCGACAGCAGTGCCCCGGTGAGCTGGGTGACCGAGGTCAGCAGCATCGTCATGGCGGTGCTGAAGGTGAGGAAGCCGGAGGCGGACAGCGAGCCCCGGGCAGGACCGGCCAGCAGCATGAACATGATGAGTGAGCAGAGCGGCAGGTAGACGGCGTTGAGGACGGTGGTGATGTTCTTGACGCGGCCGGCCCGCTGCTGGAGTTCGCGGCTGCGCGCGAAGCGGCGGGCCCACGCGGCGTAGGCGAAGCTCTCGGCGGCGGCGACGCGGAGTTTGGGCAGGCCACGCAGGGTCTGGAAGGCCTCGTTGTTGAGCTTGTTGCCGAGTTCCACCAGCCGTCGCTGCCAGCGCAGTTCCCACAGGCCGAGGCCGAGGAGCAGGGCGCCGATGACGACGAGCATGCCGAGGGCGGCGAGAGCCAGCGGGACGCTGTACAGGAGGAGCAGGACGAGGTTCATCGCCCCGACCGTCGTCGCCTGGACGGCGACCGGGCCGACGCCTGCGAGCACGCGGCGGATGGCGCTGATGCCCATGGCGGCACTGGCGAGCTCACCCGTGGAGCGCCCGGCGAAGAACCCGGTCGGCAGGCGCAGCAGGCGGTCCCACACCGCGGGCTGCAGGGTGGCCTCGATACGGCCCTCGATACGCAGCACGGTGAGGTTCTGCGTCAGCATGAACGCGGCGCACACCAGGCCGGTGACGGCGACGGCCAGCGCGGCCTGGACGATGAGCCCGGTCTCGGCGTCGGGTACGTACGTACCCAGCACCTGCCCGGTCGCGATGGGCACGAGGGCGCCGAGGCCGACGGTGACCAGGCTGCTGAGGACGAGGTTGCGCAGATCACCGAAAGAGCCCCTGAGGCTGAAGCGCAGCAGCCGCGTCAGACCGGTGCCCCGTTCGGGGAGCGGCCGGTAGAGCATGTCCGCGCGCTGCTCGAAGTCCTCCGCGTTGTACTCGGCGACCCGTACGCGGCTGCTGCCGCCCGGCCCGACCGCCTCGTACCCGCCGCGCCGCCACAGCAGTGCCACCGGCGCGCCGGACGCGGCGCGGCGTCCGACGAGGGGGCCGGTGTTCTCCCGCCACCACTCGCCGTCGAGGCGTACCGGTCGGCTGCGGATGCCGGAGGTGAGCGCGACCCGCTCGACGGGGTCCATGCGGTCGCTGACGGCGCCGCTGCGCGACGGCGGGACGAGGGTGATCCCGGCGGCCTCGGCGACCTGGCGGCAGACGGCGTACGTCGTGTCGTCGGAGGAGGCCGCGGTCGTACGCGAGGGGGCCTTGCGCGAGGCGGTGATGGAGGCGAGCAGATCGCGGTCGGCCTGTTCCCGTACGGCCTCCCCGGCCTTGATGCCCGCGGCCGTACGGTCCTCGTGGGCGCGTTCCATGCCCTCGATCCAGCCGTCGAGCGTGGACAGCAGCCGGTACTGCTGGTTGACCATGCTCTGCCACATCGCGCCGTCGATCAGCAGGTCGCCCGCCGCCTCCGCGGAGTACGCGGCGCCGTACTGCACGCTGCCCGGCAGGACCGGCAGCCACAGGATGTCGTCGTCGGCGACGTGCTCGGCGTCCGTGGCGCGGCCGGTCAGCGGGGCCTCGTACAGCACGCGCTGGCTGCGGCCGACGCCGAGCGCGAAGGCGTGCTCGAGGAGGCTGAGGGCGAGTTCGCGGGTGTCGTGGCCGGCGCCGTACGGACCCTGCCGGTCCCAGCCGTCGCCGTACGCCGCCTGCTGCGGGTGCCGGTACAGCTCGCGCAACGGGACACGGCGCAGGTGGCAGCCCTGCAGCGGGCGGCCGACGAGGGTGTGCCGGGGTCCCTCGACCGGGCCGAGCAGGAGGGCGCCGGGTTCCAGGCGGCCCAGGTAGTGCCAGTGGCCCTGCTGGGCGGCGTCGACCGCGAACAGGTCGAGGGCGCCCGCCACCACGAGCCACAGTACGTGCGGCCCCTCCAGCGGGAGGCTGCGCAGGCCGGCGCAGTCGACGGGGGTGCCCAGCCCGCCGAGGGCGGCCAGGACCGGGTCGTCGGCGGTAGTGCCGGGCTCGACGGGGGTCACCTCAGTGCTCCTTGACCAGGGCGGCGTACGCGCCGCCCGCCGCGATGAGTTCCTCGTGGCGCCCGCGCTCGACGACCGTGCCGTGGTCGAGGACCACGATCTCGTCGCTGTCGCGGACCGTGCTGAGCCGGTGCGCGATCACCACGCAGGCGCAGCCGCGGCGCCGCAGGTTGTCGATGATGGCCTGCTCGGTCTCCGCGTCGAGGGCGCTGGTCACCTCGTCGAGCACCAGCACGCTGGGCCGCCGGACGAGGGCCCGGGCGATCTCCAGCCGCTGCCGCTGCCCGCCGGAGAAGTTGCGGCCGTCCTGCTCGACGCGGCTGTGGAGGCCGCCGGGGCGCCGCGCGACCACCTCGTACAGGCAGGCGTCGCGCAGGGCGGCCTCCACGTCGCCGTCGGGAATGGAGGGGTCCCACAGCGCCACGTTGTCGCGCACCGTGCCCTCGAAGAGGAAGACGTCCTGGTCGACGAAGGAGACGGACGCGGCCAGGGCCCCGCGCGGGATGTCCTCCAGACGCGTCCCGTCGATGCGGATCGCGCCCTCCCAGGGGCTGTAGAGCCCCGCGATGAGCCGGGAGACGGTGGACTTGCCGCTGCCCGAGCCGCCGACGAGCGCCACCTGGCGGCCGGGGGCGACGGAGAGCGAGAAGCCGGACAGCAGCGGCTTGTCGAGGAGGCTGTAGCCGAAGGTGACGTCCTCCAGCGTGACGTGGCCTTTCAGACGGCGGTTGCTCGCCCCGGACTCGGGACGTGCGTACAGCGAGTCCACGGGGAAGTTCTCGACGTCCTTGAGCCGCACCACGTCGGCGGCGAAGTCCTGGATGCGGCCGGCTACGCCGTTGAGCCGGGTGATGGGCGCGGTGAACCGGGTGACCAGGGCCTGGAAGGCGACGAGCAGACCGATCGAGATGTGCCCCTCCACCGCCCGCAGCCCGCCGATCCACAGGATGAGCGCGCTGTTGAGCGTGGCGAGCGTCGGGGCGACGACGGACAGCCACGCGCTGGGCACGCCGAGCCGCTGCTGCTCCTCCAGGGTGGAGGCGTGCTGCCCGGCCCAGCGGCGGAAGTAGCCGTTCTCGCCGCCGGTGGCCTTCATCGTCTCGATCAACTGCAGGCCGGTGTACGAGGTGTTGGTGAGCCGGGCGCTGTCGGCGCGCAGTTTCTGCGTCCGGGTGGCGCGCAGCCGGGTCACCACGCGCATGGCGACGGCGTTGAGCAGGGCGATCCCCACCCCGAGGACGGTGAGCTGGGGGTCGTACGTCCACATCAGCAGCGCGTAGAGCACGACGACGACGCCGTCGACGGCCGCCGCGGCCAGGTCGCGGGCGAGGGTCTCGGCGACCGCGTCGTTGGACTGCAGGCGCTGTACGAGGTCGGCCGGGCTGCGCTGGGTGAAGAAGGTGACCGGCAGCCGCAGCAGGTGGCGCAGGAAGCGGGCGCTGCCGAGGGTGGAGGAGATGATGCGGCCGCGCAGCAGGTTGGACTGCTGGACCGCGGTGAGCGCGGCGGTGAGCGCCACCAGGACGGCCATCGACGCGAACAGCACGCCCAGCAGGGAGGTCTGGTCGCCGATCAGGAACAGGTCGATGTAGGTGCGGCTGAGCGCGGGCAGCGCGGCCCCGACCGCGACCAGCAGGAGGCTGGCCACCAGCGCGGCGAGCATGGTGCCGCTGGTGCCGCGCAGCCGGGCCGGAAGGGCGCCGAGGACGCCGGGCCTGCGGCCGCCGCGGTGGAAGTCCGGGCCCGGCTCGAAGGTCAGCACGACACCGGTGAAGCTGGTGTCGAAATCCTCCACCGGTACGAAACGCCGCCCCTTGTCGGGGTCGTTGACGTGGACGCCGCGCCGGCCGAGGCGGCGGCCCGTGCCGTCGTAGACGACGTAGTGGTTGAACTCCCAGAAGAGGATGGCCGGCGCCTGAACCTCGGCGAGGGCCGCGGTCTCCATCTGCATGCCCTTGGCCTGCAGGCCGTAGCCGCGGGCGGCCT
This sequence comes from Streptomyces sp. PA03-3a, assembly GCF_033792735.1. NCBI lineage: Bacteria > Bacillati > Actinomycetota > Actinomycetes > Kitasatosporales > Streptomycetaceae > Streptomyces > Streptomyces sp. PA03-3a. The sequence continues at coordinate 166,222 of NZ_JARAVM010000017.1, forward strand.
TGAGCAGGTTGCTGGCACGGGAGCCGTCGCGCGAGACGCCGCAGGCGATGCGCAGTTCCTCCAGCGGCACGTGCCGGCCGTAGTGGCCGAGCACCATCGCCAGGGAGGCCGCCCCGCACTCCACCGCCTCCATCTGCAGCACGGTCGGCGTGCGGACCGTGCGCGGCCTGCGGCGCGGACGCTGCCGGCGGGCGCGCGCGGGCTCGGGACGGTGTCTGCGGCGGCCGGCGGGCGGCAGTGGCCGCTGCTGGGGCCGGGCGGTCGGCGCGGTCAAGGGAGCAGCCAATCGATCGGGCGCTGTGCGGCCAGATGGACGGCGCCGGTGGCCAGGGTCATCGAGTCCAGCTCGTAGGCGGGACCGTCGCCCTTGGACCAGCGATATCCGGTCGGGGTGGAGGAGGAGGCGTCGAGCCTCACGACGACGGCCACCGGGCGTCCCGCCCGGGTGAGTTGCGCCGCGAGCTGCGGGTCGCCGAGGTCCGCGGCGATCTGCCGGGCGGTGCGCGAGGTGCGGCCGACGGTCTGCACATGGCCGCGCAGCACCCCGTACCGGGCCTGGGGCGCGGACTCGACGGCGAGGTCCACCGCGGCGCCCACCGGTACCGAGGAGGCGCCGGTCGCCGGGACGTAGAGGGTCGCGACGAGAGGGTCGCCGGTGCGGGCGACGCGTTCGACGGCCGCCACGTCCGCGCCGACGGTGACGACGGTGCCGATCGAGGCCACCAGGGCGGTGACCCGGCCCGCCGCCACGGTGCGGACGACGGTGTCGCCGCGCGCCGTACGGACGTTGAGCAGAGGGGCGTCGGCGGGCAGGCGCTGCCCTTCCTCGGCGAGGACCCGGGTGACCTGGCCGGCGACCGGACTCTGCAGGACGTAACTGCCCTGCCCGTAGCCGATAATTCCCGGCACGCTCAATTTCGAGGACACGGAACCGTTTACCGCCCAGGAACTCGCGGCGGCGATCACGAGAATGGCGACGGCCAGCACGACACGGCCCTGCGGGCGCGCGAAACGCACCGGGAGGTCGAGTGCTTCCGGTGATTGGAGCTTGGCAAGGGCCTTTTGGCGAAACTGCACGGAACTTCCCTCAGCCGCATGCCTCGCCATTGGGGCACAAGGCCGCAATGGCGTCCGCGGGTCCCGGACGGGAGGCATCCGGGACCCGCGGATCCATCAGTGTCAGAGACCCGCGATCAGGCCGGTGGCCAGGCCGGTCACGGCGCCGGTGTTGACGCCGGAGATGCCCTCGACCGTGCCGACGACACCGGACACGGTGCCGGCGACCGGGGCGATCGACTCGACGGTGCCGGTGGCGTTGGCCACGAGGCCGCCCACGAGACCGCCGGAGACGTTGTCCAGGTCCGCGTCGGAGATCTCGCGGGTCTCAACCTGGGAGGTGAAGTCCATGGGGGGTTTCCCTTCGTGTGAACACATTTCATGTGGCGAATCATCAGGGGGGCAACCTCTTCGCCACGGCACGGGATACAAGCACGGGAGCCGGTGGTGCGGCCAATTGACGATCGGGGCGTTCGAATTTGTTTCGGATCCGCGGCTTCACCGGTGTGCGCTGTTTCCCACCTCGCGGTGGCAATTCCTTCACACCCGGGGCGGGCGCCGGGGTCGCGGAACCGGGCACTCCGGATCAAACCGCGCGCACCGGCGCGGGGTGTCCCGTGCGGACGTGCGGGCGTATGTCGCCCACGTGTGCGGTGTGCAGATTTACCGGAGGTAATGTTCAGCCCTGGGCTTAGGCGGGGCCTGTCGCCCCGTGAGCAGGGGTGATCCCGCGGTCCGCGGGCGCCGGGGGCCGGGTCCCGGACGGGCTCAGGCGGTGGCCGGACGGGCCCGGCCGGCGGCGTCGCCCTCTGCGCCGGACAGCCCGAAGTCGCAGAGCCTGCCGATGAGTTCCAGGGCGGTGTCGATCAGGTCCGCGGCCTCGCAGGCGTCGTCGCAGACGACGAGCTCCCGCCCGATCTCGGCGATCGTCGTCGTGAGCGCGATCAGCAGGGCGCGGTCGCCCGGCCGTTCGTGGGTGATGCCGAGCAGGGTCGCGTTGTGGCTGATCCAGGTCCTGAGGTTCTGCCGGCCGAGCAGGTCGAAGCCCGGCGGGGTGTCCCCGGTGTAGAAGAGCCTGGCCATCTCCCGCCGGGCCCGGGTGTGTTCCAGGTACGCGCGGGTGCCGGTGAGGAAGAGGGCGCGCGGGCGGCTCTCGCCGGTCTCCCGCAGCCGGGCGACCGCCCGCGCCGTGGTCTGCGCCTGCGCGGTGCGGAACTCCTCCCACAGGGCCAGGAAGAGGTCCACCTTGCCGTCGAAGTGGTGGTAGAGCCCGCCGACGCTGGCGTCCGCGCGGCGGACCACCTCGGCGATGCCGGCCGCCGCGTACCCCGACTCCCCGAAGACCTCGCGGGCCGCCTTGAGGAGCGACTGCCGGGTGGTCGCCGCCCGGCCGGGCGTCCGGGCCGGGGCCGGCCCGGACGCCCCACCGGTCGTGGGAAGGTCCGCGGGATCGCCGATGAGCAGCTCGTCACCGCGTGTGTCGCCCATCCCGGGACCTTCCGTCCGTCACGGTCGCGTCGCGCCGTGAACCCACTGCCTGGAGGGGCAGCACACTACCCCTGGTCGTTCAGGGTGCCGGGACGCCGTCGGCCGGGGCCTCCGGCTGCGCCGTGGTGTACGGCGTGATGGCGCCCCGCTCGGAGTCCGTCACCAGCGGCGTGCCCTGCAGGGCGACCTCGGTGCTGCCCTTCAGGATGCCGATCTGGACGCCGGTGTAGCCCGCGTGGGAGTCCCCGCTGAACCGGAACGGCACCAGCCCGGGTCCGGTGAAGCCGCCCTTCTCCACGGCCTTCACCAGCGACTCGCGCGTGGGGTTCTTCCCGGCGCCCTGCAGCGCCTGGACGAAGGTGTAGGCCATGGACATCCCGAACTCGACGTTGCCGTCGAAGGGCAGCTTCGGGATGTACTTGTCGTGGATCCCGCGGAAGAGCTTGATCCAGCTGTTGGAGGCGTCGTTGGTGGGCGGCATGTAGGTGTCGGTGATGATGCCGTCCATGAGCGCCGCCGGGTCGGCCGTGCCGCCCGCCTGCTTCGCGAAGGACTGCAGCAGTCCCGCCAGGGTGGTCGGGTCGGAACCGACGTTGGTCACCACCATCTGCGGGTTGTACTGGAGCTTGAGCGAGGTGAGCTTGAACAGCGCGGTGTACGTCGGGATGGTGAACAGCACCACCACGTCCGCCTTGGACTGGGCGATGGCCGTGACCTGCGGGGCGATGTCGGTGCCGCCGGGCTGGTAGCTCTGCCGGCTGACCACCGACTCCTTGGGGACGTACTGGTCCAGCCCCTCGACGCCGTCCTTGCCGAAGTCGTCGCCCTGGTAGAAGTAGGCGACCTTCTTGCCCGCGAGGTTCTCCTTGATGTACTGGCCGAGGATCTTGCCCTCGACGAGGTAGTCCGGCTGCCAGCCGAAGGTCTGCGGGTGCTTGTCGGGCTGGTCCCAGCAGCGGCAGCCGGAGGACACGAACAGGTCCGGCACACGGCGGCTGTTGAGGTAGTCGACCACCTTGGTGTGGGTCGGCGTGCCGAGGCCGCCCATCATGGCGAAGATCTTGTCCTCCAGGACGAGTTCCTTGGTGACCTTCACCGTCTGGGTCGGGTTGTACGCGTCGTCCTTGTACCGGAAGTCGATCTTCCGGCCGTTGACCCCGCCGTTGGCGTTGACGTGGTCGAAGTACGCCTTGGCGCCCGCCGAGACGTTGCTGTACCCGGGCGCCGCGGGCCCGGTGAGCGGCTGGTGGCTGCCGATGACGATGCTGTCCTCGGTGACGCCCGGTGCGGCGGAACCGCCGCCCGAGCCGCCCGAACAGGCGGTGAGCACCAGGGCCAGCACGGCCAGCGCGGCGCCGCCGCGCAGACGCAGGCCTTGTCGGTGACTTCTTCTCATGACCCCTCCTGGAACCGAATCGGATTCGGTGGGTTTTGAACGGATTTCATGTGACGTGCCGGTGGTCGAGGAAACGGGATGTGGACGGTCAGGTACCGGGGCCCCGGGTGCGGAGCCGCCGGACCAGACGGATGAGGGCCCCCTGGATCCCTTGCGGGAACAGGAGCATCGACAGGACGAGGGCGAGGCCGTACAGGGCCAGCGGCAGGTTCGCGTAGAAGCCCCGGGACAGCTCCAGGGCGTCCGCCACGTCCCCCGTCCAGTTGGGCAGCAGGACGAGGAGCACCGAGCCGTACACGGCGCCCGCCAGGCTGCCGAGGCCGCCGAGCACCGCCGCCGTCAGCAGGGACAGCGAGAGCGCCAGCGGGAACGCCCCGGGCGCGGCCAGCGAGCTGACCACCGCGAGGAGCCCGCCGCCCAGGCCCGCGCAGGCCGCGCTGACCACGAAGGCGAGCACCCGCAGCCGGGCCACGTGGATGCCGGCCAGCGCAGCGGAGACCTCGTCGTCCCGGATCGCCCGCCACGACCGGCCGACACGGCTGCGCCCGAGGTCGGCGAGGAACACCAGCACGACCACCGCGCACAGCACGCAGACCCAGGCCTGCCAGCGCTCCAGCGGGAAGTACGGGCCCAGCGCCTCGGGCGGCGGGGGCGAGTTCACCACGAGCCCGTTCTCGCCGCCGAGCAGATCGGTCAGGTGCCGGTAGTTGGCGAGCGCCGGCAGCCCGACGGCCAGGGTGAGGGTCGCGCCCGCGAGGTACGGGCCCTGCAGCCGCGCCGCGGCGGCGCCCACCAGCGCGCCGAGGGCGGCCGTGACCGCCGTCCCCGCCGGCAGCGAGACGGCCAGCGGCCAGCCCAGTTCGGTCAGGAACAGGCCGGTCCCGTAGGCGCCGACCGCCATCAGCGCGCCGTGGCCCAGCGAGATCTGGCCGTTGGTCCCCGTCAGGACGGTCAGCCCGGCGACCGCGCACACATACGTGGCGACGGTGGCGACCTCCAGGTTCTGGTACGGCGACAGCAGGGCGCTGACGCCGCAGACCACCAGCAGCCCGAGCAGCGCGGGCACCAGGTGCCGTACCGCGGTGCGGTCCATCGGACCCCGCAGCCGGGCCGCCAGGCCCGTGGCCGCCGGCCCCCCGAGCGCGGACCCCGGGTCCTTGGCGGTGTCGGTCGTGTCGGTCATGTCGGTCATGTGCCCCTCACACCCGTCGCACGGAGGTACGCGAGAACAGGCCGTTGGGCCTGATCATCAGCACCGTCATCAGCACCGCCAGCGCGCCCAGCAACGCGACCTCGGACCCCAGGTACCCCGAGACGTAGGACAGGGTGAGCCCGACCACGAGCCCGCCGACCACCGCACCGGGCGGGCTGTCCAGACCCCCGACGACGGCGGCGGCGAAGCCGAACACCAGCACCGCGTCGAACTGGTTGGGACCGACGAAGGTCGCCGGCGCCACCAGGACCCCGGCGAGCGCCCCGACCGCCCCCGCCAGCGCCCAGCCCAGCGTGAGCACCCGTCCGACCCGCACCCCGAACATCCGGGCCACCTCGGGGGAGAACGCCGCCGCCCGCATCCGCAGCCCCACCGGGGTGACCCGGAACAGCAGCACGAGCAGCGCCATCACCACGAGCACGGCCCCGATGACGAACAGGTCCGAGGGCGACAGCAGCAACCGTGCGTCGCCCACCGCGAAGCCCTTGATGCCCAGCAGCGGCGGGAAGGAACGCGGCGTACCGCCCCACACCATCCCGGCCACCGCCTGCAGGAACAGCAGCAGGCCGAGGGTGACGATCACCGCGTTCATCGGCGGCCCGTTCTCGATCGGGCGGACCAGCACCCGTTCCACGACCGCCCCCAGGACGAACCCCGAGGCGAGGGCGGCCAGCAGCCCGAGCCAGTACGAACCCGTCGCGTGGATCACGCCGAGCGCGACGAAGGTCGTGATCATCAGCATGCCGCCCTGGGCGAAGTTGACGATCCGGGTCGCCCGCCAGATGAGCACCAGGGCCAGCGCGACCGCCGCGTAGACGATGCCGCTGCTCACCCCGCCCAGTGTCAGATTGATGAAGTACATTCAGAACCCCAGATAGGCGTGGCGGAGGTCGTCCGCGGTGGCGAGGCTCGCGGCCGCGTCGGACGCGACCACCCGCCCCAGGTTCAGCACGACGCCGTGGTCCGCGACGGACAGGGCGCTGCGCGCGTTCTGCTCCACCAGGAGCACGGTGAGCCCCTGCCGCTCCCGCAACTCCCGCAGGACCGCGAGGATCTGCGCGGTGACCCGGGGAGCGAGCCCCAGCGACGGCTCGTCGAGCAGCAGCAGCCGCGGCCGGGTCATCAGCGCCCTGCCGATGGCCAGCATCTGCCGTTCGCCGCCGGAGAGCGTCTCCGCGAGCCGTGCGCGCCGCTCGGCCAGCGCGGGGAAGAGGGCGTACACCTCCTCCAGCCCGGTGGACTGCAGCGCCCTGCGCTCGCGCCGGTTCCGCCACAGGACGCCCAGCCGGAGGTTGTCCTGGACGGTCAGTTCGGTGATGACCCCGCGGCCCTCCGGCACATGGGCCAGGCCCAGCCGCACGACCTCCTCCACGGGCAGCCGGGTGATGTCGGCGCCGTCGAGCAGCACGCTGCCGGAGCGGGGCCGGACGAGTCCGTTGACGGTGCGCAGGAGCGTGGTCTTGCCGGCGCCGTTGGCGCCCAGCACGGCGGTGATGCTGCCCTGGTCCACGGTGAGGGACACCTCGTCCAGGGCCCGCACCATGCCGTAGGAGACGGCGAGTTCACGGACCTCAAGCACGGGAGGACTCCTCTCGCGCCCCGGGCGCCCCCGGCGCCGGTGTCCTCTCGGTGACCTCGTCGCCGAGGTACGCCTCGGTCACCAGCGGGTCGTCGCGCACCTCGTCCGGGGTGCCGTAGGCGATGACCTTTCCGAAGTCGAGGACGAGGACGCGGTCGCAGACCCGCATGACGAGGTCCATGTGGTGCTCGACGAGGATCACCGCCATCCGTTCGCGCAGCCCGGAGATGACCTCGCCCAGTTCGCGCATGCCGTCCTCGGTCAGCCCCGAGGCCGGCTCGTCGAGCAGCAGCAGCCGCGGCTCGCCGACCAGCGCCCGGGCGAGCGCGACCTGCTTCTGCACCCCGTAGGGGAGTTCGCCGGGGAGCCGGCCGGCGGCGTCCTCCGCGCCGAGCTCCCGCAGGACGGCCAGCGAACGGTGGCGTAGCAGCCGCTCGTCGCGGTCGGAACGGGGCAGGCCCAGCAGCGCGGAGGCGAAGCCCGCCCGGGCGTGCCGGGTCGCCCCGACCATGACGTTCTCCAGCACGGTGAGCCGGGGGAACAGCCCCAGGCCCTGCAGGGTCCTGGCGATGCCGAGCCGGGCCAGCTGGTGCGGGCGGGGCCAGGGCAGTGCCCGGTCCTGCCAGTGCAGCGTCCCTGCGGCGGGGCGCACGAAGCCGCACACGGCGTTGAACAGGGTCGTCTTTCCGGCCCCGTTGGGGCCGATGACGCCGAGCACTTCGCCCGGCCGGACCGACAGGGACACCGCATCGAGCGCGGACAGGCCTCCGAAGGAGACCTCGAGTCCGTCGATGCGCAGGAGGCTTTCCACCAGTCACCCTTCCTTGGGAGTTCGGCGGGGGTGGTACGGGACGAGAGGGGCGAGGGGTCGGGGATCGGGGGAGGGATCGCGCGGACGGTCCGGTCGCCCGGCCGCCCGCCGGCTCGGCGCGGGGTCGTGCGGGACGGCGGGCCGGGCCTCCCGCACGCGGTGGCCTGCCGTTCGGGAGGGCTCCTCCCATCCCGGACCGAATCAGAATCGGATTCGGTTCCGACTGAGGGTGACCCCCGCCCGAAGCGCTGACAAGCCCCCGGTGACGAGGAGTTCGGCTAGCCGGCGCCCGCGAGCGGCCGCGCCTCGTCCACCTCGTGGCGCCGCCCGCTCTCGGCGGCCGTCCCGTCCCGGCGCCGCCGGACGTAGCGGCTGCCCAGCCGGTCGGCGAGGACGATGACGCCGGTGGTGCCGAGGACGGCCGCGGCGGTGCCGCGGTCGCCGGCGACGGCCGGTCCGTTCCTGAACGGGGCGAGGGTGCGGTTCACCAGGAACGGGACGAAGAGCGGGACGGCGATCCGCGTCCCCGAGTCGTGTCCGGCCGCGGACCGGTTCACCGGGCGGCTCCGCCGGCCGTCCCGATCCGCTGCCGTACGCGCCACGCCGGCGGGTCCACCGACCGCCGCGCGCTGCGCCCGTGCCGGCGGATCGCGGCGAAGGTGACGGCGAGCTGCGACAGCCCCGTCAGGGCGCCCGGCGCGGGTTCTCCGGCGATCCGCGCGCCCATCGTGTCCCGCGCGAGGACGGAGAGCGGGAGGAGGACCGCGAAGCGGCCGAGCGCGCTGAGCGCCGGGACGCGCCGCGGCAGCCGGCAGGCAGAGCGCGGCCGTCCGGGCGCGGTGGGCCGCACCGGTGGTCGTGGTGGTGCCGCAGCCGGTGGCGGTGGTTGCCAGTGGTGCCAGGTGTCGCCGTGGTACGTCATCGCGCGGTCTCCAAGCGGCTTGTGTGGCCAGGGTGTTCGGGCGCGGTGGAGGGGCGGGCAAGGTTCGGCTGGTACGCCCCGGGCGTCGGTGCCCCGGGGTGGCCGCACGATACCGACTGGTCGGCATGTCGGGAAGAGGTGCTGCAGGTCACGGTTGAGGCACCGTCCCGCGGGGGCCCGAACCGGCCCCGGCCCGGCCCCCGTTCGGTGGTTTCGTGGGGGGCGGGCCCAGAGCCGCGCGGAACGGCCGGGGGACGCCTTGCGGCGGGGCCGGATCCGTGCGCGGGCGGGCGACGGCCTCAGCCGGCGGGGTCGGTGTGCGGGGGGTGCACGGGGACCTCGCACCACACCTGCTTGCCGCCGCTGAGCGGCATCGTGCCCCAGGCGGCGGACATGGCGTCGACGAGGAGGATGCCGCGGCCGCCGGTGTCGTGCCAGTTGATGATCGCCGGTTTGACCGGCGTCCGCGGCGAGGCGTCGCCGACCGCGATCCGCAGCCGGTCGCCGGTGAGGGTGAGATCGAGCCGGACCTGGCCCTCGGTGTGCACCAGGGCGTTGGTGACCAGCTCCGAGACGACGAGCAGCACGGTGTCGGCCGCCTCGCCGAGCCCCCACGCGCGCAGGGTGCGGGCGGTGAAGCGGCGGGCGTGCGAGGCGGCGTCGGGGAGCCGCCACACCGTCCAGCTCTCGCGCACGGGCTTGACGGCCATGCCGTCGTAGCGCATGAGCAGCAGCGCCACGTCGTCGCTGCGGGTGGCGGCGCTGAGCAGGGCGTCGGCCATGCGGCCCAGGTGGGAGGGGTCGGTCTCGGACAGCTCGCGCGCCATTCTCTGCATGCCCTCGTCCAGGGGGAGTTCGGCGGACTCCACCAGGCCGTCCGTGGTGAGCGCGAGGACGGTGCCGATCTGCAGCCGCAGCGGGATCAGCGGGAAGTCCGCGTCGTCGACGACGCCCAGCGGGGGCCCGCCGTCGCCCTCCACGGTCCGGGTGCTGCCGTCGGGCAGCCGCAGCACCGGGGGCAGGTGACCGGCGCGCACGCACCAGGCGCTGCCCTCCTCCATGTCGATGCTGACGTAGCAGCAGGTCGCGAAGAGGTCGGTCTCCATGCCCACGAGCAGGCGGTTGGCGTGCGAGACGACGACGTCGGGGGAGTGGCCCTCCACGGCGTACGCCCGGATCGCGGTGCGCATCTGGCCCATGAGCGTGGCAGCCCCGGCGTTGTGGCCCTGGACGTCGCCGATGACCAGGGCGACGTGGTGGTCGTGCAGGGGTATGACGTCGTACCAGTCGCCGCCGACCTCGAGCCCACCGGTCGTCGGCAGGTACCGGGCGACCGCGACACCGCCCGGCAGTACCGGGAGCCGGCGCGGCAGCAGGGTGCGCTGGAGGGTGCCCACCAGTTCGTGCTCGGCGTCGAAGGCCCTCACGCGCACCAGCGCCTGGCCGACCAGCCCGGCCGCGGCGGTCAGCACGGCCCGTTCGTCCGCGCCGAACTCGTGGGGCTCGTCCCAGCCGATGATGCAGCATCCGACGACGCGGCCGGCCGCGGGCAGCGGCAGCACCGCGAGGCCGCCGGGCCCGACCCCGGCCAGCGTGGACTCCAGCGGTGCCCCGGCCGGCCAGAAGCCGACCCGGCCCTCGCGGAGCGCGGTCGCCAGCGTGGGCATGGCCCGGGTCGGCGCGTCGGGCCATTCGGAACGCCATTCGGTGCGCCACACCTCCGGCCACGCCGAGGGGTCCGCCGGATCGAGGACGGTGACCACCAGCCGGTCGCTCTCCAGTTCGGCGAGCGCGATCCGATCGGCGTTCAGCGGGCGGCGCAGCGAGGTCACCACCACCGTGCTGACCTCGCGCACGGTCGCGGCGTTGGCCAGGTCGGCGGCGAGCTGCTGCACCCGGCCCACGTCGTTGACCCCGGCCCGCATCCGCGAGGCGTCGCCGACCGTGCCCAGCAGCCGTACGGGACGGCCGTCCGGGGCGAACAGCACCCGCCCGCGCAGCCGCAGCCAGCGCAGTTCCCCGGAGGGCCGGCGGATGCGGAACTCCAGCTCGCGGTCGCCGGTGGCCATGTGCCCGGCCTCCACCACCGACATCAGCGCGGGCAGGTCCTCGGGGACGGTCAGCGCGAGCAGGGTCTCCACCCGGCCGTCGAAGGCGGCGGGTTCCAGGCCGAACAGGGCGAGCACGTCGTCGCCGACGTTGATCCAGCCGGTGTCCATGTCGAGGGTGAACCCGGTGGCCCGGGACTCCGCACCGGCCACCGGATCGGTGTCGGCGCACGCGTCGCCGGGCGCCGGACCGGGATGGCCGATCGCCGTGGCGAACAGTTCGAGACTCCGCCGGTCCTCGGCGTCGAAGCCGCCGGGCTGGTCGGTGACCGCCACGAGGCAGCCGACGCACACGTGGTCCGCCCGCAGCGGCAGGGCGGTCAGCGAGACCTCCGGCGTCTCCGACGCCCCGTTCCCCACCAGCCGGGCGACCTCCGCGGGCCCCGCGGTCACCACGCGGTCCTGGCGCACGGCGACGGCCATGGGGGAACCGCCGTCCGTCGCGTAGCTCTGGCGCAGCCCGTGCAGGATGCGCGGCACCCCGGCCGACGCGACCAGGCACAACTGCCCGCCGGTCTCCGAGGGCGCGTACACCGCGACGTGGGTGGCACCGGTGAAGACCAGAGCCTGCTCGATGACGGATCGCAGGCGGGCGGACTGGCCAAGGTCGGATCGGAGCGATTTCAGCGCGAGCTCGGCGGACAGCGCCCGAACTCTGCGTCCTTTCGCGCCGTCGCTGACCACGTCGTCATTACACCGCCTCCGGAGCCCCGGCGCAGCCCGTGTGCAGGGAATCGTCACGGGCCGTGAGAAGAACGCGGGACGGGGCCCCCGGCCCCCCGCTGTCGCGACCAGCCCCGCGCGCGGACGCGCCGCGGCGGGGTTCGGCAGACACGGTCCGTGCCGCGCGTACGCCGCCACGTCCCTCCGGCCCTCCACGACCGCGATGGCGATGCCGGGGTCCCCGCCCGACTCCACGAAGCGCCGCAGGCGGGGGCTGTAGGCGGCCTGAACGGCGGCGTCCACCGACGGGAACTCGCCGCGGACCACGGCCGGGTCCGCACCGGGCAGCGGCAGCGCGCTCGCCCGCTCCCGGTGGGCCCGCACCCGGCCGGCGAGCAGCGTCCCCAGCCGGGCCGGGGCAGGCGGAGGTTGCCGCCGAAGACGTCGGCGACGAGGAACCGGGCGCCGGGCGGGCAGGGTATCGAGGGCGGCGCCGCGTTCCCCGGTGGTGCGCGGGCCGACCGCGGGCCCGGGCTCCGGGTCTAGGACGACACGGCCTAGCTGTTCTGTCCACAGAGGTTGGTGACGGATCTCTCGGCTGAGGGATCTTGAAATGGGTGAGGGCCTTCTGGCTCGGTGTGGATTGCGACATCTGCACCGG
>NZ_JARAVM010000018.1:0-177249 GCF_033792735.1 Streptomyces sp. PA03-3a
ACACCGACCAACGTCAGGTGAACTGGCAGTTCACCACCCACGACGCACGCACCAAACTCCGCCACCTATACCCCACACATTAGCTGCGACAGTCTACTAGGGCCACCACACCACCTACGACCACCTGGTCTCCATCGACGGCGACGACGCCGGCATCGAGACCCAGTTCATCACCTTCGACGTGGCCGGAACCAAGAAGCCCGAGGGCGGGTGGCCCGTCGGCACCTTCGGCGCCCAGGGCACCATCAAGCCGATCGAGTCCGGGTACTACCGCTTCACCTTCCGCCGGACCGACGGAGCGTGGCGCATCCGCCACCCAGGACGTCATCCACGACATCCCCTACGTTTTCTGACCACCCACGGCCCGCCCCCGACACCCGGTTGCCACGGCGCCGCATCGCGAGTCCAGCCCGGTGTGGCGCGCCGTCCAAGACGAATCGCCCAGCCCAACCGAAACCTGCTCCGTGTCCTTCAACGTACCGGTTTCCATTCTGAGTTGAACGCTTTGCTTGCCCGCAGCCGCTTGCTCCGCCTTCCGCCATCCTGAAGCAGCGTCCCAGCGTCCGCTTATGCCGTTGAGTGGACGCTGTGACATGCGCATCTTGGGTGCGTTGGTCGGGTGCATGTGCTGTACGGGGCAGGACCCGGTGCAGGGTGACTGGGCTTTCACGCCCGGCAACCTGAGGGCCTCTGAAAGAGTTGCCCGAACCGCGATGACTTCCAGCACGGTTCCGGGTCTTCAGGTACAGCCACCTTCCGCGCGCGATTTTGGAGACACCTTGAGACTTTTGCTCACTTCGGGCGGCGTCACGAACTCGAGCATCCGCTCGGTGCTCGTGCGGCTTCTCGGCAAGCCGATCGACGAGTGCCACGCCCTATGCGTCCCGACAGCACAGTGGGGTCACCCGATGTGCGGTCCGGCATCGGTGCGAGGCTTCGTGTCCGCCGAGCCCACGCGGCACCTGACCGGCCTGGGCTGGGCATCGCTCGGTGTCCTCGAGCTCACCGCGCTGCCGTCCATCGGCGCGGAGCGATGGGTCCCGTGGGTCCTCGCGGCCGACGTGCTCCTGGTCGACGGCGGTGACGCGACGTACCTCTGCCACTGGATGCGGGAGTCCGGGCTGGCTGATCTGCTGCCCTCGCTCCCCGACACGGTCTGGGTGGGAGTGAGCGCCGGAAGCATGGTGATGACGCCCCGGATCGGAACGTACTTCGTAGAGTGGCCCTCCGCGCCGGACGACCGCACCCTGGGCGTCGTCGACTTCTCGATCTTCCCGCACCTGGACCTCTTCCCCCAGAACACCTTGGCTGACGCCAAGCGGTGGGCCGCCGACATCGGCGTCCCGGCCTACGCCATCGACGAACAGACGGCCATCACAGTCGTCGACGGCTCTGTCGAGGTGGTCTCCGAAGGGCAATGGACGAAGTTCGAGTCATAGCCATCCGGCATCGTGCTGCACTCCCGCCCACGGCAGCATCCCCGGTCGAACAGGGCGGTCGGCTTGATCAGAAGTCGGCAGCGCCCTGCGAGTGCTTCCCGCCGCTCCTGCAGCGCGGCGAGTGCGGCGGCCCTCAGGTCGTGGGGGTGTCACACATTCTCCGGGCGGTGGGTTATAAGGGAGGAAGCAGCGTGCGAACCCGGAGAACATCGTGAACAGCCCAATCCTCGATTATTCGCCCGCTGGGCAGATCGACGTGAGCGAAGAAATCAGGCGGAAAGGTCTGTCGGCGAAGCTCACGACCGCCAACATCGTTGACGCCATGGGGAAATTCCACCGTCACCGGTGCCACCCGTCGGACTTGGTGAGCCCCACGCCGGACCAGGTGCTCTTCGGGCCGGGGGCGACGGTCTCGTACTTCCCCACCTGCCATGACATTCTCCCATCCGAGCGGTACAACTTCCGCCGACTCTTCGAGGAGGCGACGCAGGACAGCGCAAGCGGCCGTGTTCTCGTCCTCGCGAGCAACGGACATCCTGACGTGTCATTGGCCGGCGGGACGAAACTCTCCCTGCTCGCCTCCCACGGCCTCGCCGGGGTCCTGGCGGACGGCCGTCTGCGGGACTTCGCCGAGCTCTCGACCTGTGGGTTCGCCGTCTACTGCCGCGGAGAGAGCGTGAAGTGGGGCGGGGAAGTCGTGACCCCGCTCGAGGCCGGCCGCCCCGTCGTCGTGGGCGGGGTGATGATCCGGCCCGGCGACTATGTGTTTGCCGACTCCTCCGGCGCCGCGGTCGTCCCGCACGAGCAGGTACTCGAGGTTCTCGAAGAAGCACACCGTGTGGCCGGGGAAGACCTCGCGGCCACAGACGGAATCCACCGCGCGGACGTCCCTCCGCAGCAGGCCGGCTGACCGGCCGCGCACCTGCACCCACCCCACACACCGAGCGGACCATGTCCTACAGCGAGCACACCGATCACGACTACGCCAAGCACATCCGTGCCGGCGCCCCGAAACCCTTCAAGGCGTTCGCGGCCTGGGATTCGCAGGTCATGCGGGGAGCCGACAAGGTCATCCCGCGCAAGTACACGGAACTCATGGCCGTGGCGGTGGCACTGACCACGCAGTGTCCTTACTGCATCGAGGCGCATACCGGCGCTGCGCACTCCGCGGGTGCGACCCAGCAGGAACTGGCCGAGACGATCATGATCGCCGCTGCGCTGCGCGCGGGCGGCAGTTATGTCCACGGCTTCATGGCGATGAAATTCTTCGACCGTGCTGAGGGCGGCGACATTCCCGGCGCGTAGCCGGCCGGAAGAATGTTCTGCGGATGCTCCGTGTTGCCGCACCGGCGAATCTGCCATCGCCGGATACATTTTTACTTCCACTGAAGTCCATTATCGTGCAGTCAGAAAGAGAAGGAGTTCCCGCGATGGCTGATGAGCCGATTCTGGTGCTTGCCGCGACCGGCGGACAGGGCGGGGCCGTGACCGAGGCGCTGCTGGCCCGCGGGGCCGGGGTACGGGCGATGGTCCGGGACCCGCAGCGGGAAGCGGCTCGCCGACTGGCCGATCGGGGCGTGGCCGTTGTCGCAGGTTCCCTGAGTGACGGTGCATCTCTCGCCGCGGCCATGGACGGGGTGGCAGGGGTCTTTGCCTTCACCACGCCCTTCGAGGCCGGCGTGGACGCCGAGGTGGCCCAGGGACGGGCCATCCTTGCTGCGGCCAGGGAGAGGAGCGTGCCGCATCTGGTGTTCAGCTCAGTGGCCGGGGCCGACAAGGAGAGCGGGGTGCCGCACTTCGACAGCAAGGCCCGCATCGAAGCAGAGCTGGTATCCGGAGACGTGCCTTACACGATCCTGGGGCCGACGTACTTCTACGACAACGCCCTGGGAGGAGCGGAGCGCATCCGCGACGGGGCGCTCGACCTGCCGCTACCGTCGGACAGGCCGTTGCAGCAGCTGGCCCGCGCTGACCACGGTGCGTTCGCGGCGGAGGTCCTGCTTGACCCCGCGCCATACCTGGGGCGGCGTATCGAGCTGGCGAGCGACGCACCCACTCCCGCTCAGATGGCGGACGCGCTCGGCACCGCCCTGGGACGCGAGGTCCGGCACCAGCGCGTACCGCTGGAGGCTATCGGGAACCCCGACATGCACGCGATGTGGAGCTTCCTGAACGGGCCCGGTTACGGAGTCGACATCCCTGCCCTGCACGCGGGCCATCCGGAGATCGCCTGGACCAGCTTTGCCGACTGGACGCGAAGCGCCTTCGGTCCTGGCCGCTGACTCTAGGTCGTGATGGCCTCATGCGGCTGTGTGTCGCTGAGGCGGCCGTCACCGAGCGTTGCTGGTGTGCTCCAGTCGAGGCGGAGGACTGCGACGTCGTCGGTGTGCCGGTGCGCGTTGTGGGTGTTGACGGCGGCGATCAGCTGGTCGATGTGAGTTTCGGGTTCGGTGGCGGGCAGGGCGTTGACGAGGGTGAGGAGTCCTTCGATGCCGAGGCGTTCGCTGGATCCCAGTCGAAGGCCTTCCACCAGGCCGTCGGTGCAGAGGGTGAGTGCACCGGTCGGAGGCAGAGTGAGGTCGGTGGCGGGCCAGTGGTTCAGGCCGGCGGCGATGCCCAGGGCGGTGCCGTGTGAGGCCGAGACTTCCTGGGTGCCGGTGTTCGTGGTGAGCAGGGGTTCGTGGTGCCCCGCCAGGTGGAGGGTTGCCTTGTGTGCGGGGGAATCGAGGGTGAGCAGGGTGCAGGTGGCGAACAGGTCGGGGTGGGCGCGTTCGGCGACGAGGAGGTGTTCGAGTTGGCGTAGCAGCTCGTGGCCTCGGTGGCCGCCGAGCCTCGCTCGAGGCGGGCGTTTTCCTCCGCGCGCATGCGGCTGGCGCGAAGGTCGGCGCTGGCGCGTTCGGCGTGCTTCCGGTGGACGGCGTAGCGGACGGCTCGTTGCAGGAGTTCGGGTTCGACGGTGCCTTTGAGGAGGTAGTCCTGGGCGCCCGCTGTCACGGCTTCGACGCCGGCGCGGGGCTCCGCGAGGCCGGTCAGCACGATGATGGCGGTGTGCGGACCCGTTTCCTGAATGGCTCGCACGGCGTCCAAACCGGCTGCGTCGGGCAGGTGGAGGTCCAGCAGGACGCAATCCACCTGCCGCATACCCCGTTCGGTGCGGGCCTCGGCGAGCGTATGGTGCCAGACGAGGGTGTGGGTCAGGGCTGTGTCGGTGAGCAGTTCCTGGACGAGGAGCGCGTCGCCGCTGTCGTCCTCCACCAGCAGGATGCGGTAATGATGCTCGGTCGGTGTGGGGTGTCACGATCGGGGGTCTTCGGCGCTGGTCGGGCTGGTGTCCGCGAGGAGGGTGAAGGAGATGCGGGTACCGGGGCTGTGGTGGGTGTCGACAGCGATGGTGCCGCCGTGGAATTCGACGATCTTCTTGCACATGGCCAGGCCGATACCACTGCCCGGGTAGGCGTCCTTGGTGTGCAGGCGCTGGAAGATGATGAAGACCCGGTCGGCGAATTCGGGGTCGATGCCGATCCCGTTGTCGGTGACCGTGAACCGCCACAGGTCACCTTCACGCAAGGCCCCGATGTGGATCTGCGGCCGGCGGTCGGGGTGGCGGAACTTTATGGCGTTGGATATCAGGTTCTGCCACAGCATGCCGAGCTGCGTGGTGTCACCGACCACCGCCGGAAGCGCGTCATGGCTGATGGTGGCCCCGGACTCCTCGATGGAGATGCTGAGGGTGCCTAGCGTGTCCTCCACGAGCGGTTCGAGCTCGACCAGGCGGTGCTCGTTGTGAACTCGGCCGACCCGGGAGAAGGTGAGCAGATCATTGATGAGGGTCTGCATCCGGTTGGCGCCGTCGACGGCGAAGGCGATGTACTGGTCCGCCCGCTCGTCGAGCTGATCGGCATAGCGGCGCTGCAGCAGCTGAGTGAAGCTGGAGACCTTGCGAAGCGGCTCCTGCAGGTCATGGGAGGCGACGTAAGCGAACTGTTCCAGCTCGGCGTTCGAACGCTTCAGGTCGGCGGCCCGCTCATCGAGCTGGTGGCGCGCCTCCTCGCTGAAGGCGAGTTCGTCGACCAGCCGGCGCCGCATGGCTTCCATGTCGGCTCCCAGCTGCCGCAGGTCCGCCGGTCCCGTGGTCGCGACGGGATGAGCGAAGTTGCCGCGGGCCACCTGTCGGGCGTCGGAGCCCAGGCGGGTGAGCGGATCGGTGATGCCGCGGCGCAGCCCCTCGAAGACCAAGGCCGCCACCAGCACGATCACGCCGGCGATCGCGATGAACACCCAGTTCCGCAGTTGTGTGGCCCGATCAAGATTCTTCACGGCGTTCGACCGCGCGGTGCGCACGTGCTCCTGTTGCGCGGCCAGCGCCGCCCGCACCCGGTCGAAGGAGTTCCTTCCTTCTTCTGCCCGCTCTGCCGCCAGCGCTGCCGGGGCACCGGCGGGGGATGCGGCGATCGGGAGAGCGATGCGCTGCTGCCACACTTGCGTCCGATCCAGGACCTGCTGCAGGTCCTCACGGCCCTGGGCGTTGTCCACCAGCAGCTCTCGGAGCCGGTCAACGGCGGTTTTCTGATCCGTCACACCTTGCCGGTAAGGGTCCAGGAAGTCCCTTTGACCGGTCAGGCCGTACCCGCGGATCCCGGTTTCCTGATTGACCAGCGCTGCTTCCAGCCGCACCGCGTAGGTCAGCGAGGGTGAGCGGGTATTGACCAGTTCGTCAGTAATGTCGGAGGTGCGTGTCGTCGTCCACAATCCGACAGCACCCAGAGCCGCCAGAACCGCCAGGGCCGCGCTCACACCGACACGCAGCCATCGCCTGGTCGTCCACGCCGACAGACCGTTGTGTCGAGGTGGCAGGCCTTGCTGGCTGGTCACGGCGAGCTCCCTGGTTCTTCGGCCGAGCCGCCCCCGAGGTGCGCGGCAGGGACACTGTAACCTGACCACGACAACGCTTGTTGTCACCTGAATGCGGGCCATACAGTGTGCTCATGCCTGGCATTCACTTTTCCTTGCGGATGAGTGAGGAGGAGCTAGCCGCGCTCGCGGCCGGCGCGGTCGATGATCTCGTCCGTCACCTCGTTCGTCGCGCCTTCGAACCTCTGCCCGGCCCGGGCGACCACTCACCCGCCCAGGCGGAGGCCCTGGCTCATCTGCACATGCTGATCCATCTCCGGCAGGCCATCGAACAGCTGGAGGAGAGCGCCGCTCACGAAGCCGCCGACGCCGGCGCCGGATATCCGCAGATCGGCAGAGCCTCCAACATGACCAGGCAAGGTGCCCGCCGCCGATGGCCAGGACTGGTCACCCCAGACTCCCCCCACTCCACCTCCGGAGACCTCGATGATGATCGCCCCCGCCCGCCCCTACGACGTGCTGCTGGTCGAGGACGACGCCGCTGACGCCATGCTCATCGAGGATGCCCTCACCGCACGCGGCACTCGCGTTCTGACCCAGGTAGAAGACGGCATCGCCGCCCTGGACTACCTGCGTGACCCGCGCCACCCCCGGCCCGACCTGATCGTCCTCGACCTGAACATGCCGCGCATGAACGGCCGCGAGTTGCTGGCCGTGATCAAGAACGACGAGGACCTGCGCGCCATCCCGGTCGTCGTCCTGACCACGTCATCCGCACCCGACGATGTCTCCGGCGCCTATCGGCGCCATGCCAATGCGTACGTCACCAAGCCGGTCAACCTGGACGACTTCGAGCGAGCCGTCCAGAGCATCGACGCCTTCTACCTCGACACCGCCACCCACCTGCCCCGGCAGTAGCACCGCCTACGGCCTGCACGAGGAGCCGCACTGCCAGCCCAGAAGGGCTGCTCGCCTTCAGTCGTGGCCGCGAACCGGTCTCCCTCGGCCGGGTGACGCGTGTCCGAGCGGGAGCTGTCGCCCTCCGCGCGCGCAGAGGGGGCTGGGTGTTGTGTACTGCGCGGGCGCCTGCCTGCTGACCGCGCGGGTCGCGGCCGGCACGGATACCGGAGAGCTGCGATGTGGCCGACCGTGGCCGGCATCGGGTGTGAGAAGACCGGACGATGCGTCCAGCGCCGATGGCTGCGTGCCGCGGACCTCTGCGGCCCCATCCCACGCCCGTGTCGGTCCGCCGGTACGGCTTGGACGGTCTGCAGTGACGGGATGCTGACCCACAGGCCCGTTGGGCGACCCTGCCGCGGGCAGTGGATGCCACATGCGGAACCCGTGCCCTCGGGCATGCCTTCGTGTGCGCATGCTCTCCGCCGCCAGGAGCAGTGGCGTCAGCGACGTCCATCGCCTGTCAGTCGAAAGTGGGCTTGATCCTCTTTGACGGACACCTGAGATCAGGGGTTTGCGCCCCGGAAGGAAGATGTCTGTCATGGAGAGCATGGGGAAGAAGAAGCCGCGTCCTCGCCGCTCGTTCACGCCGGAGTTCAAGGCCGAGATCGTCGAGCTGTGCCGACGCGGTGACCGCTCGGTCGGTCAGGTCGCCAAGGACTTCGACCTGACCGAGACCGCGGTGCGGGACTGGGTCAAGCAGGCCGAGGTCGATACCGGCGAGCGGGACGGCCTGACCAGCGACGAACGAGAAGAGCTGGCCCGCCTGCGGCGGGAGAACCGCCGCCTGCGCGAGGACGTGGAGATCCTCAAGCGTGCCACGGCTTTCTTCGCGAAGGAGACCCGGTGACGGTGGACCCGTTCATCGAGGCGGAGAAGCAGGGCGGCCACAGCGTCAAGCGCGCCTGTGAGCTGCTGCAGGTCTCCCGTGCCGCCTTCTATGCCCGCCGCACCGACGCTCCGGGGCCCCGCGCGGTCCGCGACGCCGAGCTGACCGAGAAGATCACCGAGGTCCACGCAGTCTCACGCGGCAGCTACGGCGCCCCGCGCATCCACGCCGCCCTCCAGCGCGAGGGCGAGCGGTGCGGCCGGCGTCGCGTTGCCCGCCTCATGCGCCAACGCGGCCTTCAGGGGCAACACCGACGACGACGCCAGCGCACCACCATCCCCGACCCGCGCGCGGCCGTGCGGCCCGACCTCGTCCTGCGCGACTTCCAGCCCAACCCTGCCAAACGCGATGTGCGCTGGTGCGGCGACGTCACCTACATCCCGACCGAAGAGGGCTGGCTCTACCTGGCCACCGTGATCGACATCGCCTCCCGGCGCGTGGTGGGCTGGGCCACCGCCGACCACCTGCGCACCGAACTGGTCGCCGAGGCCTTGGCGAGCAGCCTGCCGCAGCCGCCGACCCGGGGGCCCGGTGATCTTTCACTCGGACCGCGGATGCCAGTACACCAGCCGCGATTTTGCCACTCTCGCAAGCGAGTTGGGCATCAACCTGTCGGTCGGCCGCACCGGCCAGTGTTGGGACAACGCCCTCGCCGAGTCGTTCTTCGCAACCATCGAGCGCGAGTTGCTCGACGACCGGTCCTGGCCCAGCCGGGCGGCAGCCCACTCCGCAATCTTCGAGTGGATCGAGGGCTGGTACAACATACGTAGGCTCCACAGCAGCCTCGGCTACCGCAGTCCCGCCGAGTTCGAGGCCGCCCTCGCAGCTTGATCAACACACCGAACGTGTCCGTCAAAGCGGAGCAAGCTCAAAGCGCGAGCCTCCATGAGACCTTCACGCTCCATCCGAATGGCGTCCTGGCTGCAGGTTAGACGAGCCACAGGGAAGAAATCGACGCTCGGGTAGGGATGCGCAGGTCCATGGATAAACTCACCACTCGGCTCCCCATGCGTCTCCTGGCAGGCGGCGAAACACCTATTCATCTTAAAGTGGAGTGTCATTACAGCGCTGCTGATCCGTTTGCGGTGCATATCAATTTCGGTTGTGTTGGCGGCTTGCACGAGGCGGTGTGGGTCGCATCGAGGGAACTGCTCTTGGCCGGCCTGAAAGCGCCGACCGGCCATGGCGATCTACTGATCGGGCCGTGGGATCATGCGTACTCCTACATGGCCCTGACGGGCGACACGGGTACGGCGCTGCTGCACATCCGGACCCGAGAGCTCACCGATTTCCTTGCCGCCACAGCACAGATCGTGGCAGTGGGAGCGGAAAGCGCCCGCATCGACTGGGAACCTTGGATCGGCGACGTGCTGTCCGCATGAGCGGTGGATTTATTCCGAATCTGCGTGCCGCATTCCCACCTCAATGACGACTGCCCCGGTCAAGGCGCGGCGTGAGCCGGCACGTCGAGGCCGCGGGAGGCAACCAGCTGCGCGCTGCCGTCAGCGAGGCGGTAGCACAGGCTTACTACGGTGGCCTGCCCCGCAGTGACCTTCTCGGCGAGTACCCGGGAGGCGTTTAGGAGCAGGTCGACGGTGTGCCTGATGTTCTCGGCGCGTCCGGCGGCCCTCGGTCACGACTCACGCGGCGCCTATCGCGCCGCGTGAGTCGTGACCGAGGGCCACGACCAGGGGCAGGAGAGGTTTTCCAGATGCCGTCGAAGCGCCTCGGAGTTGTAGTCGGTCCGCGGCACCTTGCTGACGGGCAGTAGGTCCGCGGGGTGGATGATGGGCACGCGGCGGTCGGCTATGCCCCGCAACTGGCGCAGGCCATTGCCCTGACCGGCGAAGGGCAGCAGGACGGTGTAGCTGTGGCATGTCGTACTCGACGACCTCTACCCCCTGAGGTAGGGCTGCGTCTGGGCGCCTCGGGCTGCCTGCACAGATGCGCGCCTTGAGGTGGTGGGAGCGGCTCGCCGGGGAGGTCCGTGCTGGTTCCGAACGCAGTTGCCGGCGAGCCGCCCTATTGGTGCGTCTGCCCGGGAGCGGTGGCGGCAGTGCGAAGGGCGGGGTTCGCGGCCTTCCGGCGCCACGAACCCCGCCCTTACGCGGGGAGGGGGATGAGTCAGGTCACCACCGGTACCAGCGGCGTCGGCCGCCTCCTTCGGCACTGCGGAATACGAAGCCGAGGAGCCATACCACCAGCACGATGATGGCGATCCACCACAGCGCCTTGAGGGCGAAGCCCGCGCCGAACAGGATCAGGGCCAGCAGCAGGACAAGCAGCAAAGGGACCATGTCTGTAACCTCCTGACGTCGCGTCTGCCCCGCAGCTCCGTTGCTATGCGTCACCTAAGGGCCGAGGGCGCCCATGGGCCTTGGCCGCCCGGCAAATCCTGGCGTTCACGGACTCGATCGCGTGCGTGGTGCAGACGATGCGGCGGATCTCGGTGTCGACGCGGAGGAACGGGGTGGACTCCTCCCAGGCGTTCTCCCAGAGCCGGACGATCGCCGGGTGCTTCTTGCCCCCGGCACCGGCGAACTCGGCGAACCGCTCGGCTGATGGCGCTCCATGTGGCGGGCCCCGCCAAGTGGAGCGCTCAGTCACACTCGCCGAGGATGTAGCAACCGATTCCCTCCCGCAAAGCCTGATCGATCGCCATAGCGACAGCCGCACGGGAATGAGGAGCGGTGCGGGCGCGCGCCCCGGCGGCCCGCTGACGGAGGTCGGTCTGAAGGACTCGGCGCCTTATCGGTCCGCATCATAAGAACTTCGTATCATCTCCGACCGAGACAGAAGGGCTCCGCATGCCGTGGAATCAGTCGTGGAAGCGCAGCATGTGGGAGGTAAGGATGAGTCGTCCGGTGGGCCTGGTGCGCAAGCCGCTGGTCATCGGGACGCTGGTGGTCGGTCTGGCGGTTGTCGCGGTGGTGTTGTACCTGTTCCAGCCGTGGAAGCTATGGACGGACGAGCTCGTGAACGAGGCACTCCCCGCCGCCACGCCGCCTACGAACACACCGGCAGGATCCACGGAGCCCGATGAGTCCGCTGTGTCCGACGCACCCGCAAAGTCGGCCGGGCCGATGACGCTGGCTTCAGGCGAGTTCATAACTCACGAGCACGCGACGACGGGCAGCGTGAAAATCGTCCAGCTTCCTGATGGCTCCCGGGTGCTGCGCCTGGAAGACTTGAACACCAGCAACGGTCCTGACCTGAAAGTCTGGATCACGGACGCGACAGTGAAGCCGGGCAAGGACGGCTGGGACGTCTTCGACGACGGCGCGTACCTCAGCCTCGGCAAGCTCAAGGGCAACAAAGGCAGCCACAACTACCCGCTGCCTGCCACCGCAGATCTTGAGAGGTACACCAGCGTGAGTATCTGGTGCGATCGGTTCGACGTCTCCTTCGGCGCCGCCGAACTGGGCCGTGCCTGACATGGGATCAGCCGCCGCAGACAGACGTTTCGACGAGTCGGCCGACCGTCTCACCGAGGCTGCGAACACCGCACGCGGCACTTCTCGGCCGAGCGTGCGCATGAACGGTGATCTGCCCGGCACGGGATGCTAACTGGCGTTGACCCCCTGCACCTCACGCGCGCCCTCTGCCTCCGCCCGGCCAGGGGGCGCTCCCTCATCCAGCCCTGGGACATGCCTGGGCCTGGCACGGCCAGACGGTCGGGTCGACCACACGCTGGCGCGATGCCCAGCCACGTTGCTGGTCGTTGAGGACCTCCGGTGCGATGCTCGCGGCGCCGGGGTCCTGGTGGTTCTCCTCGGTACCGGGCTGACGGTAGAGCAACGGGCCAACGGCGGCGCATGATAGAGGCGTCTGTCCTGCCGAGAAGCGAGGTGCCCCGTCCCGATGAACCGCAAGACCAGAATTGTCCTTGCGGGTCTGGCCACGGTAAGTGGCGCCGTCGTTGGCGCGGGCTTGCTGCACAACCGCCGGCCTGATCGCAGGGAACGCCTCCACGTCACGGTCTTCAGCGAGCCCGGCTACATGGGCCGCAACCAGACGCTGACCTGGACCGGCGGCGAGCGCGAGGTCGTCCCGCTCACCCGGGTACAGCTGCCGCGCATCGGCTCGATCAGGCTGGAGCGGCTCGTATACCGATTCCAGCCCGATGTGCGGATCCCGAACATGTACATCCTGTGGCACGCCCTCACCGAGCGCCCGGACCGCACGGACCCCGAGGACGGCGTGGCCGGCTTCATCGCCATGCACCAGCTCGCCGGCATGTTCTCGGTGGGCCTGTGGGAGCCGGTCCGGGAGTCCAAGGCCCGGTCGAGAGTGCGGCTTTGGGCCGGGCATCCCGGCCGTCTGCCGCCCGCGCCCGAGGCCGACCACTCCGGTGGAGCGGCACCCGGCAAGACGGCGGCTTCCCGTGAGGCGGCTGATCCTGGCACCCAGCCCTGGCACGACGTCCTGGCCGACACGCCCGACCTCGGCTCCTGGAGCACTCGCACCCGCTACCTCGAACTCGGCTACCACGATGCGAGCGGTCCCCGCAGCTGACCTGCTGACTTTCCGTCTGCTCCCGAAGTCGGTGCGTCAGCGGTCGGGGACGGGTGGTGGTCGCCATGTCACGGATGGGTGCGCGTCCGCGTTGCCCTGGCAGGGCATGCACATCCGTTCGATCGCGGTGTGGGCGTGGGCCAAGGGATCGCCGTCGTGAGGGTCGCGGTCCCAGCCCGGCTCCGGCCGGCGCAGGGCATCGTGCCGGCGGCGTTTTTCCACGACGACGGCGGCGGGCGCATCTACGACGAGCACCGACCAGGCGTCGGTGGGGTCTCTCCCGTAGAGGGTGCTGTCGTCGTGGCCGTGGCGAACCGACACGTAGTCCGTCCGGTGGCCGGCGCCGAACTCGGCGGCTTGGCCGAGGGTAGGCGCCGCTGAGACGGTGCGCTCCGCGAGCCGTTCGCCACCGGCGTCGGTGGCGGTCATCACGTGGCCGGTCATCAGTGCCGCTCCTGTCGCTACCGAGGATCGGATGCAGGTTGCCCGCCACACTGGCGGCAGACGATGGCGGCGTGCCGTGGACCGAGTACCGCGGCGACCGGTGTGAACCCTTTTCCCACCGGACAGTTGGGCTCGCAGGGTGGGGGCGGGGAAATCCCTGCCCCCACCCCGTCGCGGCACGACGTTCCCGTAGTGGCCTGGCCCGGGTTGGGTGAGGAAGCCTGGGCGCGGGCGGCCGGCCCCCGCGGCGCCACGCCCCGCCGCCGAGGTCAGTCGGTGGGGCCGGTCCAGTCGGCGGGGATGTGGGCCAGTCGCACGCGCTGGGGATGGTCACCGACGGGGACCGAGACGATCTTCTGGCCGGTGGCGAAACTGATGGCGGTGACCTGGTCGGCGTCGCTTTCGGAGATGATGCAGGCGGTGCCGTCGCCACTGACGGTGGCCCAGTATGGCTTGGCAGCGGGGACGAGCGGCCCCTCTGTGAGCGTGGCGCGGTCGACGACGGTGGCGTAGTCGTCCATGGTTCCGGCGACGCAGAGCTTGGTGCCGTCCGGGCTCATGGACAGGCCGTGGTGGCGGGAGTCGTTGACGTAGGTGGTGCGGTCGTCACTGGTGGCAGGGTTCTTGGGCAGGGTCTTGACCCGGGTGATCTTGTCGGTGGCGACGTCGTACTCGGCGAGGCCGTTGAAGAACGAGACCTGGAAGTAGAGCTTGGAATCGTCCGGGGTGAGGGTCGCTGGGCGGACGGCGTCCGACAGGTCGCTGCGGCCGGCGGCGTCGAGGCGGGTACGCATGTCGATCGTTTTGACGACCTGGAAGGAGGACGTGTCCGCGATCGTGATCTTCCGGTCTCCCTTGAGGAAGTCCTGCCAGGGGGCGTCGAAGTCGTTGTTGACCTCGCCGATCGACATGTTCCAGAGGTACCTGCCGTCCTTGCTGAAGATGTTCTCGTGCGGCTTGTCGCCGGTGGTGAACTTTCCGAGTTCACGGCCGGAGTTGATGTCGAGGACGTGGACGGTGTTGGACGTGGACGCCGACACGGCCACACGGGTGCCGTCGGGGGAGACCGCCATGTGGTCCGAGCGGTATCCCGATACCGGGAAGCGCCACTTGACGTCGCCGGTCGCGAGGTCGATGGAGACGACGTCGGCGAAGCTCGGGCGGGAGGCGACCAGAGCGGTGCCGTCGGGGGTGGCGTACATGTCGTCGACGAACTGGTCGTGGCCCTCGCCCACGGTCTCGCGGATGCCGAGGAAGTAGATCAGTTTGATGGGGTTGAGATAGATCTCGGCCAGCCGCCGGTCCTTGTCGGGGATGACGTTGATGCGGCCGATCCTGGCGAAGTCGCCGCGGGCCTTGATGACGGTCGCGGTGCCCTCCCAGTTGTTGCCGACGAACATCACCTCCTGCAGGGCCGGGGATGCTTGGGCGGAGGCAGGGGCCGAGATGCAGGCCGCGACGACCGCGGTGACGGCACCGGCGGCGACCAGGGCTCTTTGCCTGACGGGGCGTGAGACGAGGCGCATGTGGGGGGCTCCAGGGGTTGGTTGCTGAAGGCGAACGGAGGAGTTGGGCCCACCGGGCCGCCGGCACCCGCGCGAGGAGGGCGGCGCACAGTGTGCGAACCGGTTTTCCGGGGCACGGCCGGGCGATGCGCCGCGCGGCTTCGTGGGCCTCGCGGCAAGCGCTGGTCTGAACTTCGAAACCGCCCAATTTCAGAGTGCGTTACCGGATGGTAGGTAGCGGTGAGTCCCGCTCACAACCCCGTGTGGGGGAAAATCTCCTCATCGCCGATCGGAGGGCATGGTGGCGGGCAGATTCACCCCGGCGGAAGGCCGGTACGGGGGCAAGGACGCCGCTCAGCGGCAGGCGGAGCGTCGCGCCCGTTTTCTGGAGGCGGGCCTGGAGATGTTCGGCGGCGAGCCGGGCTACCGGGGGACGCGGCTGGCCGCGCTGTGCAAGGAGGCGGGCCTTTCGAGCCGCCAGTTCTACGAGGAGTTCCAGAGCGTCGAGGACCTGCTCGCCGAACTGCACCTGATCGTCAACGACGCCGCCCAGGAAGCCGTCTTCGACGTCCTGCCCGCGATTCAGGACCTCCCGCTGGCCGAGCGGATCACCCGGATGCTCCGCGCCTACGTCAAGGGCGCGGCCTCGGACCGGCGGTACGCCAGGATCGCCTACGTGGAGGTCGTGGGTGTGAGCCCGCGCATCGACCTACAGCGACTGGAGCGCCGCGCCCGCTGGATCGACCTCTTCCGCGTCATCACCGACGACGCCGTCGCCCGCGGCGAGATCCGCCCCGACGACTACGGCATCGCCGCCGCGGCCTTCATCGGCGCCGTCAACGGCCTCATGCACGACTGGGTCGTCGGCTGGGTCGACACCTCCCTGGAGGGCATCGCCGATGAACTCCTCCAACTCCTTCTGGGCCGCTATCAGATCGCCACCTGAGCCGCAGGTCCGCAACCAGGCCCGGCGGTGGATGCGCGGTGCCGTCCGGCGGAGACTCCGTCGGTGTCGGCTCCGCCGCCTGAGGTGATCGCGCACACCGACACGCCATGCGACCGCGCGGGACACCGCCGCACCGCCGGGCGCGGTGGTGCTGCGCCGCCGGTCGGAAGATCACGGGTATTCGTCCAGGCCGGCCCATGGGCGCGTGGCGTGTGGTCTGACGCGGATGTTCCTCGGACCCTGGACCCCGGGCCCCGGCCCAGGACCCGCACGGCTTCCGCCGCGGCCACGCGGCGGGAGCGGATCAAGGAGCCATCAGCCGGCCGAGCCGGCCCGGTCCGGCAGCCGCCGACGGACCGCGGCTGACCCGTCGCGCGTTCCACAATGTCGGTCGGGCCTGACCAGACCGTGGACGGCGGCCGCACCAGTACTGTGAGTGGGCACTGCGGCCATCAGGAGCAGGGATTGAGCTGGGCGATCTTGGCGTTCAGGGCGGTGGCGAACCAGCACCATACGGCGTAGGGCAAGAGCACCGTGGCCGCGCCCCGGTCGGTACGGGATGTGGTGCGAATGAGGTGCAGGGTGCTGAGGTCCAGCAGCAGGGTGCCGACCAATCCGGCCCGGGGACTGCGGGCGGCAAAAAAGAGCCAGCTCCAAGCCGCGTTCAGTGAGAGGTTCACTGTCAAGGAAGCCGCCAAGCGTTCGCGCTCCCGGCCCCTGGCCAGGTCGAAGGCACGGCCGGCAGACCATGCGACGCTCGCGTACAAGGGCGTCCAGAGGGCGCCGAACGCCGAGGACGGCGGCTGCCACCGCGGTTTCACCAGCCCCGTATACCAAGCGCTGTCCGGGTTGACCGCCGCAGCGCCCGCTGCTGCTGCGGCGGCTGTCGCCATCGCAGCACCTGCATAGGGATGCCACCGCACCCGCGTCCCGGGTCCGTGCGACCGCCGCGGCCGGCCACCGCGGCCGTGCCGTGCTTCTTGTCGGCGCCCGTCTCGTTCGCTGATCAGCCTCATACTCACCATCCTTCCCCGCTCGACCCGGCGCCGAAGACCTCGACCGGAACGCCGCCCTGCGGGCTTGATCCGGGAGAGCCGCTTTGGTCCCGCGCCTGTTCCTGGCCGTAAGCGTCAGGTGGCCGAGGGTAGGTGTGCTCGAGGCTAGAGCTGGTGAAGCCAGGCGTTGACCAGGAGCACTGCCAGCAGCCCGAGTGCCCCCGCCAGCGGTATCGGCCACCACGGACCGCGTTCACCCGGAACGTCCCGGATGAGAGCCCGGTCGGCGAGTGTGACACCACGTAGTGCCCCGAGCGCGACCAGTACAACCGGCACCGCGAGAAGCGCGTGCACGGCCCAAGCCCCCAGCAGCGTGGGACCACCCCACGAGTGCTGGTAATCATGGTCATCGATGAGGGGGTACAGCAGCCCGTTGCCTGTTGCCTGGCCGGCCAGGAACGTCACCGCGAGGCCGAACAGTCCAAGTGCCACGCCGCAACCCCCGCGTAGGACAAGTGGCCCCTGACGCGTCCTGACGCCCGCCACCAGTCTCGCCAAGGCAACCGGGAGCAGCACCGACCCCTTCGCCGCATCACGCCATGCAGACGGTCCGACGAGAATGGTCGCCGGGGGAAGCCGAACGAGAAGAAACGTCCTACGACGCTGATTGTCTGCCATGTACACAAGCGAAACAGTCGACGAGCGTCGGCTCCATGGTGCCGGCCCGAATAAGAGATCTCGGGGTAACCCCCCTCGGGGCAGGGTGCGTTCGCGGCGTCGGGTCACATGATCGGTCCGGGTTCGCGGTGGTGGGTCTTGTGGTGCGGGACGCGGGCCGCGGGGCGGTGTCGGCGAAGGCAGGCGGGGCGGTCGCGATGAGGGCCGCGAGACCGACGCCCGCCACGGCGAGTCGCCGCCCCCTCGGGCAAGTGCCCCGGCGCGCTGCCCGACCACGGGAGTCGTCCTGTCGCGGCTCCGCATCCCGGACGCCGCCGCCCCCGTAGCTCTCCAGCACGGACGGTCAGGACCCGCGTACGGGGCATGCACCGCGAAGCGACAGGCTCGCCCATTCCGGCCGAAGCGGTCACAGGCCAAGTCCCGTGTCCTAGAGTGCAGATGGATCGCGCGGCCGCCGTCTTCGAGGGGCAACCCTCGTTGCGGGCGTGCAGGCGACACCACCGGAGAACAAGGGCACCCACCTGTACCACGGACAGGAGATCGAAGATGCGCACGCTGATCTACACCGCGTTCGTCTCGCTGGACGGCGTCGTCGATTCTCCCGGCGGCGGCACCGCCGCCGAAGCGCACCGCAGTGGCGGCTGGACCTACAAGGACATCGAGTTCCTGCCGGAGGCGTACGAACTCAAGGGACGGGAAACCCAAGAGGCCACCGCGCTGATGTTCGGCCGGGCGAGCTACGAGGCGTTCGCGCCGGTGTGGCCGGGCATGGAGGATTTCGCCGCCCTCAAGGATCTGCCGAAGTACGTCGTCTCCACCTCTCTCGGCCAGGACGCCCTCGTCGACAACTGGGGCGACATCACCATCCTCCGCTCCCTCGAGGACGTCGCGAAGGTGAAGGAGACCGACGGCGGCCCCATCGTCGTGCACGGCAGTGCCACCCTGGCCCGCAATCTCTCCGACGCCGGCCTCATCGACCGCTACCACCTGCTTGTCTTCCCTGTGCTGCTGGGAGCCGGCAAGCGGATGTTCAGCGACACCGACAAGGACAAGCAGATGCTGAAGGTGCTCGAGTCCGAGACATACGCCAACGGCATCACGAAGATCGTCTATGACGTCGTCCACTGAGGTGTCCGTCACGGCCCCTGATCCGGTGTCCGCCACCGGATCACAGCCCCCCACTTCACGCCGCCGGCGGTCAGTCCGGCGATGACGCGCCGCCGGCAGATGCGTGCGGCGACGACAAGCGGGACGGTGACCAGGACACCGGCCGCCATCTGCGTGCCGTACGGCTGGTCGAAGCGGTAAGCGCCGGTGAAGCGCGCCGAACACGGACCGGTCCGGCGTGGTGGCGCTTGGACGTGGCGCCTGCACGAATGTGTCTGCGATGTGCGAACACTGGCGCGACTCGCCCGAAAGCGGCTGATGCCGTCCCGCTGACCGTGCGCTTCGAACCGGGCGAAGCCGACGAGCGACGGGTGGCTGCTGGTTTTGCGCACGCAGGCCGGCAAGTCCGAGCAGGTACGACTGCCGTGCCCTGCAAGGCACTGCACTCCCGTGCTTGTTGGCCTTGTCCGGCCGTGTCTCGGTGAGGATCATGACCGTGTGCAGCGCAAAGTCGAACTCCACGGACTACTCGCGCGCGCCGGACTGACGGTGGTCGAGGACGTGCGCCCGGGCCGCCTGTTCCCGCCGGAGGCGGGCTGGCGGATCGCGCGGGGGGTCGCGGCGCCGGACGCAGCGGCCCGCGATGCACTCGATGCCTCGTGGTGGCGTCGTGTGTGTGATGTCGACGGTGAGTTCCTGGTGGCGGTCCGCAGGTACCGGATCGGCGGCAACGACTCCTGGTGGACCCGTGTCCGGCATGCGGGGAGCGGTGTGCCGGAGTTGACCGGCGACCCCGGATTCGTGGCACTCTCCCTCGACGGGCAGGTGCTGCTGGCGGAGGTGCCCGGCGAGGACGGGCCTTCGGTGACTGCCATGGACCGGCTGCCGGAGCGGCTGGAGGAGGTCGCCGTGGCCGCCGGGCTCGAGACGGAGGCCGAGCGCGCCGAGGTGTGGGCGGAGGTGCCCGGCCGACGTGCGTGGCCTTTCCACTGGGCGGAGGGATTGGGGTCCAATCCGGCGGCGACGGACGAGTTGCTGATCCGGCTGCTGGACGTGGAGGAGGGCTTCCTGCACGGATGCGACCGGCCCGCCGTCCTCGACGCCGCCGTGGCGCACCCCGATCCGCAGGTGCGGGCAAGGCCCGCCGACACCTTCCGGCCCAAGCTCACGTCCGATCAGTGGGTACGCCTGATCCGCGCCGAGGCGTCGCCGGATCGACGCGTGATGTGGGCGGAGCGCGCCTGCTTCCGGGGCGCCGAACTTCCCGACGACCTGTACGACGACCTCCTCGCCGGCCCGTCCCGCGCGCAAGCCGCCGAACTCCCCAGGCTCCCCGCACGGCACCTTTCCGGCCTCACAGCCGACGCCGATCCCCGCGTGCGGGCGGCGGCCTGCGCCCGGTGGGAAGACCTCACCGAACCGCAGCGGAAGCTGCTGCTGGCCGACACCGACCACGCGGTGCGCACGGCTGCGCTGCTCGCCCACCACACGGGCGTACCCATGCCACGCGAGGTTTTCGCCGCCCTGCCCGACCCGCGGCAGGCGCTCGAACGGTGCCGTCTCGCGCCCGAGCTGGAGGCGGAGCTGGTCCGGGACGAGGACGCGGACGTACGCCGGGCGCTGGCCGCCAACCCGGGCCTGGGCGCTCACGGCGTCGCCCTGCTGGCAAAGGACCCACAGGACGACATCCGCTCTGCGGTGGCGGTGCGCGCCGACCTCACCGAGGAGCAACGTGCTGCGATACGCCACGACTTCGACCCGACGTCGATGTCGCACACCCTGTCCTGGGTCGAAGACCTGCACGGTGACGCCGACGCAATGCGTGATCTCGCCGCGTCGTCGCACCCGTTGGTCCGCCGGAGTGTGGCTCGAGCCCGGCGCCTCCCGCCGAATGTCGTGGCGCGCCTGGCGCGGGACGAGGACCGGGTGGTGCGCCTGTTTCTCGCCGAATCGTGCGAGGACGCGCCGGCGGACATGCTGCTGGAGGTGTGGAGCTGGTGGGATGGCAGCTTCAGCCACCCCGGTCGGCCCCGCAGCCACCCCAACTTTCCCCGTACGGGCCTGCTGCGCTGTATCGACGACCCGAGCGGGCGGATGCGCCGCCTGGCCCTGGACGATCCGGAGTCGACACCGGTCGATGTCGCGCGCCTGGCCCGGGATCCCGAAGCCGAGGTGCGCCGCCGCGCGGCGTGCGATCCCCGGCTGTCACCGGCCGACGTGGTGCGGCTGCTGAACGACCCGGACGTCCACGTCCGCGGCTCGGCGGTGCGCAATCCGCGGCTGCCGGCCCGTGTCCTGGCCAGTTTGCTGCACGACCGCGACACGGCGAGCTCAGCGGTCGCCAACCCGGCGATCCCGGTCCCTGTCCTGCACCGCATTCTGGCCGCGGCCGCGGCCGCGGCAGCACCACGCTGAACGCCGATGATGCTTCGTTCGTGATCCGTTACGCGGGTGGGGTTTCTCGTTCGGTGAGGCGCGCGGTGAGGAACGCCCGCTCGGCCTCGTTGCGGGTCCGCTCCCGTGCCTGCCGGTACGCGGCCGACACCTCGTCCGTACGGCCGAGGCCGACGCGCTCCTCACCCCCCGCGGAGCGGGCTGAGCGCGCCGAGGCCGCCAGAGCCGTGCTGAATGCGTGGACTGGCTACGCCCCTCACTTCCGCAGGGCAGGACGACCTGGACGCCGAACGGGACAGACGCCTGACCCGGGTCACCGGCCGGCGAATCAGTGCGTGCGCGTGGTGGACGACGCCGCCATGGGCGCCGCGGCTGCGGCAACCTGCTCGCTTCCCGCCTGATCCACTGTGTCCACTGTCCACGCTGAGGCTGGCTGGCACCTGTACGCACCCGCCTGAGCCCTGGTGGAAGCCGGCCGCGCCCCGTCCCGGCACCGCCGAACACATTGCGGCCCTGACCGGCATCACCGTCGTCGAACTCGACCTGCCTGCAGCCCTGACTCTCGCCCACGCGCCCTCAGCGCCGCCGACGTTGCTGCCGTCCTTGCGGTCAGGTGTCGGCACACAGCGGCGGTACTGCGCCGACGGCTGGGTCCGGTGCCGCGGCAGGGTGAAGCAGGGCCAGTCGTGCGGGATCGTCCAACGACATGAGGCCCTGGTCGACTATCGAGCGGTCGTGGTCAGGACGGGGCTCTTGTCGTGACCCGTCATGGATCGAAGCCGTCAGCTGGGCGAGGGCTTACGGAGCCGGTCTGTCGGCAGGTGCCGGGTGGACGGGAAACTGGCGAGCGCGATGCCGGCGGTGGCGAGGACGGCGGCTTTGAGGCTGCCGAGCTGTGCCTCGGCGTATTCGGTCACGAGGGCGTCGGTCTCGGGCTTGGCCAGGCCTGTGCGCTCTGCTGCGGCTCGTACCTGGTCGGTGCCGACGAAGCTGACGCCCGCCTCGATGGTGATGCCGACCTGTTGACGTGCTGCGCTGGAGATCTGCGGGTTGTCTTCGATCCGGGTCGTGAACACGTGCACCAGTGCCCCGATGAGAAGCGAGCCGATGAGGGCGGTCCCCAGGGAGGACCCCAGGTTTTGAGCGGTGTACTGGAGACCGCCGACCTCGCTGCGTTCCGATTCGCCGACGCTGGATTGGACGACGTTGCCGAGCTGGGAGGCGAGCAGGCCCATACCCGTGCCCAGCAGGGCCATTGCCCATGCGAAGGAAAGGTCGTTGAGGGACGGAGTGATCACGGCCAACAGCCAGAGAATCGCCGCGATGAGAATCAGCAGGGCTGTACGGACCACCGTGCGGGGTGAGGCGAACCGGCCCAGCAGGGGGCCGCTCATGGAGACCACGAGCATGCTGATCGACACCGGTAGCAGCCGCAGCCCGGTCTCGAAGGCACTGAGACCCTGCACGATCTGGAGGTACAGAGGGATGACGAAGAACAGGCCCAGCAAGATGAGGTTCTGACTGAGCAACGCGGCAAGACCGGCCCGTAGGGCGGGAAGGCCGAACAGCGAGAACCGTACGAGGGGCTCACGATTATGGGCCTCCTGCCGTCGCTCCCACGACCGGAACAACCACAGCACGACGGCCCCTGCAGCGATGACGAAGACGGTGAGGGAGAAGCCGAAGACGGTCACTGGGGAGTTGCGGGGCCGCAGCCAGCCCCAGTTGCTGCTTTGCAGAACACCCAGCACCACCAGGGCCAGGCCGAGGGCGGACAGCACGGCCCCGACCTTGTCGAGACGCGGTCGGGAGCCGCGATGGGGCTGTTCCTCGATCCAGCGCATGCCCAAGAGGATGGCCACCACCAGCACGACCTCGGCGGCAAAGACCAGACGCCAGGTCAGGTAGGTGGTGACCCAGCCACCGACCAGCGGCCCGACTGCGATGCCGGCTCCGGCCAGGCCGCCGACGACCCCGTAGGCGACGGCCCGGTCCCGGCCCTGGTAGGTTCCGGCCACGAGGGCGGCAAGCGCCGGGAGGACCAGCGCCGCGCCGATTCCCTCGATCACGGACCAGCCGACGGTGAGCACCCACAGGACCGGGGCGACAGCGGTGAGGGCGGAGCCCGTGGCGTACACGATCAGTCCGATGCCGAACACCTTGCGGCGTCCGAGCATGTCCCCGAGTTTCCCACCCGTGATCATGAGCGCTGCCATGACCAGGGTGTAGAGGGTGATGACGGCCTGGATCGAGGTGACCTCGGTGTCGAAGTCCTTGACCAACTGGCTGATCGAGACGTTCATGACCGAGGTGTCGAGAACCATCAGGAACTGGGCGGTACCGAGGATGATCAGAGCCCGCCATCGCCTCACCGCTTGCACCTCCAGAGCTTCCGGTGTGCGTCACGCCTTTGCACACGACCTCAGATCACCATAGAGCAGGCATATCCTCGATTTCGGTACATCCTTGCTGAAAGCGGGCTGTATCATCGGACCGCCTTCAGTCGCAGAGTTTGCTCCCGAACAGCCGGTGCTCAGCGCAGGGTCTTCTCCTTGGCGCGCTGAGATTCCCCATCTGAGGTAGCCCCTCGGGCTTGATCTCCGAGAGCCTCGCAAATTTGTCGGTCATGCTCACCGATGAGGGCCAATGCTCCCGACAGGGCCCGAGAGCATGCCCGAGCCCAGATCGCGCTAGCCCAGGAACGCGCGTTCCCTACGCCTCTGACCAGCAGGTATGCCTCATGCGCCACCACTGCTGCACGCCTCGCTGTACGCGGGGGTAGCCGACGTCAGCCACGACCCGCCGCGCATCGGGTCTTCCCATCGAACGGCACTCGCCTCGGGCCATCTCCGGGCGAAGCCGAGCAATTTGAGCGACCCCTGCCACGGCCTCGGACATCATGACTGCAGACCACCCTGAGGCATCGCCAAGGCCGAAGCGACCTGGTGCTTCCCCCAGTACATCGGCCGGTGCCGCTGCCGGTGTCCTCGCCCCGGCGCCGGGATCCCGCACCCCGTAACAAACCAACCACCATTCTTCCTTCAGTTCACACGACCGCTTACCTGCGGTCTGTACGGCGCCGGGACGAATGGGGAGCATGAACAGGCATGCCGGGCAGCGGGGGAGTGGTATCCAGCTGCGCCGACTGCGGGACCGCCTGATCTTCCAGGGCGCCGGTGACCGGAACAGTGAGCTACGCCGATGAAGATGTTGCGGCGGCCGAGGGCAGCGGAGCAGTGCTCAATATCCGTGGATGGGCCTGATGGGAGGGGGCGTGGCATCTGCGTTGTCCATCGACTCCGTACCGAAACCGACGGGTACGGGGCTGAAAGGTTGACGCCGGTTATGCAGGTTCGCCGCGCCAGGGGGCCTGCTGATCGTCCTGATCCTTGAGTTGCACAGGCGTCAGGAACGGAGCCCGCTCAGGGCGGCACCAATGGTGGCGATGCCCTGCTCGATGTCGTGAGCGGGTCCCGCCGCGTAGCCGAGTACCAGGCCGGGCGGCCCGGGGCCGATGCGGTGCCAGGAGAGCGGATGTACCTTCACCCCTCGGTCGAGGGCCGCCGCGGCGAGGGCGCCGTCGTACAGGCCGGGGTCGTAGGCGCCGTCGGGCGGGTGGCCGAAGGTGACCATGAGGTGCAGGCCGGCGGCTGCCCCGTGCACCTGGGCACCAGGAAGGTGCTCCTCGATGGCCTTCAGCATCACGTCCCGGCGCCGGCGGTGACGCCCCCGGACATGGCGCAGATGCCGCTCCAGCTCGCCGGAGTCCATCAGCCGGGCGAGGACCAGTTGAGTGATGGCGCCGTTGCCCAGGTCGGCGTACCGCTTGGCCGTTACGACGGCGTCCAGCCGGTCCGGCGGTACGAGGAGCCATCCGATGCGGAGTGCGGGCGCGAGCAGTTTGGAGACGCTGCCCGCGTAGCAGACACCTTCGGGCATCAACGAGCGCAGCGCCGGCACCGGCGGCCGGTCGTAGCGGTGCTCGGCGTCGTAGTCGTCCTCGATCACCACCCCGCCCTCGGCGGCCCAGCCCAGCAGCTCTCGGCGGCGTTCCCCGTCGAGGACGACACCGGTCGGGAACTGGTGGGCCGGTGTCAGCAGCACCGCCTGGGTGCCACTGGCACGCAGCGCACCGACGTCGAGGCCACCGGCGTCCACACGGATGGGCACGATCGAGTGGCCTCCGTACTCCAACTGCTGGCGTGCCCCGAGGGATCCGGGGTCCTCAACGGCGACACGGCGGATGCCGTCCGCCAGGAGAAGCCGCCCGAGCAGGCTCAGAGCCTGTGCCACACCCGCGACCACCACGACCTCGTCGGGGTCGGCGCGGATGCCACGGTTGCGCGCCAGCCAGCCCGCGATCGCTCGGCGCAGGGCGGGCGCGCCCCTGGGATCGCCGTAGCCGAAGTCGGCCGGGGCAGCGTCCGCGAGGATGGCACGCTGGGCGCGCAGCCACCCGGCGCGCGGGAAGGCGGCGAGGTCGGGGACGCCCGGTGACAGGTCGATCCGGCAGGGCATGGCCCGTAGCACGTCGACGACGCCATCGCGGTCGCCCGGATTGAAGATCGCGGCCCCGGTTCCGGGTGCGGTCCCCGGCATGTCGTGTGCGCGTCCGTGCGGAGCGGCGGGAGCCGCCGCGACCACCGTCCCGAGCCGGCCGCGACCGGCGATCTGTCCCGACTCGGCGAGCCGCCGGTAGGCCTCCGTGACCACGCCCCTGGTGACGTGCAGCTCCTCCGCCAGGACCCGGCTGGGGGGCAGTCTCGCTCCGACATGCAGCCGACCGTCGGCGATGGCGGACCGCAGCTGGTCCGTGAGCCAGGCGGTGCGCCCGCCTGCGGGTGCCTGGCCGATCTCCAGCTGCAGGAAGTCCGAGCCCGGTGACGTTCCGCGGTCCGGCACCTTGTCCGCCGGATCCTCCGTGTCTTTGGACCCCTCCACCGACGCATTCGTGGACCTGTCCATGACGTCCATTGTGCGGGCAGCGTGAGCGGTATGCACACACCCTCGGCTTCCCTCGCCCAACTCGTACCCGGCATGCTCGGAATGGCGCTGGTCGGCAGCAGCGTCACCGTTTCTCGCACCCTCGTGGACGCCCCGCTGTTCACCCCGCAGGCGGTTCGCTATGCGATCGCCACGGTGATCCTGCTGGTCGTCGTCCGGCTCGTCGGCACACGGCTGGTGTGGCCGCGAGGACGGGAGTGGCTGTGGCTCGCCGGGATCGCTGTCACCGGTCTGCTGCTGTTCAACGTGGCCGTGATCCGGGGCGTCGAGCATGCCGAGCCCGCGGCGGTCGCCGTCGCGGTCGCGTGCGTACCAGTGGTCCTCGCGGTGGTGGGCCCGGCGCTGGAACGGCGGCGGCCCGGCCGGCGGCTCCTGTTGGCGGCCCCGGTGGTCGTGACCGGAGCGGTACTGGTGGAGGGAACGGGTCGCACCGACGCCGTCGGGGTGGCTTGGGCGGCACTGGCCCTGGCCTGCGAGGCCGCCTTCACCCTTCTCGCGGTACCGGTCCTGCGGCGGCACTCCCCGTGGGGGGTGTCCGTGCACGCGATGTGGATGGCCGCTGCACTCCTGGCCGTTCTCGCCGTGGCCTCCGAAGGCCCCTCGGCGGTGGCGGAGTTGTCCGGTATCGAGTGGGCCGCCATCGGCTATCTGGCGCTCATGGTGACGGCGGTCGCCTTCGTCCTGTGGTATTCGACGGTCCGCGCCGTCGGATCGGGGCGGGCCGGACTGCTCTCCGGCATCGCGCCTCTTGCCGCGGCGGCCGTCGGCAGCATCTTCGGTAGCGGCATGCCCAGCCCGTCGGTATGGCTGGGAATCACCGTGCTGATCCTCGGGTTGGTGCTGGGTCTGCGCCCGCATCACATCCCTGCCGCGGAGGTCGTACGAGCGGACCCGCCCACCTCCGTACGCTCCAGGTAGCGGCTGAGAACAGCCTGGGGGAGCGCCTTGCGGACATCACGCTCGTCAAAGGAGAACGCCTACGGCCACCGTGGCGGGTCTTGTCGGGGTACGCGGGCGGTGTGCTGCCGCGGGAGCGCAGGGCTCGTTCGGTAGCGCGTGTCGTCGCCGCTGACGTTCACGTCTGCTCATCCGACCAGGGCGGCCGCAGGTGTCCCGGTGCGGTACGCGAATCGCGTCGATGACTTGCCGGCGGCCTTGGATGCGTACAGGGCCTGTTCGACCTGGTCGGTGAAGCGCGCCGCGAGCGATGTGATGATCTGGAGGGATGGTTTGGAAGGGCAGCCAGTCGGAGCCGCGCCGCTGGCCTGGCGCCTGCGGGCCACCTTCGGCCGTGGGGCTCACGCTGGTCCGTGCTCGCGCGAAGTCGGCCGAGCCCACAGGATCTGGGACGCCGGTGGGCAGCGGAGGGGGGATCAGTAGGTGCTCATGACGAACTCTTCGCTGATGGGTGCACGGGCTTCACAGCTCTTAGATCACGTAGGTAATCACATATGGCCGCCCGGTAGGCAACCTGATCAGTGCGAGGCGGCAACCTCCAAGGCGTGCCCATCGAGGCTGCCGATGCCCCTGGCGATGGGCGGTCGGCTGGGCCATATAGATTATTGGTGATATCTATCACGTGGACGATGCGATACCCGGACCTACATGATGAGCCTGCACACCGTGCCCGAAACACACCCTGTCCTATGAGGTTCGAATGACCCTGCCGTCGCTGTTGCTGGTGCCCGGAGCGTGGCACAAACCCGAGCATCTGCAACTCCTCGTCGATGACCTGCCCGACATCGATGTCCACACCGTGGCACTCACCTCGAGCGGCGACGATCCCGAGGCACTGGGCGACATGTACTCCGACGCGGCCGCCATCAAGGGCGCGGTCGAGGCGATCGACGGACCCGTGGTCGTCGTCGCGCACTCTTACGGCGGCATCCCCGCCACCCAGGCGCTTGTCGAGACGCCCAATGCCAAGAGAATCGTCTACCTTGCCGCGTTCCAGCTCGACGCCGGAGACTCCCTGCTGTCGAGCGTGGGCGGCGACCCCGCTCCCTGGTGGGAGTTCCACCGACAGGAGGGCGTCGGCGACTTCCTGACCGTGGCAGGCCCGGTCGACGTCTTCTACGGCGACGTGGACAGGAGCGTCGCCGAGAAGGCGGCAGCAGCTTTGGGTTACCAGTCCTACGCCGCCACAACCCAGAAACTGACCGCAGTCGCCTGGCAGACGATTCCGAGCACCTACATCGTCTGCGAAGCGGACAAGGCCATCCCGCCCTTCGCCCAAGAACTCTTCGCGAAGCGCGCCGACAGGACGCTGAGGCTGGACAGTTCGCACTCGCCCTTCCTGTCCCAGCCCTCCGCACTGGCTCAGCTCATCAGGCGCGAACTCAGCCTGCCATGAGCCGGTCGGAGCGTGAGCCCGGCCGCCCGTACCGCCCGCCAGCCGTGTCCACCGCGGCCGGCGGACCCCGACCGCTTCCCTACCGCTCCGCGCAGTTCACCACGATTCCTGTGGCGATCGGACCGCTCGACGGCCGTCGAGGCTGCACCGTCTGACCCGGAACGACCCCCCACACGACAGCCGGCGAAGGAGAAGCAGGTGTCCCCGCACCACCGGGAGCGGGAACCATTTCACCCACCGCAACAGGCCGGACCACCCGGTCGGCGCTGACCCCCGTCCACGCGGTCACGCCGCTTCCCGGTCCCTGCCCGCCTTCCGGCCGGGCAGGAGGCCGTCACGGCATAGCCCGGCCCCACAGATCCAGGCGCGTACCGTCCTGGGCACCTGCCGGTGGTCCCGCCACCGGCCACAACGCCTGTTGCTGACCGGCAGGAAAGGCCGCAGCCGTTCCCATTCCGCGTCACTCGGATCGCCCCGCCCCAGGTCCACATCAATGACCCGGACACCAAGTAGTCACACGATCGACAGGACAACTCCCAGGCCGCGTTCGGTCCGCTCCTCATTTCAGTCGGGGAGAGGCGTCGGCGGGCGCGCCGCAACACGTCGGTGTGGCCTGAGGGGAGCGGGCCGCGTTGCCAGCCGGCGATCACTGCGCCCTGATGAGGGCGCCTATTCGACGCGACGCGCTTTGTGCTTAGCGACGCCGAAGCGTGCCCGGGTGGGCAGGTCGGTCAGTCCGGTGCAGTCGCGTGCTTGCGCCACGGGTCCGTGACAGAGCGCCTGTAGGACAGGGGCTGGCGCGCCGTGTTCTGTGAGAGTGAGCGCCACATCGAGTCGCGGGTGCGCCGGGCGTCCGGTCATATGGGCGCCGGCGCGGGCGACGCCAGGCAAGGCACGCGCTTCGTCGGCGACGGCGTTGCTGAGGGCGCTGCCCCGAAGTTCAACACCATCAGGCGGAGGCGCGCCGCCCAGATGCACGGATCCTGGGCGGTGACGACGCAGTTGGGTGAGCAGCCACAGGAGAGCCAAGGCGGTTGCCAGGGTGAGGGCGGCGATGACGGCTGGCCACCACCACCAGCCTTGGTCGCTCCAGCGGATCCGGTCTGCGTTGCTGAGTAGTACGTCGTTGTGGGTGGTCAATGGCCATCCGGCGGGCGGATCGACGTGCAGCAGGCGGTAGAAGTCGATGCCGGCGGTGAAGATCAGCAGCCCGCCGCCCAGCAGGACCAGGCCGGTGATGGCCAGAAGGAGGCGGTTGAGTATGGATCGGCTGTTCATGGCGGGTTCCCGAGCCGGGTCAACGGACGCGTTCTCGCACGCGTATGGCTACTCGTGGGGCATGTGCAAGGGCGAGTTGGCGGCACTGGTCGTGAACGGCCTCGTTGAGGTCGTCGCGGACGGTCGATGGGTCACGGAAGCGGACGTCAGCGAAGACGACGACGCGGTGGCGCCCCACTCGGACCCTCGCTCGGCCGACGCCGGGGACCCGCATCGCTGCGTCACGCACCAACAGTTCGGCCGCCCGGCGGTCCAGCCAGGCTCGCAGTCCGGTACTGCCGTCAGGTGCTCGCAGCGGCAGCAACCGGCGCAGGCCGGGGGTGAGGGCGAGGAAGAGCAACCACAGGCCGACGGCGGCGGCGACAGCGGAGCCGACCAGCATCCACAGGTCGTCGACCGGGCGGCTGGCCATCTCGTTGGCGAGACGGGTGCGCCATGCTCCGGCGCGGTGCCCGGCTCGCACCGCGATCACGTCGTACAGCATCAGCCCGAAGCCGCACAGTGCCACCAGCGCCACCACCGCGGCTGGGATGCGGCGTGCCGACCACAGGCGCGGCGACCTGGCCCCCTGCCTGCCTTGTTCCGACGGCCTCGGCCCGCGAGTGGGGGAGCGGGGCCGGCCTGTTCCGGCAGCTCTCTGGGGGTCGGGTGGCCGTTCTTGGGTACCGGGCGGTGCAAGGTCGGATGGGCGGGTCATCGGGATTCCTTGGTCGGTGCGTGAGTCGCGAAGGTCACTGAAGGCGGACCGGTCCGCCGGTGGTGGCCAGGCGCCGGATGCTCAGGGTGACGTCTCGGACCTCTAGACCGGTCAGTCGTGTCACCCGGTCGGCGACCTCGCGCTGTAGCTGCCGACAGGTGTCGGCGATGTCAGCGGGGTAGGGGAGGTCCACCGTGAGCGCCAGCTGCGCTCTCCCGCCGTGCGTGGTCGCTCGAGCCCCCGGTGCGGCCAGACGCTGCGCGGGTCGATGCGTCGATGCAGCGTCGTGCTCGCGACGCGAGCGGCGATGCGGGCCACGACCCGCTCAGGGACCACCGTCGTGCCTCGCTCGGCAGGCGCCACAGCCCCGGCGGCGTCGTGCGCATGCCCACCGGAAGGACGGTCGGGTGAGCCGGCGGCATTTGTGTTGGCGCTCACCGTTGCCGCCGAGCGGACGAGTCCTGCTGCTTCCGGGTGAAGACGTCGACGTCGCCCTGCAGAACGAGACCGACGCCCAAACCCACTGCACCTAGGACGGCCACCAGGAGGAAAGCCCAAAATCCGCCGAAGAAGCCGGCGAAGCCCAAGGCCACTCCGGCTGCCAAGCCCACTATCGCTGCATTCATGACTCACTCACCTGTCCCGGACCGGCGTGCGCCGTCCGCCTCGGGCGCGCTTGGTGCCCCAGGGGAAGGTCCACTGACGGAGGTCATCGGACTCGGCCTTGGGCCGGCCCGGTCTCGTCTTCCTCGTTCGGTAGGTTCACGTCGTCGACGACGAGGTTCACCTCGACGACCTCGAGACCGGTCATGCGTTCCACGGCGGAAATGACGCTGATACGGACCTCTGCTGCCACTTCGGGAATGGCATAGCCGTAGTCGACGACGACATCAAGGTCCAGTGCGGCCTGGCTCTCGCCCACCTCGCACTTCACTCCGCGGCTGACGCTTGCGGTTCCGCCGCCGGGGACGCGTTCGCGCACTGCACCCATGGCGCGAGCCATGCCCGCACCGAGGTTGTAAATTCCGGGTACCTCGCGGGCGGCGGTTCCCGCGATTTTGGCCACGACGCTGTCGGCAATGGTGGTCTTGCCCCGCGTTTCGGGGGAGGTGTCCGGGCCGGTCGGCCCCTTCAGCGTCGTTCCGGTTCCGGTGGAGCTGTTCTGTCCGGTGAGGGGCCGGTCTGCGGTGTCTGTCATGGCAGTCGCCTCGATCAGTCGCTGCGGGTACCGGTACGGCGCCCGTCACTAATTTGGACACACCCCGAGGGCGAAGTGTCATGAATATCAACAAATCGGCATC
This sequence comes from Streptomyces sp. PA03-3a, assembly GCF_033792735.1. NCBI lineage: Bacteria > Bacillati > Actinomycetota > Actinomycetes > Kitasatosporales > Streptomycetaceae > Streptomyces > Streptomyces sp. PA03-3a. The sequence continues at coordinate 31,354 of NZ_JARAVM010000018.1, forward strand.
ACGCAGCCGAAGCCGGGCACGTGTAACACCGCAGGGAGGAGGTGCGGTCATGACGCCCAGCGCCGACCCTTTCCCGCGCCGAGCGGCCGGGTCCGTGATGACGCCAAGCCCCGTTTTCCCGGCCTTGGCCGGCGACCTGCCGTCCGCACCGGATGATCTTTTGGCAACCCGCGCTGGCGAAGGGGACGAGGAAGCCTTCGCGATTCTGGTGCGGCGCCACAGCCGTCCTCTGCTCGCTCTGGCCTTCCACACACTGGGTGACCTGCAGGACGCCGAGGACGCCGTCCAGGACGCATTCATCAGCGCCTGGCGGCGCCTGCCTGAATTCCGTCACGGCTCTGCGTTCAAGACCTGGATGTACCGCATCACCGTGAACCGCTGCCTGAACTCATTGCGCCCCCGACCAAGCCCGGTACCGTTGAACTCGGTGGCCGAACGCGCCGCCCCGGCATTCGAAGCTCGCCGGCCCGGGCAGCCGAGCAGGACGCACTCACGGACGCCCTGATAGGTGCGCTTGGCGCGCTGCAACTCGGAGCGCGCGCTAGGACGGCGGGAGGCCACCTCATGACGGGGTGCAACCCGGCAGACATTCGCCAGAGTGCCGCGAAGGCCGCCCTTGACGTCAACGGGGTACTTGGGCTGCAGCCCACTCTCGCAAGCCGTCTCGCCCGAGCCGCTTCATGCCACGTCCCGGAAACGGCGGACGACGGGGTCGCTTCGCCGCTGTCGGGCATCCGGGTTGCACGTGACCCAGACGGCTCCCGTTGGCAGGTGGAGATACGCTGCATCCTCACCGAGGGTCATCGAGCTGTGGACGTCGCGCGCACGGTCCATGATCGAACCCGATCATCGCTCATTCCCCTCGTCACGGCGCACCGGGGGGAAGACCTCACCGTGACCGTCACCATTACTCGGATCGCACGCACATCCGTGTGACCTGGTGCCGGGTCTGAGCCTGAGCCTCAGACTGAGCCCGTTGACGTTGCTGTCGCGTGATGCGCGCGAGACCAGCCAGGTCGGGCGCGACCACCGCATCAGCGCGATCGTCCACGGCCTCGACGCCGCCGTCACCGGCGACGAGGAACGCGCGATGACCATCGCCCGGCGCTGCGGGACGGCCAGGTCGACGTCAACGGCGGGCCCCGTAACTTCCAGGCACCGTTCGGCGGCGACAAGCAGTCCGGCAACGGCCGGGAAATGGGCCACGGGCCGGTCTTGAGGAGTTTTTGGAGACCAAGGCGATCACCCGCTGACCGGGTGGCCAAGGGCGCCGCGGAAGGCGGCGTGCGTCCGCGGCCCCGGTGGCCCCCCGGGACGACCGACCGGCGGACCAGGGTTCGGACGGTCGAGGGGCGGGCTGACCGGCAAGAAATTCACCTTGCGTGCGACGGTCTGGGCCGCCCGCTCGGCTTCACGATCACCGGCGGCAACACCAACGACTGCACCCAGTTCGCTGCCGTCATGCAGGCCATCCGCTTGCTCCGGATGGGACCCGGCCGACCCCGGATCCGGCCCTTTGGCCCCGGGCGCCGCGGTGGCGTGAGACTCGCCGGGGGAAGAGGCCGGCGGGAATGGCCGCGTCTGCTGTTGTGCGTCGGAGCAATGGAGGTGAGGAGCGCGAGCCCCGCCGGACCGCCTCGGCGATCAATGTCGGCGGACGGCCGCTTTCAGGGCCGCGAGGGTGGCGGCGGTCAGTGTTTCGAGGTAGTCGTCGTCGTCGCTTCGCTCGTCCAAGATCACCATGCGGAAGGCCAGAGGCGCGATGAGGAGGTCGGTGGCGAGTTCCATGTCAAGGGTGGGCGGCAGCTCGCCGCGGTCGATCGCGCTTTGCAGGATCGTGTGTGCGGCGCGGCGCCGCGGCGCGGCAACTTCCGTGTGGAGCATCCGCGCGAGGGTGCTGTCGCGCCGGGACTCGGCGAGCAGTTCTGCCCCGATCAGGGCGAGCAGCGGATTGGCCAGCTGGGCGCGGTAGGCCGTGAGCAACTGCAGGAGATCGGCTTGCAAGTCGCCTGTGGCCGGTGTGTGGGGGAGTGTTTCGGTGACTTTGTTGCGGACCAGCTCTGTGATCATCGCCTGCTTGGAGGGCCAGCGCCGGTAGAGCGCGGCCTTGCCGACATCGGCGCGCCGGGTCACCGCTTCCATCGACAACCGGGCATAGCCGACTTCGGCCAGTTCGGCGAAGGCCGCCTTGGTGATCGCTTCGGTCACGCGCTCCCGAAGGACCGCCCCGCCGGTCGCCGGCCGGCGCTTCTTCTGCTCCGCTGTCATGTCTTCCAGCCTAACGAACGGAACGGCACCGTTCCGATAATTGGAACCGACGACAGCGGAACGGATGTGCGCCGTTCCACCCCGCGAGGGGCGTGGTGATGTGTGCCCCGGACGTCACCGTGCAGCCGTATGACGAGATGGCCTTTCTCCTTGCTGTCGCCGGCACGCGTGACTTTCGGTCGGGGGCCCGGCCCCCGTTCCGCAAAACGACTGCAATGAGATCTGGAGAGCCTGTGCGCCTGGAGTGGCGCCGTGCGGCGCGGCGCGGCTGTCAGGCATCGTGTGGCTGCCCTGTCCTGTGTCCGAACCTACCGAACGGAACGGCACCGTTCCATTAGCTGTGTTACGATTGGGCATCAAACGGAACGGCTGCGTTCCGTTCCCTTTGCGAAGGGAGTCGGCGATGAAGTTTCTCTACGATGACGAGTCCTTCTCCTTCGAGGCGCTGCGGACTGCCGGCCATGCCGCCTATGGCGGCGCCGACCTGGGCGAGGTCCTGACCACCTGCCGGAGGATCCCCGAGGGGGACGAGGAGGCATGGTCGGCCCAGTGGGGCGCGACGGCGGACCGAATCGAGCGCATCGGCCGGGACGCGCTGGCCGCCGGTCACCGCGTCAGCGCCCGGGAGGCGCTGCTGCGGGCGTCCAACTACTACCGGTGCGCCGACTTCTACCGTCGCGAGGATCCCGCGGCCGACGCCGAGTCGGCGCGGCTGGCCAAGGCCTCACAGCAGACGTTCGCCGATGCGGCAGCCCTGCTCGAGACCCCGGCCCGCGCCGTGCGCATCCCGTACGAGGACACCACGCTGCCCGGCTACCTGTTCTTCGTCGACGACTCTGGCACCCCGCGCCCGACCCTGATCTACCACGGTGGGTACGACTCCACGCTGGAGGAGAACTACCTGGCTCTGGCCGCGGGCGCGCTGCGGCGCGGCTACAACGTCCTCACCTTCGACGGTCCCGGCCAGGGCACCGTCGTCCGCGACCAAGGGCTGCACTTCCGGCCCGACTGGGAAGCCGTGGTCACCCCGGCCGTCGACTTCGCGCTCACCGTGCCCGAACTGGACCCCGAGAAGCTCGTCCTGATCGGTACGAGTCTCGGGGGCTACCTCGCCGCCAGGGCGGCCGCATTCGAGCAACGCATCGTCGCGTGCGTGCTGCACGACGGTGTCTACGACTTCCATGAAGTCGTTGCCGCGCTGGCCACCCGTGCCGCTGCGACGCCCGGCGGCATCGAGAAGATGATGGCGAAGGACACCATGGTGCGCTGGACGGTGCGCAACGGCCGGTGGACCCTCGGCGTGTCCGGTCTCGACGAACTCGTCAAGGCCAGCGAGGCGTACACCATGGCCGGCATCGCCGACCGCATCACCTGCCCGACACTCGTCCTCGACGCCGAGAACGACCAGTTCTTCAAGGGGCAGCCCAAGTCCCTGTTCGACGAGCTGACCTGTCGGAAGGAACTGATCCTCTTCCGAGAGGACGAAGGCGCCGGCGAACACTGCCACGAAGGCGCGACCTCCCTGTTCCACCAGCGCACCTTCGACTGGCTCGACAGCCTGCTCGCCCGCTGACCCCGCAGGGCGGCCGGCGAACCGTGTGGCGAAGCCTGCCGGAGCGGCTTCAGGTACCGCCCCACCAGGCAGGCACCGAATCCGACCGTCCTGTCCGGACTCGTGACCCGACAGGTGCGGCCCGGGCACCGTGCACAACCGCGCGTCGGCATGGACGGTCTGCCGGTCCCGCTCCAAAGGAGACATCAACGGTGAACCCCCCTCTCGGCCAGAGCCGTGCCATGTGGGACCTCGGAAACGTCGCCGTACACCGCATCGACGAGATCGTCCTGCCCCCGCAGACCGGAGCCTGGCTGCTTCCCGACGCCACGACCGACGTCGTCGACGAGGCAGCGTGGTTGCGTCCCGCCTTCGCCGACTCCGACGCACTCAGGTTGGCCAGCCACACCTTCGCTCTGGACGCCGACGGAGTGCGCGTCCTCATCGACACCGGGATCGGCAACGACAAGTCGCGCGCCAACCCGGCATGGAACGGCCTCGACACCGACTACCTGCAACGTCTGACCGACGCCGGGTTCCCGCCCGTTTCCGTGGACCTCGTCGTCACCACCCACCTCCACACCGACCATGTCGGCTGGAACACCCATCTCATCGACGGAAGCTGGAAGCCGACGTTCCCGCTCGCCCGCTACATCACCAGCCGCGCCGAATGGGACTACTGGGCCTGTGCCGCGATGGACGAGGCGCGCCGCCAGATGTTCCGCGATTCCGTCCGTCCCGTGCGCGACAGTGGCCAGTACGACCTCGCCGACGTTCCCGAAGAGGGGCGCGAGGTGGCTCCCGGCATCCGCCTGGTCCCGGCGCCCGGTCACACTCCCGGGCAGCTCGTGGTGGAAGTGCACGGCACCGACCGCACGGCTGTGATCACCGGCGACAGCATCCACCATCCGGTGCAGCTGTCACACCCCCACATCACCAGCTGCGTCGACACCGACGCACAGCAGGCGGTGCTCACCCGGACTCGGCTCCTGGAGCGGCTGGCCGGCACGGACAGCCTGCTACTGAGCAGCCACTTCCCCGCTCCGACCGGCGGCACCGTCCACACCGGCGGCACCCGCTACCGTCTGCGTCCCGAGCCCGGCACCTCCGTCACGCCGTCCGAGTCATGACCGAAATGCCCCAGCATCGCGCGGCATCGGCCGCCGGACCGCCGGACCGCCGGACCGCCGGCCGGCAGGCCGGCCTCTGCGCACCCACATGCACCCCAGCCGCGACGGCAGCGAAGTCGTCTGCGCGGTCGCCGACCGCATCCGCGCCGGCTCCCGGCTTCTCCCGCCGGACGCACTGGACCGCCTGCTCACCGCGGGCAGCTCCCTGTAATGCCCCTTGAGAGAAGGACAACCAGCAATGCCTTTCGCGAACTTCAAGGTCCCCGCGAACACCCTCACCCCGCAGCAGAAGCAGGAGATCGTCACCCGCACCACCGAGCTGTACGTCGAGCTCTACGGCGAGCACCCCCGCGCAAACACCATGGTTCTGGTCGAAGAGGTCGCCGACGGCGGCTGGGGCATCTCCGGCAGCGTGCTGACCCTCGCCATGCTCGGCGAGGCGACGCCGACGGACACCGACGCCTGACGCGCTCGGCGTCCTCCGGCCGGGACGGCACCTGTGGACCCAGTGGCGACCCGGCCGGCCGTCCGCCACACGGCTCATTCGTCCGGGCCAGTGACGGGTCGGGTTCACCAGGGCAGGCTCCCGGACCGGTCTTTGGACTGTCCCGTCGGTCCGCCCCGACCGCAGGCGCGGCGTGGTGACGCCGGTCGCCACTCCAACGGCTGCGCACATGCTCGTGCGGTGCGCCGCCGCGCCGCCGCGTCACGCCGCGCAACTCATGCTGCCGCGCGAGGTGAGCCCGTGGCTCACCGTCGTGGCGCTCGCCGACGACCTGATCCCGTTCCCCTGTCGGTCGCCCTGGTCCACGCACGCGGCTCGCACGCCGGACACCGCTACTTCGGGGGCCTGTGGGAGGCGACGGTCCGCCGCGTCCCGCACCACAACGGCTGCCTCCAAGCGGCCCTGCGCTACCCGGCACGCCTTCTGGCACGGCTCGCACCTGGAGTGGCTGGACTTCGCCGACCGTCATCTACAGACTCGTGAACGTTGCTGAGCCTCAGTCGAGGGTGCCCCAGAACCGGTTGAGCGCGTCCGCGCTGCGGTGCGGGTCTTGCACCATCCACCAGTGCCCCAGTCCCTCGAGTTCGTCAATGCGCGCGCCGGCGCGGTCGGCGACCCGCCGGGTGTCGTCGGCCTCGTTGAAGGAGTCGTCGGTGGGCAGCAACGCCAACCCTGGTTGCGCGGCGGCAGAATCGAGCTTCGGGCCGGCCTCGGCCATGGCCGGCTGCGCCGCCGACCGGTACACCGCCAGGATCGCCCGGCCCATGTCGGCGTTCTGGTGTGCGGTGATCGCCGCGGCGATGTCGTGGTCCGGGAAGCCGAGCGAGATCATCAGGTCGGTGCGCGCGGTCAGATCGCCGCCGAACATCGATTCGATCGACTCCTCGCCCGCCCCGGGCGTCTGCCACACCTGGGCCAGGTTGTGGCACTCGAAGTCGGAGTCGAAGATTCGCATGACGTCGCAGACCCGGCTGCGGACCAGTTCGGGCCGGTGCATGACGGCGTTCACGACGTGGCCGCCGCCCCAGTCGTGGCCGACGAGGTCGATCGGGCCCACGATGGCCGCCGGCTCGGATTCGAGCCAGTCGCGGTAGTCGAGGTAGGTCGCCCCGAACCCGTTTGGCAGCGGTACGCCGAAACCAGGCGGCGAGATTAGCTACTTTCCGGAGGGTTTGTCTCCCCGGCTGGTGACTCCCGGCCTCCGGCTGATCGACCTCACCTGCCTGCGGCGCGCCAGGTGCGGCGGCGTCCAGACCGCAGTCACCTCATGGACGGCTGCCTCACCGAGACCGGCTCACCCAGCGCATCTGTGCACTGGGCAGGTTGCTCTGCATGGTCGAGGCCGGCCTCGGCGTCGCGGTCCTCCCCTCCCTGGCCGGGAGCATGCTGCCCGGCGGCCTCACCCTCGTCCCCGCACTGCCGCGCGTGGAACGGCGGTTGCTCCTCACCGGGCCGGCCACGCGCCCCTGGCACCCGCACGTGACCGCGATCCGCGACCTGTGCCAGGGGACCGGCCCCGCGATGTGAGCCCACGCGCGGCGGGCGGGGGCTCACCCCGTGGGCGCGAGCACGGAAGTACGGCCTCCCAGCGCGGCGGAGAAGCGGTCGGTGACCTGCGTCAGGGCCTCGGCCGTGGCGGGCGCGACGGTCAGCGTGCCGTCGTCGGCCACGGTGAGGTCCTTGTCGAGCGTGAACCACCCCGGGACGATGTGGGTGGCACCCATGGCACTCAGTACCGGGCGCAGCGCGTAGTCGATGGCCAGGACGTGGGCGGTGGTGCCACCTGTGGCCAGCGGCAGCACGGTCTTGTCGGCGAGGGCGAACTGCGGGAGCAGGTCGAGCAGCGACTTCAGCAGGCCCGAGTAGGCGGCCTTGTAGACGGGCGTGCCGATCACCACCCCGTCGGCCCGCTGGAACAGGGCCGCGGCCCCGGTGATGGCCGGGTGGTGGACGTCGGCCCCGAGCAGGGCGTCGGCGGGCAGCGTCCGCACGTCCAGGGGGACCACGTCATGGCCCTGGAGCCGCAACCGGTCGTCCAGGTGGCGCAGCAGCCGTGCGGTGCGGGAGGTGGCGGAGGGGCTTCCGGAGACGGACAGGATGACGGCCATGGGGACCTTCCGGGTTCGGGTGGGCGGGGTGAGGGCGAGCAGGGACCTCGGCGTGGTCACCAGGTGCTGGATTCCACCGCCACGACGGACACCAGCCCGTTGCGCAGCGTCTCCAGGAAGGTGACGATCTCGGCTGCCACCGAGCGGTGCTGCACGTCGTTGAGCACGTCGTGGTGGGCGCCGCGGACGACCGAAAGCCGGGCGCGGCGCTGGGACTTGGCGGCGCGTGCGATCGTGTCGTGATCCGTGAGCGGGTCGGCGTCACCGGCGAGGAAGAGCACGGGCGGGGCGAGTTCGGCCTCGTACGCGGCGGTGAGCAGGGCGTCGGGCACCGCCGCGTTCAGCGAGCCCCGGCGTACGCGCGGGTCCCGGGTGAGCGTGTCGCGGTGGGTGGGGCAGGACGTGCGGACGTCGAGTTCCCCGTCCCAGCCGCCGTCCCCGGCGGGGGCCGCCCGGCCGGGAAGCCCCGCGAGGACGACGCCGTCCGGCCGGACGCCGCCCCGTCCCGGGCCGCCCAGGAGCGCGGCGACGGCGGCGGCGCCGGAGTCGGCGCCCACCAGGACGACGGGGGCGGCAGGCGCACCCTCGGCGGCGGTGCCCTCGACGGCGTCCGCGAGGCGCTGGCCGAACCGGGTCAGGGCACCGGCCGGGTCGTCCGCGTCCGGCTCCGGGGGGTCGACGACCCGTACGCGGTAGGCGTCGGCGGCCACCCGCCGGGCGAAGCGGGCGTAGGTCGCCCGTGTCTCGCCGCGCCCCGGCACCACGACGACCGTGCCGCGGACGAGCAGGCCCTCGGGGCCGTGGTGGTCGGTGTGGCCGGCTTGGTCGATGCGGTCGGTCTGCTCGGTCATCTCAGACTCCTGCCGGCTCGTGCCGGGGCTCGGGTTGGGCCGCGCGCCGCCAGCCCAGCGCCGGCGCCACTTCGGTCGCGATGAGCTCCAGGGCGCGCAGCGCCGCGTCGTGGTCGGGGACGGCGGGGTTGAACTGGGTGATCAGGTCGGTCGCGACCGGCAGGACCCGTTCCCGCCGCAGCGCCGCGACGATCTCCTCGGGATGCCCGAAGAAGGAGTGGAAGCGGCGCAGCGCCTCGTCCAGGTCCAGGCCCTTCGGGAAGGCGCCGTCCTCCGCCATGCGCAGCGCCGCCCGGTGGACGTCCTCGCCGATCTGCCGCAGGGCCGTCCGCCGGTCCTGGGCCGGGAACACGAACCGCGACAGCCCGATCCGCGGGCGGCGCGGCCGGTCCCAGGCGTCGAGGTACGCGTCCGCCCATGGGCGCTGCACCGCGTCGGTGGGGGAGTCGAAGCCGTACGCCGCCCGGTTGAGCAGGAGGTTGGACCCGGCCGCCGCCGCGTACGCGGCGCCCTGCGTGCTGAAGGCTCCCTGCCAGATGCGGTCGCCGAAGTCGCCGGCGGCCGGCTGGATGCGGAACCCGGGCGCGCCGACCTCCTCACGCGCCAGCGCGCTGCGCAGCACGTCGAGGTGTTCGCTGGTCAGTTCGCGCTTGCGGGCGACGTCCCGGCCGAAGGCGGCGTACTCCAGGCCGTTGTAGCCGCTGCCCACGCCGATCTCGACGCGGCCGCCGCTGAGGGTGTCGACGGTGGCGACGTCCTCGGCCAGCCGGATCGGGTCCTCCAGCGGCAGGATCGTCACGGCGGTGCCGAGCCGGATCCGGGTGGTGCGTGCCGCGGCGTGGGCGAGGAACGTCCAGGGCGAGGACAGCCCCCCGCCGCCGAGGGAGACGTGGTGCTGGGCCACCCAGCCGGCGTCGAAGCCGAGTTCGTCGGCGGCGACGAAGAGTTCCAGGGCGTTGCGGTAGGTGCGGACCGGCTCGTCGTCGCGGCCCTGCACGTGGGTGAGGAAGCCGAGTCGCAGGCGCGGGTGCTCGGTGGTCATGGCCTTGCCCGTCCCGTCCCGTGGTCAGTCGGCCACGAGCAGGCGCTCGTGGGTGTGGCGGTTGGCGGGGACCGGCAGGCCCAGGTTGCCGCGCAGGGTGTCGGCCTCGTACTCGGTGCGGAACAGGCCGCGCTCCTGGAGCAGGGGTACGACGCCGTCCACGAAGAGTTGGAGTTCGTCGTCGGTGCGGAAGGCGAGGTTGATGCCGTCGAAGGTGCCGGCGTCGAACCACTGCTCGATGGTGTCGGCGACGGTCCGCGGCGACCCGACGAAGGGGGAGGTGCGGAACTCGTTGGCCGACTGCGCGACCTGGCGCAAAGTCAGGTTCTGCGCCCTGGCCCGCTCGATGATCCTGGCCGCGCCCGTGCGTCCGCCCTTCTCGGCGAGGTGCGCGACGTCGGGGAAGGGCGCGTCCAGGTCGTGCACGCTGAAGTCGTAGGCCCCGAAGGAGCGTCCGAGCAGCGCGAGGTTGCGGTCGAAGTCGTTGTCCTCCTCGAAGATCTCCCGCTCGCGGCGCCGGGCGGCCTCGTCGGTGGCGGCCACCACCGGTCCGCCGTGGATGAAGATCTTGATGTGGTCGGGGTCGCGGCCGTAGGCGGCGGTGCGCTGCTTGATGTCGGCGTAGTACTCCTGCGCCTGCCGGAGCGTGCCGCCGGGCGCGTAGATGCCCTCGGCCACCTGGGCCGCCAGGTCGCGGCCCTCCTCGGAGACGCCGGCCTGGAAGATCACGGGCTGGCCCTGCGGGGACCGGGACAGGTTGAGGGGGCCGGCGACCCTGAAGTGCTCGCCCTCGTGGTCGAGCGCGTGCAGCTTGGCCGGGTCGAGGAAGACGCCCCGTTCCACGTCGGCCGGGAAGGCGTCGTCCTCGTAGGAGTCCCACAGGCCACGGGCGACCTTGACGAACTCCAGGGCACGGCCGTAACGGGAGGCGTAGTCCAGGTGCTCGTCGAACCCGAAGTTCCTGGAGGTGCCCGTGTCGAAGCTGGTCACGACGTTCCAGCCGGCGCGGCCGCCGCTGATGTGGTCGAGCGAGGCGAAGCGGCGGGCGAGGTTGAACGGCGAGTTGTACGTCGAACTGGCCGTGCCGACCAGCCCGACGTGACGGGTGTGCGTGGCGACCGCCGACAGCAGGGTCAGCGGCTCCAGCCGGTTGAGGTAGTGGGCGGGGGAGGTGGCGTTGATGAACTGGCTGTCGACGATGAACAGGGCGTCGAAGAGGGCGTGTTCGGCCGCCTTGGCCTGCGCGATGTAGTAGTTGATGTCGGTGCTGGCGTTCTTGGCGACGCGGGCGTCCTTCCACAGGCCGTGCTGGCCGGGGCCGCCGACGCCGTAGGGGTGGAGCGCGAGGTGGATCCTGCGGGACATGGTGGCTGTTCCTGTCTGTCGTGGGGTCAGGTGCGCAGCAGCGCCCGCAGCGCTTCACGTTCGGCCCGGTCCGCCGGGGCGGAACGCAAGGTGGGCGCCGAGCCGACGAGCAGGCGCGTGTAGGGATGGCGGGGGTGATTGACGACGTCGTGGGTGGTGCCGACCTCGACCAGTTCGCCCTGGTGGAACACGGCGACGCGGTCGCAGACCCCGGCCACGGAGCCGAGGTCGTGGGAGATGAAGACCAGGGCCACTCCGGAGGCGCGGAGCTCCTTGAGGATCTCCAGGACCTGCACGCGGTTGGCCGCGTCGAGGGCGCTCACCGGTTCGTCGAGGATGACCAGGCGCGGTCCGGTGACCAGCGCCCGGGCCACCGAGACCCGTTGGCGCTGCCCGCCGGAGAGCTCCCCGGGCAGCCGGCCGAGGAGCTCCTCGTGCAGGCGGACGGGGGGGAGGAACGCCCGCGCCCGGTCGGCCGCCTCCTCGCGTGGGACGCCCTGCAGGAGCAGCGGTTCGGTGAGGGACTCCTCGACGGTGAGGTCCGGGTCGAGGCTGCGCAGGGGGTCCTGGAAGACGTACTGGACGACGCCTCGGCGGCGCAGGGCGCGCCACTGGCGTGGGCCGTGCCGGGTGACGTCCTCCCCGCCGACGACGACCGACCCGGCCGAGGCGCGCACCAGGCCGAGCGCGGTCCGGGCCAGGGTGGACTTCCCGGATCCCGTCTCGCCGATGAGGCCGACGGCTTCGCCGGGCGCGACGGTCAGGGACACCCCGCGCAGTGCCTGGCGGCGCCGGCGGCGCAGGCCGTAATGCACGTCGAGGCCGGTGATCTCCAGCACGGGACCGGCGGGGTCCGCACCGTCGGCCGACGCCGTCCGCGGCGGCTCGCCGGTCATGCGTCCTCCTTCACGGTGAGGAACGTGTCCAGGCCGTACTGCTCGTGTTCGGCGATCAGCAGACGGGTGTACTCGTGCCGCGGGTCGTGCAGCACCGCGCGGGTCGGGCCCTGCTCGACCACCTCGCCCTCCCGCAGGACGACGACCTCGTCGCAGAGCTGGGCGACGACCGCGAGGTCGTGGGAGACGACGACGAGGGCCAGCCCCGCCTGTTCGCGCAGTTCGGCGAGCATGTCGAGGATCCCGGCCTGGACGGTGACGTCGAGGGCGGTGGTGGCCTCGTCGGCGATGAGGATCCGCGGGCCGGCGGCGATCGCCGCCGCGATCAGGACGCGCTGGAGCATGCCCCCGGACAACTCGTGGGGGTAACTGCCGTAGACCAGCTCCGGATCGCGCAGTTGCACCGTCCGCAGCAGCTCGACGGCCTGCCGGCGGGCCTCGCGGCGCCGCTGCCCCTTCTTGGCGCGCACGACCTCGGCGATCTGCGCGCCGACCCGGATCGAGGGGTTGAGGTAGGAGGCCGGGTCCTGGAAGACCGCGCTGATCGTGGCGCCCCGCAGGGCCGTCCACTGAGCCCGTGTCAGGGTGGCGATGTCGGTGCCGTCGATCTCGATCGACCCACCGGTGACCTCGAAGTGCGCGGGCAGGATGCGGAGTGCCGCGCGGCAGGTGAGGGTCTTGCCGCTGCCGGACTCCCCGACGATGCCGACCGCCTCACCGGGTGCGAGGTCGAAGCTCACTCCGTGGACGATCTCACGGTCGCCCGCGCGGTCGCCGATGCGCACGTCGCGGAGGGACAGCACCGGCGGTGCCGGGGTGCCTGGCGCGGCGCCCGGGGCAGGCAAGGGGAGCAGTCCTTCGGACACGGTCGTCATCGCGCACCTCCGGCGGGGGCGGGGTCGGGCTTGTCGAGGCGGTTGGTGCGGGCCCTGCGGCGATCGAGCAGTGCGCGTCCCGCCTCGCCGGAGACGTCGCGGATCGCGTCGGCGAGCAGGTTGCTCGCCCAGACGGTGGCCATGATGAGCAGGGCGGGGGCCACCGGGGCCCACGGCTGGTGGCTGAGGTAGCCCAGGTCCGAGGCGAGCAGGCCGCCCCAGGTGGGCGCCGGTGGCTGCACGCCGATGCCGAGGAAGGTCAGGCTGGAGACGATCACGAAACCCACGCCGATGGTCTGGGCGAGCGCGACCGCGACCGGCGGGAGGATCTTGCCCCACACGTGGCGGCGTACGATCCAGCCCGTCGAGGCACCGGAGACGAGCGCCGCCTCCACGTACGGCGAGCGCGCCACGGCCAGGGTGGCGGCGCGGGCCACCCGGTAGAACAGCGGTGACACCAGCACGCCGGTGACCAGCATGGCCTGGGTGAGGCCGTTGCCGAGGAGCGCGACAACGGCGACGGCGAACAGCAGGAAGGGCAGGGCGACCAGCGTGTCGGCCAGGCGCAGGGTCGCCCACTCGAAGACCCGGCCCCAGTAGACGGACAGGATGCCGGGCACCGAGCCGACGACCAGGGCCGTCAGGGCGACTTCGAGCGAACCGAGCACGCTGACGCGGGAGCCGTCCAGGAGCCGGCTGAGGACGTCACGTCCGAGGTAGTCGGTGCCCAGCCAGTGCGAGCCCGAGGCGGCGGCCAGGGTGTTGTTGCTGGTGGCCAAAGGATCGTGCGGTGCGAGCCAGGGACCGAGCAGCGCCAGCAGCGCGATCACGGTCAGGACGACCGCGGCGATCCGGCCGGAGGTGAGGGAGAGGACGCGGCGCACCATGGTCAGACCCCCCGCTGGGACGCCGGCGTCACGCGCGCCAGCACCAGGTTGACGATCAGGTTGAAGGAGACGACCAGGACGATCGACACCACGAGGACGCCCTGGACGGCGGGTACGTCCCCGGCCTGGGCGGCGTCGTTGGCGAACCTGCCGAAGCCCTGCAGACCGAAGATCCATTCGGTGACGACGGAGGCACCCACCAGGGCCGGGAACTTCAGTCCGAGGGTGGCGAGCGCCGGCCCGAGGCCGTTGCGCAGGACGTGACCGAAGAAGATCCGCCGCGGGCTCAGGCCGCGCACCACCGCGCCCGTCACGTAGTTCTCGCGGTGGGCCGCCACGAGGCCCGCGCGCAGCTGGCGGGCGACGTCGGCGACCACGTCGAAGCTCAGCGCGATCGCCGGGAGGGTGATGTGGGCGAGCCACGGCCCGACGCCCTGCTCCGCCGGGACGTAGCCGCCGGAGGGGAACCAGTGGAGACCGACGGCGAAGACGACGACCAGCACGATGCCCACCACGAAGGCCGGCATCACCGAGACGACCGTGACGAAACCGGTGATCGCCCGGTCGATCCAGGTGGTGCTGCGCAGCGCCGCCACCGTGCCCAGCGCGAAGCCCACGACCACCCCGATGAGCAGGGCCAGCGTCGCCACCGAGAGGCTGACGCCCAGGCCGAGCCCGATGAGGGTGGAGATGTCGGCGCCGTTGGTCCAGCTGGTGCCGAGCCGCCCATGCAGGATGCCGTCGAGCCAGTCCCCGTACTGGACCACGAACGGCCGGTCGAGGCCCCACTGGGCCTCGACCCGGGCGATGGCCTCCGGCGTCGCGTCCTCGCCCAGCTGGATCCGTGCGGGGCTGAGCCCGCTCAGCGCCCGCAGCGCGAAGGTCACGAAGGTCGCGACCAGGAACACGGGCACGATGATCGCGACGGACCGGGCGAGGGCGGCCAGGACTCGGCCCGCGGCGTGCCGGGCCCTGGCCGCGGCGACGCCGCGACGGGGGGTGAGGGCGACCGGCGCGGCGGTCGTCGTCATGAGGTTGCCTCCCCTTCGGTGGTGGACGGTGGTCAGCTGCCGCCGGCGATGGTCACGCCGGTCCAGTCGACGTGGGCCGGGTTCTTCGGCAGGTCCGAGATCGCCGTGCTCTTGGCGAAGAGGTTGGGCGAGGAGTAGGTGAAGACCAGGGCCTTGCTCTTCAGCCCGGCCCGGGTCGCCGCCTGGAGGTTCCCCACGTAGTTAGGGGAGTCCAGGGGCGTGCGGCGGACCTTCGCCACGGCCGCGTCGAAGCCGGCCGGCTCGTACGGGGTGCTCAGGTTCAGCGGGCCGTCGGGCCCGAAGTGCGCGGTGAGGGTCTGCACCGCGGAGTCACGCCCGGTGGTGCCGTAGAGCGAGAACGTCAGGTCCTTGGCGAAGAACGGGGTGGCCCAGTTCTTGTCGACCTTGATGCGGACGGTGATGCCGACCGCGGCCAGCTGCGCCTGCACGATCTCGGCCTGCGGGTCCTCCGCCGGGATGACGAGGTCGAGCTTGATGTCGCCCGCCTTGTGGCCGGCCTCGGCGAGGAGCTTGCGGGACGTCGCCGGGTCGTACGGGTACGGGTCCCGGGACTTCGGGTCGTAGGCCACGTAGCCCGGCGGGAAGGGCTGGTCGGTCGCCTCTCCGTAGCCGAAGGTCAGCTTGTCGACGAACTCCTTGCGGTTGACCGCGTGTCGGACGGCGTCGACGACCCTGTCGTCGTCGAACGGCGCCTTGTTGACGTTGAGGCTGAGGTTCGACGCGTTGAAGCCGGGTTGCACGAAGACGTCCAAGCCGGCCTTCTCGGCGGCCTCGGCCTGACTCGGTTCGAGGTCGGCGAAGTTGTAGACGCCGGTCTGGAGGCCGGAGACGACCGTCGACGCGTCGGGGGCGGAGGTGAGCTCCACGTCGTCGATGTGGATGTTCTTCGCGTCCCAGTAGTGCGGGTTCTTCTTGAGCAGCACCTTGGTGCCGGGGATCAGCTGCTTCACCACGAACGGACCGGCGCCGACGGGGTTCTGGTCCAGCTTCTGCGGGGCCGCGGCCGCCTTGGGGCTGGCGATCTGCAGGACGCGCTCACCGAGCAGCTGGGGTATCTGGTAGTCGACCTGGGTGAGGTGGACGACCGCGTCCAGGCCGTCGGCGTCCACCGACGCGATCGAGGTCAGGTCGCCGAAGAGCGCCGAGTTCTTCTGCTTCTTGGCCCGCTCGATCGCCGCCTTGACCGCTGCCGCGTCGACGGGCTCGCCGTCGCTGAACGTCAGGCCGGGGCGGAGGTGGAAGGTGATCTCGTCACCCTTGTCGTTGTACTCCCAGCTCTTCGCGAGGTCGGGGACGGCCTTGCCGTTCTCGTCGGTTCGCGTCAACGACGAGTAGACGAGCGCGAGTTGGCGGAACTGGGCGCCGCTGCCGGAGACCACCGGGTCCCAGTGGGCGGGGAAGTAGGAGGAGGCCCACTTCAGTGTGGCGCTCCCCGTCGACGCGCCGGCGCCGCCGCCGCACGCGCCGAGGGCGGGGACGAGGACGGAGACGAGGGCGGTTCCGAGGGCCGCGGTGCGCAGCCGGCCCGGGTGCCGGGCGGCGGCGGGGGAGGCGGGTCCGGGGCGGCTGGGCGTGAGTCGTCCGGGCATGTGAGTGCTTTCTTCGAGGGCCCCCGGACCGGCTCAGGGCGGGCGGGGGCGTGGCGGCGGGCACGGCGCGCGCCCGCGCCCGGCGCAGTCCCGCGCTGGGACGGCCGTGCCGGCGGGGTCTGGCGGGCAGACGCCCGGCACGCCGTGCTCACGGCAGGGCGTTCGGGAGTACGCGGGGGCTCACCGGGATGCGGTGGGAGAAGGCGGCGAAGCGCGGAGGAGGGGCGCGGACGGCGGGCGCGGCTCGACGGGGCGGCGGCGCGGCCGGTGCTGACGGAAGTGGTCAGGCGCCTGTGGGCCGTGGGCGGCGGCCGGTCAGCGACAGAGGGCGCTGCAGGTGCGCCGCAGGTCCACGTAGCGGCACACCACACCGGGGTGCGTCGTGAGCATGCTGCTCATCCTGGCGAGCGCCGCGAGCGGCTGTCAATAGACACCAATTGGTGTCTCATTTGGCGGGACGGTTCCGTGACGGTAGATCAGAGCCCGGTCAGCGCACGGCGCGAGCACCGCGAGCGGTGGCCGGGTGAGTTGCTGCCTCGTCGGGATGCAGCCACAAGGGGCCGTTGCCGGTGTCCACCCGGACCGCCTCCGGCGGCGGCCACGCCCCGGTGACCAGCAGGGCCCGCTCGGGATCGGTCAGGCTCCGGTAGCGCCGCAGCGCCTCGTCCGGCGGCAGTGGATCCGGGGTCCGCAGCAGTCCCGGGCACAACTCCTCGACGGCGGAGGCGTACTCGTCGTAGGACCGCCAGCCGGGCACCACGTGCTGTCCGGCCGGGGCGCGTACGAGCAGCGTCGGCAGCGCGTACCGGTACCCGCCGTCGCCGGTCTCCTTCGCCGCTCCGGGGTGCGGTGACGGGCCGCGCGCCGCCAGCGCCTCGCGCACCGGGCGCCGTGCCTCCGCCCGGTCGGCCCGTACCCGCGCCAGGACGTCGTCGGCCGCCGCGTCGGTTGCGAGCCGTACCGGGTCCAGTCCCGGCGCGCCCCGTACCGCGGCCAGCGCGAGCGCGGGCGTGTCGGCCGGCTCCCCGAGCACGAACACGGTCTCCCGGAGCCGGCGCAGCACCCGCCCGGCCACCTCCTCGCCCTGCAGCTCGGCCGCCTTGGCTGCCAGCGAGGCGGGCCAGGAACTCGCTGCCACCCGGCTCAGCCGCTCCGCACGCGGCGCCCGGGTGTGCGCGCTGATCTCCTCCACGTGCCGCGCGTACCAGGCGGTCTCCGCGGCCGGGTCGGGCGCTGGGTCGTCGTCGTCGTCGAACAGGAGGCCGTGCACGCGGCGCCAGAGCACCCGGCCGCCCAGTGCGGCCCGCAGCCTGCGGAACACCGGTTCCGAACCCCAGGCCCAGGGGCACAGCGGATCGGTGTACTCCACCACCTCCACGGAGGGCGGGGGAGGCGGGGCCGTCACGCGGCTCCCTTCCGGTCCAGCCGTTCCGCGGCGGCCGCCGGCAGGAGTGAGGCGAGGGTCACTCCGCCGAGGACCGCCGCAGCGCCCGCCTCGACCTGGCGCCACACCCCGGGCAGCCCGGCGGCCGGACCGGGGTAGCGGAGTGCGGCCAGCGACTCCCCCCGCAGGGTGATCAACTCGCCGTCCACGGCGCGTGCCACGTCCAGCAGGGTGATCTCCCCGGCGGGCCGGCCGAGCCAGTAGCCGCCCTCGCAGCCGCGCTGACTGCGCACCAGCCCGGCCTTGCGCAGCTCGCCCACCACGGACTTCAGGAAGCGGAACGGGATCTGCTGAGCGGAGGCGATGGCCTCGCAGGTCAGGGGGCGGGCAGGCTCACAGGCGAGCTCCAGCAGAGCCCGCGTGGCGTAGTCCGCCTTCGCGGAGATATGCATGGGCCCATCATGCCCCAACCGGTCCGCGCGGCCCGGCGGTTCGGCCGACGTGCTCGGTACATTGCGGCAGCGTTGCCGCAGGTGAAGCGCAAAGGACACTTCTTGACATCCTTTTCGGGGCAGCTCTAGCGTCCCGGCCATGAGCGAGCCCCTGACGAACCCCGGCGAAGGCTTCCACCCCCATCTCCACGACGCGCCCGGGCAGGCGGCCGCGCCCCTGCGGACCCGGCTGCACCACATCAGCGCGGACGCCCTGGACGGCGAGACGGCGCAGACCGGCGGGATGCGCAGGTTCGCCGCCGTCAGCGGGCGGACCGTGGGCTCCGAGAAGCTGTGGATGGGCCAGACCCACGTGGCCCCGGCGACGGCGTCCTCCGACCACCACCACGGCGAGTCCGAGACCGCGATCTACGTGGTGAGCGGGCACCCCGAGTTCGTCTTCCTGGACGGCTCGGGCGACGCGCCCGAGGAGGTGCGCCTGCGCACCTCGCCCGGCGACTACGTCTTCGTCCCCCCGTTCGTGCCGCACCGCGAGGAGAACCCGGACCCCGCGGAGGAGGCCGTGGTCGTCATCGCCCGCAGCACCCAGGAGGCCGTCGTGGTCAACCTCCCCGGTCTGTACGCCCTTCCGGCCGAGGACGCCTGAGCGGCCGGACGCGCGGGCCCACGCAGCCGTCTCCGCCCTCCGCCCCCGTGGCGGGGGCGGAGGGCGGCTGCGTGCGTCAGGAGGCGGACGCGAGCGCGGCGGCCGTCCGCTGCGAACGGAACGCCGGGTGCCCGCCGAGACGGGCGACGTACGCCGTGAGGTGGCCGTAGGAGCAGAGCAGGCCGCTCGGGAGGTGGGAGAGGGCCACCCACACGTCGACGTCGGCGGCGGTCAGGTGCCCACCCAGGACGTACGGCCCGCAGGCCAGCCGGCGGTCCAGCAGGTCGAGGGTGGCGTGCAGGGTCCGCAGGGCCGCGTCACGGTCGGACGGTGCCTCGTGCGCGGCCAGTTCGGCGGCTCTCGTCACGCCCGCGTCGACCGTGTGCCGGAGGGCCTCGATGTCGGGCAGGAGGGCCGGGGGACACAGCGGAGCCACGGGAGCGCACCCCTCGGCGCCGAGGCGGCCCGCGAGGTCGCCGAGGATGTCCGGGGTGTGGTTGCTGACGACCCGCCCGGTCCACCGGTCGCACAGCGCGGGCACGGTGAGCGGCCCGTCGTAGTGGTGCCACGTGGCCTCGTAGGCCGCGCGCAGCGCGGCGAGCGGGGTGTCGCCGGCGGCTCCCGCAGGGACGGGCGTCGTGACGACGGAGTCCCGCAGCCCCAGCAGGTCGAGGGTGATCGCGACCCGTTGCGAGAGCGGGCACCCCGGTGACAGGAACAGCTCGTACCGGCGTGGCGCGGGGTAGAAGCCGCCGGCGCGGTCGACACCGATGCGGCTGCGGAAGCGGTCGGGACGGGACGCGCGCGGCAGCGCCGAACAGGAGACGTGGAGTGCGGGGTCGAGCGGGATCGTCTCGGTCATACCCTCTCCAAGGCGTGGCGGGCCCCGGTCGCCCCGTGGGGGCACCGGCGGCGGGACGGCTGAAGGTCCGGGGGTGGGGTCAGCCGGTCGCGCCGAAGGAGCTGCAGACGCGCAGGAAGTCGATGTGCAGACGGCGGGTGAGGAGGAGGGCTCGTGCCCTGGGCATGTCCACCTCCCCGGCTCGGGGCCCGCAGGACGCGGGACCGCGCTTGCCCCGCCGCGCCGGCGGGACCAGGTCGTCACCCGGGGCACCCCACCGCGATGTGAGGGTTGCCGGTCAGCGGGCCGGGGCCGATGACCCACCGCGCCGCGGGGCGGGGTGGTGGGCGCTGACTATCGTGACCTGCCCATCAGTGTCGAGTCGTCAAACCCCGTGCGTCAAGGGACGCGTATGCGTCTCATCGGACCGCTCACGATGTGAGACGGCGTCGTTGACATTCCCGGTGGGCCGTGCCTTACTTACGCCGCAGATCGGTCATGAGCTCCGGCGCGAGCCCGGCTCGCCGGCCGGCGGCCCCCCCCGTGTCGCGGTGGGACGCCCCGGATGACGACCGGACCGGACGGTCCGATGACGACGGTGGACGCGAGGCCCCGCGGGGCGGAACGGTGACGGTGACGACGATGCACGCAGCCCCGGGGACGGCCGCACAGCGGCCCCACGGCCGCGTCCCGTCGCACCCGCGGCTCCCCGTCGCCGCGCACCATGTCCCCGGCGCCTCCTGTTGCGCGTGTCCCGCGCAGTGTCGCGCCTTCTGTCAAGGCTGACGGCTTCCTGAACCCCGGCCCCCGCCGCTGACGCGGCGGCGTGCCCTCCCGCCCGGGCTCTCCCGGGCCCGCTCCGCCCGCCTCCCCGTTCCGTCGCCACGCCCGCCGGACGCCCGATCCCGGCGGGGCCGCTGCCGCGTGCGCGACCGGGGCGTACCGAACCGCTGGAGTCCCTCATGACCGAACCACCCGGCGTCGCCGTGTCCTCCCGGCCGGCGCCGCCCCCGCCCGGAGCGCCCGCCGACGCGACGCCTCCCGCACCACGACCTCCCACCGCACAGCGGGTGTTGCCGCTGCGGCGGCGCGGACGCTGGATCGCCACGGCGGTCGTGCTGGTGCTCGTCGCCCAGATCGCCCACGGCCTGGTGACCAACCCCTTCTACCAGTGGGACCGCTTCGCGTACTGGTCCGTCCGGCCTGTGATCCTGGACGGGCTGCTCATCACCCTGGAGGTGGCCGCGTACAGCGCGGTGCTCGGGCTGCTCGGCGGGATCGCCCTCGCGCTGGCCAGGCTCTCGGGCAGCCCGGTGCTGCGCGCCGTCAGCTGGACGTACACCTGGCTGTTCCGCTCGGTGCCGCTCATCGTCGTGCTGCTGTTCCTGTACAACTTCAGCGCGCTGTACCGGACGTTGAGCCTGGGTGTGCCCTTCGGGCCGGCCTTCCTCACCTTCGACGAGTCCAGGCTCGCCACCGACATGGTGGTGGCCGTCGTGGGTCTGAGCTTGAACGAGGCGGCCTACGCCTCGGAGGTGGTGAGGGCCGGAATCCTCTCGGTGGACCAGGGGCAGCACGAGGCGGCCGCCGCGCTCGGCCTGCCGAAGCGCTACCAGTTCGCCAGGATCGTGCTTCCGCAGGCGCTGCGGTCCGTCGTCCCCAACTACGTCAACCAGCTCATCGGGCTGATCAAGGGGACCTCGCTGGTCTTCTACGTCTCGCTGCTCGACCTGTTCGGCTCGGTCCAGAGCATGGGCAGCACCTACCCCGGCGACATCGTGCCGCTGCTGCTGGTCGCCACCGTCTGGTACGTGATCCTCACCAGCGTCGTCTCCGCCGTCCAGTTCTACGTCGAGCGGCACTACTCGCGTGGCGCGCTGCGCACCGTCCCACCGACCCCCCTGCAGAAACTGCGGATCGCCCTGGGCGACCTGCGGGCCCGCGTCCGGACGGAGACCGCGACATGACCACCGACATACGCCCGGCCGCCGTCGAGGTCCGCGACGTGCACAAATGGTACGGCGCCCACCGGGTGCTGGACGGGATCAGCCTGACGGTTCGGCCCGGGGAGGTCACCGTCGTCATCGGGCCGTCCGGTTCCGGCAAGTCCACGCTGCTGCGCGTCATCAACCACCTGGAGAAGCCCGAGGCCGGTCACGTCAGTCTGGACGGGGAGCTCATCGGCGTACGCCGGCACGGCACCCGGCTCAGGGAACTGAGCGAGCGGGTGATCCTCACCCAGCGCAGCCGGATCGGCTTCGTCTTCCAGAACTTCAACCTCTTCCCGCACCTCACCGTGCTGGACAACGTGGCCGCCGCCCCGGTGGCGACCGGCCGGCTGCGCAAGCCGGAGGCGCGCGAGCTGGCCCGCACCCTGCTCGGCCGGGTGGGGCTGGCCGACCGGACTGCGGCCTATCCCCGGCAGTTGTCCGGCGGCCAGCAGCAGCGCGTGGCCATCGCCCGGGCCCTCGCGCTGCGCCCCGGCGTGATCCTCTTCGACGAACCCACCTCCGCCCTCGACCCGGAGCTCGTCGGCGAGGTGCTGTCCGTCATCAAGGACCTGGCCACCAGCGGCACCACCCTCGTGGTCGTCACCCACGAGATCGGCTTCGCCCGGGAGGTCGCCGACCGCGTCGTCTTCCTCGACGAGGGCCGGATCGTCGAACAGGGCCCGCCCGACCGGGTGCTGAACCACCCCGAACACGAGCGGACGAAGGAATTCCTCAGCAAGGTCCTCTGACCCGTTTCCCCACACCCCACCAACAGCCGAACGACGAACACCACAAGGACGGCCATGCGCACCCTTCGCCCTCGCGGCAGACTCGTCCGTACCCTGACGGCCACCGCCGCCCTCACCCTCCTCGCCGGTGCACTCGCCGCCTGCGGGAGTGACAGCGGGGCCTCCGCCACCATCGGCGCGGGATCCTCCGCCGGAACGGTCACCGTGGGCAGCCTGTCCAACGGCGCGGCCAAGGAGACCACGCTGAAGGTGACGGAGGTGAAGTCCATCAGCGCCGATCTGCCCAAGGCCGTCGCCGACAAGGGCGAGCTGGTCATCGGCGTCGGCGCGCTGCCCGCCGGCTTCGCGCCGCTGGCGTACATCGGCAGCGACCAGAAGACCCTCACCGGCGCCGAGCCCGACCTCGGCCGTCTGGTCGCGGCGGTGCTGGGGCTCAAGCCGCAGCTCAAGAACTCGACGTGGGAGAACCTCTTCGTCGGCATCGACAGCGGCAAGGTCGACGTGGCCTTCTCCAACGTCACCGACACCGAGGAACGCAAGCGGAAGTACGAGTTCGCCTCCTACCGGGAGGACAACCTGGCCTTCGAGGTCCTCAAGGACAGCACCTGGAACTTCGCCGACGACTACCGGAATCTCGCCGGGAGGACCGTCGCGGTCGGCTCCGGCACCAACCAGGAGAAGATCCTGCTGGAGTGGCGGAAGAAGCTCCGGGCGGAGGGCAAGGAGCTGACCGTCAAGTACTTCCCCGACAACAACAGCACCTATCTGGCGCTCGGCGGCGGGAAGATCGACGCCTACTTCGGCCCCAACCCCGGCATCGCGTACCACATCACCCAGGTCGCCACGACCCCGAACCCCACCCGCAACGCCGGCAAGTTCTCCGGCGCCGGTGCGAGCCTCCAGGGCCTGATCGCCGCGACCTCGAAGAAGGACAGCGGGCTCGCGAAGCCGGTCGCGGCCGCGATCAACCACCTGATCGAGAACGGGCAGTACGCCAAGTGGCTCGCCGCCTGGAACCTGTCCAACGAGGCCGTCGGCACCTCGGAGGTCGACCCGCCCGGACTGCCGCTCGACAACTCCTGACGTCCCGTCCGCCGCACGACCGTACGGAGATCCGGCAGCCATGTCCCTCGGCATCCCCGCGGACCGCCCGCACGGCCCGGCGGCACCGCACGTCCTGGACAACCCCGCCTGGGCGGCACTCACCGGTCCGCACGCCCGGTTCGCCGAGCGCGTCGGCCGTGCCGCCCGCTACCCCGCCGACGTCTCCCCGTTCACCGCGCTGTCCGACCCGGCCGATCCGCGGGCCTGGGAGGACCTGTCTGTGCTCGCCGGGCCGGGGGCCGCCGTCGCGGTCACCGGCGCGCAGGAGCCGCCTGACGGATGGGAACTGGTCGAGGGCGGGGCGGGAGTGCAGCTCGTCGACACGTCGCTGCGCGCCGGACACGCGCCGGAGGCGGTGCGACTGGGCGTCGCTGACGTGCCCGAGATCCTGGAACTCATCGGCCTGACCAAGCCGGGTCCCTTCCTTCCCAGGACCGTCGAACTCGGCACCTACCTCGGCATCCGTGAGGGTGGACGGCTCGTCGCCATGGCCGGGGAGCGGCTGCGGACGCCGGGATGGACGGAGATCAGCGCGGTGTGCACCCATCCCGGATACCGTGGCCGGGGCCTGTCGACCCGGCTCGTACGGGCCGTTGCCGCGGGGATCAGGGACCGGGGGGAGACCCCGTTTCTCCATGCCGCGGCCGTCAACACCCGCGCGATCGGGCTCTACGAGTCGATCGGGTTCACCCTGCGCCGCCGGACGACCTTCCTTTTCCTGCGAACCCCCGGGCGGCCCGGGGGAACAGACCCGCTGGGGAAGGTGTTCCGTTGACAGGAGTCTTGCGGGCGCAGGCCCGCCCGCCGTATCCGGACACAGCGGAGGTGACGTTCGTGCCGACGTCGTTCCGCGCGTCCGCCGTGGTCCCCGCCCCGCCCCGCGGTCCCTTCCTCTACTCCCGCGCGCACATCGACCTGCAGCGCGTGGCCGCCTCCCTCTGTCGTTCCTGACCCCCGTCCCTGCCGCCGGCCCTCCCGACGAGGGCCGCCGAGACCCGTGGTCGATCAGGAAGGCCCCTCCCATGTCCTCGGACGTCCCGCCGCCGAACTCTCTTCCCGCTTTCTCACCGCACGCCCCGCTCCACCTCGCCGTGGCCCTCGACGGGGCCGGCTGGCACCCGGCCGCCTGGCGTGAGCCGGAGGCCCGGCCCCGTGAACTGCTCACCGCCCGCTACTGGCAGGACGTGGTCACCGAGGCCGAGCGGGGGCTGCTCGACTTCGTGACGATCGAGGACTCCCTCGGTCCGCAGTCCTCCCACTTCACCGAGCCCGACGGACGCACCGACCAGGTGCGCGGCCGCCTGGACGCCGTCCTGGTCGCCGCGCGCGTGGCCCCGCTGACCCGGCACATCGGTCTCGTGCCGACGGTGGTCGCCACACACACCGAGCCGTTCCACATCTCCAAGGCCATCGCCACCCTCGACTACGTGAGCACCGGCCGGGCCGGTCTGCGCGTCCAGGTCTCGGCCCGGCGGAACGAGGCCGCGCACTTCGGCAGGCGGGTCATCCCCCCATTCGGCGTAATGGATTTGGACACCCCGGCGGTACGGGAGCTGGTCACCGGCCTTTTCGACGAGGCGGCCGACTATGTCGAGGTGGTGCGCCGCCTCTGGGACAGCTGGGAGGACGACGCCGAGATCCGCGACGTCGCCACCGGCCGGTTCATCGACCGCGACAAGCTCCACTACATCGACTTCGAGGGCCGGCACTTCAGCGTCAAGGGACCCTCCATCACCCCCCGGCCGCCCCAGGGCCAGCCTGTCGTCAGCGCCCTCGCCCACAGCGGCGTGCCGTTCCGGCTCGTGGCCCGCTCCGCGGACATCGGATACGTGACCCCGCACGACGGCGACCAGGCCCGGGCGATCGTCACCGAAATCCGTACCGCCCAGGAGGCGGCCGGCCGGGAACGCGAGACCCTGCACGTCTTCGGCGACCTCGTGGTCCTCCTCGACGACGACGCCGGAGCGGCGCGAGCCCGCCTGGAGCGGCTGGACGGACTCGCCGGCACGCCGTACACCAGCGACGCGAAGGTCTTCGCCGGCACGCCCGCCGGCCTCGCGGACCTGCTGCTGGAGTGGCGGCGCGCCGGGCTCACGGGCTTCCGGCTGCGCCCCGCGGTGATCGGCCACGACCTGACGGCGATCACCCGGGGGCTCGTGCCCGAACTGCGGCGCCGCGGCGTGTTCCGGGGAGCCTACGAAGCCCGCACCCTGCGCGGCCTGCTCGGGCTGCCCCGCCCCGCCAACCGCTACGCCGCCACCAGCGCGACCGCGACCGCCTGAGCCGGAGGAACCGTACGCCATGAGCAAGCCGCGCAAGCAGATCCATCTGGCCGCCCACTTCCCCGGAGTCAACAACACCACCGTGTGGAGCGACCCGCAGGCCGGCAGCCACATCGAGTTCGGCTCCTTCGCGCACTTCGCCTGGACCGCCGAACGCGCCAAGTTCGACTTCCTGTTCCTCGCCGAGGGCCTGCGGCTGCGCGAACAGGGCGGCAGAATCTACGACCTGGACGTGGTCGGCCGCCCCGACACCTTCACCGTCCTCGCCGCGCTCGCCGCCGTCACCGAACGCATCGGACTCACCGGCACCATCAACTCCACCTTCAACGAGCCCTACGAGGTCGCCCGGCAGTTCGCCAGCCTCGACCACCTCTCCGCGGGGCGCTCCGCGTGGAACGTGGTCACCTCTTGGGACGCCTTCACCGGGGAGAACTTCCGCCGCGGCGGATTCCTGCCCCAGCAGGAGCGCTACTCCCGTGCGAGGGAGTTCCTCGCCACCGCGGGGGAGCTCTTCGACTCCTGGCGCGGCGACGAGATCCTCGCCGACCGTGCGACCGGCGCCTTCCTGCGCGACGCGCGGGCCGGATCCTTCGTGCACCAAGGGCAGCACTTCGACATCCACGGGCAGTTCAACGTCCCGCGCAGCCCCCAGGGACGCCCCGTGATCTTCCAGGCCGGCGACTCCGAGGAGGGCCGGGAGTTCGCGGCAGCCGACGCGGACGCCATTTTCAGCCGGTACAACACGTTCGAGGAGGGCCGGGCCTTCTACCGCGACGTCAAGGGCCGGCTGCCCAAGTACAGTCGCAGCCCGGACCAGTTGCTGATCCTGCCCGCCGCGACCTTCGTCCTCGGCGACACCGACGCGGAGGCGGCCGAACTCGCCCGCGAGATAAGGCGGCAGCAGGTCAGCGGGGCCACCGCGATCAAGCACCTGGAGTTCGTCTGGAACCGCGACCTGTCCGCCTACGACCCGGACGGACCGCTCCCGGACGTCGACCCCGATCCCGGCGAGCACACCGTCGCGCGCGGCCGCGCCCAGGTGCGCATGTACCGCGACCCGCTGACCACCGCCCGCGAGTGGCGGGAGCTGGCCGCCGCCAACAAGTGGTCGATCCGCGACCTGGTCATCGAGACGGGCAACCGCCAGTCCTTCGTGGGCTCGCCGGCCACCGTCGCCAAGGTCATCGACGACTTCGTGCAGGCCGACGCCGCCGACGGCTTCATCCTCGTCCCGCACGTCACCCCGGGCGGCCTGGACGACTTCGCCGACACCGTCGTCCCGCTGCTCCAGGAACGGGGCGTGTTCCGCACCGACTACGAGGGCGCCACCCTGCGCGACCACCTCGGACTCGCCCATCCCGACGCCGAGACAGCGGCGGAGCGGGCCGCCTCGTGAGGTTCCTGGCCATCACCTTGATCGTGCACGCCCCGGACCCGGTGACCGGGGCGCTGAAGCCGACCGCCGCGCGTTTCCGCGAGGTGCTCGACAACGCGCTGCTGGCCGAGGAGTTGGGCTTCGACGGCTTCGGCGTGGGGGAGCGCCACGAGTGGCCGTTCCTCTCCTCCTCGCCGCCCGTCGTGCTCAGTCACATCGCCGCACTCACCTCCAGGATCCGGCTGTTCACCGCGGTGACCACGCTCAGCCTCCTCGACCCGGTGCGGGCCTACGAGGACTACGCGACGTTGGACCACCTGTCCGGCGGACGCCTGGAGCTGATCATCGGCAAGGGCAACGGGACGGCGCAGCGCGAGCTGTTTCACGTCACCCCCGAGGACCAGTGGGACCGCAACGCCGAGAGCTACGACGTGTTCCGCCGGCTCTGGCGGGAAGGGAGGGTGACCGCCGACACCCGGTTCCGTCCCGCGCTGAAGGATGCGCAGGCGTGGCCGCGGCCGCTGCAGCAGCAGATCCGGGTGTGGCACGGCAGCGCCACCAGTAAGGAGTCGGTGGACCTCGCCGCCCGCTACGGGGACCCCCTGTTCTCGGCGAACGTCACCCACCCCGTCGAGCCGTACGCGGAACTGGTCCGCCACTACCGCGAACGCTGGGTCCACCACGGTCACGACCCGGCCGGCATCGCGGTCGGCGCCGGGACGGCCGGCCTGTACGTCGCCCCTACCTCACAGGAGGCGGTCGCCGTCTACCGCCCCGTCTTCGAGGGGCAGTTGGCGTTCCAGAAGCGGCTCGGCCTGCAACCGGTCTTCCCGACTCTGGAGGACTTCTTGGCGCGCAGTTCGGCGCTGGTCGGCAGCCCGCAGCAGGTCGTCGACAAGGTCCACCGCTACCACGAGCGGTTCGGCCACACGGTGCTGCACGTCCACGCGGACGCGGGCGGGCTGTCCCGCGACCGGCACCGCCGCTCGCTCGAGCTCTTCCAGTCCGAGGTCGCTCCGGTGCTGCGGCGCGCCATCCCGGACCCGCCGTTCGCGTGGGGCCCGGCCCCATCCTCCCCCGAACCCGCCCATCGCTGAGGAGAACGCCCATCGTGTCCCGCACACCGCTCGGAGTCCTCGACCTCGTCCCGATATCCTCCGGCTCCACCGCCGCCGACGCCCTGCGCAACAGCATCGACCTCGCGCGGCGTGCGGAGGAATTCGGCTACGCCCGCTACTGGTTCGCCGAACACCACCTCAACCCCGGTGTCGCCGGCACCTCGCCCGCCGTCCTGCTGGCCCTCACCGCGGCCGCGACCTCCACCATCCGGCTCGGCTCGGGGGCCGTCCAGCTCGGCCACCGCACCGCCCTGTCCACCGTCGAGGAGTTCGGCCTCATAGACGCCCTGCACCCGGGGCGACTCGACCTGGGGCTCGGCCGTTCCGGCGGCCGCCCGCCGGGCGGCACGCCGGACCCGGTGCCGACCACGACACCCGTCGTGGACGGCCGCGCCCCCAACGGGCTGAGGATCCCGCCGAAGTTCTCCTTCAAGCACCTGCTCGACTCCCCGCGCATCGCGCTCCAGCGGCACCTGCTCCAGCAGCCCGGCGCCCGCTCCCAGGACTACGGCGAGCAGGTCGAGGACATCCTGGCGCTGCTGCGCGGCACCTACCGCTCGGCGGACGGCGTCGAGGCGCACGTCGTGCCGGGAGAGGGCGCCGACGTTCAGGTGTGGATCCTCGGCAGCAGCGGCGGCCAGAGCGCCGAGGTCGCAGGCCGCCACGGATTGCACTTCGCCGCGAACTACCACGTCAGCCCGGGCAGCGTCCTGGAAGCGGTCGACGGCTACCGCGCCGCCTTCCAGCCGGGCGGCGTGCTCGACAAGCCCTACGTCAGCGTCTCCGCAGACGTCGTCGTCGCGCAGGACGACGCGGCGGCCCGCGAGTTGGCCACCGGCTACGCCCCGTGGGTCCGCAGCATCCGGACCGCCGAGGGCGCCATCGAGTTCCCCACCCCGGCCCAGGCCCGGGCGCACCCGTGGACCAAGGCGGACCGGGCTCTGGTGGCCGACCGGGTCGAGACCCAGTTCGTCGGCTCGCCGCAGCGGGTGGCCGACCAGTTGGATCAGCTTCAGGAGGCCACTGCCGCGGACGAGTTGATCGTGACCACCATCACTCACTGCCACGAGGACCGGGTCCGTTCCCACCGGCTCCTGGCCGAGGAGTGGCACCGCCGCTGACGGGCTCGTGGGTGTCGAAGGCCATGAGTAACAGGGGGCCCTGGTGCCGCAGTCTTCCGTGCTGCGGCCTGTCGAGTCCCACTCGCTCCGCCTGCCGTGTGGTGGCGCCCGGTCAGGCGATTGCGCAGGGGCGACGCGCGGCGCCGGACGCAGCGCGCAACACGAAGGACGAGGAACCCATGCTCGACGGCCTGCGACAGGCTGAGGCCGGATGGCGCCGGCAGGCTGGGGGGACGCATGCATGGGTGCCAGTCGGTCACTCAATATACGGCGATGCTTAATTTCCCGGCTCTTCTCCTCACCCGAATCCATGACATGTCGGAAATGCCTATTTGGAAATGTGTGCTTGTGCCGCCGGATTGGGCTCGGATAACTTGTCGGCGCGTCAACAAGTGCAGGCAGCAGCGGAGATGACCGACCGGGATTCCGACGTGTCGGACACTTCGTCACACAGAGCCGTCAGTTCGCGGGCAGGGAATTCTGAACGGAACCCTTGCCCCCTTTTGTGTCGAGGAGTTCTCGTGCGCAGTCTTGGGCCGGCGAGAAAGAATCCCGCTGGAACGGCATCCACTACCGGTCGCTCCAACCGTCTCCGTCTGGGAGCCGTGGCGACCGCCCTGGGCGCGATGGCCGTCCTGGCCTTCCCCGCCGAGGCCAATGCCTCTGTCCTGCAGCTGTTGCCGCAGAACGCCGACGGCCTGGAGCAGTCCTTCTCCCCAGCGTATGACTACGACGGGGACGGCTGCTACGCCACCGCCGCCATCGGCGCCGATGGCACCCTCAATCCCGGCCTGAAGCTGGGTGGTGACGTCAACGGGCGCTGCCACGACTACGCCCAGCTGGCCAACGCCAACACGTATTCGCGCGAGAAGTGCAACAACGACTGGTGTGCCGTCGTGTACGCCAGCTACTTCGAGAAGGACCAGGCCACGCTCGGCCCTGCGGCCATCGGTCACACCCACGACTGGGAGCATGTCGTGGTCTGGATCCACAACAACCAGGTCGAGTACGTTTCGGTGTCCCAGCATTCCGGCTACCAGATCGCCGCCCGCTCGGGGATCCGCTTCGACGGTACCCACCCCAAGATCGTGTACCACAAGGACGGCGCCTCGACGCACTGCTTCCGCTTCGCCAACACCAACGACGAGCCCCCGGAGAACGCCACCGGCGGCTGGTTCTACCCCCGTCTCGTCGGCTGGGAGGGCTACCCGGCGGGCTTTCGCGACAAGCTCATGAATGCGGACTTCGGCTCGGCCACCATCAAGATCAACGACGCCCGCTTCAACTCCACTCTCGCCAATTCCAAGCCGTCTGGGATCCCTTTCGACCCCAACGCCTGACGTGTGCGCGGACGGCGATCCCGCGCGGATTGCCGTCCGCGCGGTCGCACGTCCGGGCTTCAGCCGGGGAATCGGCTCCTGGATGTTAGGGCGTGAAACGCCCTAACACGGCTGTGCACTGCCGGACGAACCTCACCATGCGGCAACTGGCGCCGCTCTTCGGGGTCTCCCGGCCACGGTGTGCATGGTCATCCAGCGGTTACGGCCCCTCCTCGCGCTGGGGCCGGCCGCACGTCCCGTATGGGTATTGGGGTGGGTATGTCGCGGTGGCAGGTGGGGCAGGCGCCGGCCCTCGCGTCCGACCACGGCGTGAGCGTCCGGCCCGGCCGCACCACGCGCTGGGCCGACCGGCCCCTGGACCGGCCCCTGGACCGGCTCCGGGGGCCGGGCGAAGGCGGCGGTCCGGGTCGCGCTGGCGACGGCCTTCTCGTTGCTTGTGCCGTGGCGGGCTGTTGCCTTCGCCGGGCCGCCGGGGCCGGGGTGCGAGGGCCGCCGCCCCCGGCCCGGTGCCTCACCACCTGACAGACGGCTGGGCCACGGTCGCGATGACACGGGCGCTCAATGGGGAGCACGCAGGCGCGGGGAACGTCTTCACCTGGACCGGCCAACGCGACGCGACCGGCACACGGTGGAAACGGCCACGCGCGTCCATGGGCGCCGACCTGTTACGAGTTCCTCAGGCGTCGGCAATGACGGGGTCATACGGGGTATTCGTGCGGCGGCCTGCCATGAACGAAAGGAAGTCGCCCACGAAGGCGCTGCGGCTGTAGGTGCCCTCGGTGGTGGTGAGGTCGCGGTGGAAGGCGGTGCGGAAGAGCGCCCGGTGCTCATCCGCGTCGATGGTCCCGCTACCGTCCTTGTCCGTGACGTGGAAGAGTACCTCGGCCACTCGGATGAGCGCGGGACTGGCGAGAGAGGGTACGGCGGCGGCGTACTCGTCGGCGCTGACTCGGCCGTCACCGTCCGTGTCGAGGGTGGCTTGGAGTTCGCGCCACCAGGCCGCGAAGGCGTCGTAGAGGCGGGTCTCCTCGGGTTCGTCCAGGTCAAGTCGGGTAGACAGTTCACGCGCCATGGCGGCGAGGTCAGGCCAGTCGAGGTGTCCGTCGCCGGTCTGGTCAAGCACTTGTCGGAAGAACTCTTCCGCGGAGCGCCGGTCGTTTCCCGAGGCGGCCGGGGGGACGGGGTCGGGGCCGGTGCCCCCGCTCAGTGGTGTGAGGAGGCGGAGCAGGGCCGATGCTCGCTTCAGGCGGGCGCGCAGCGCGGTCACGGTCCGGGCGCGTGGGTCCTTGCTGTCGGGCGAGAGGGAGAGGGCCTCGATGATGCTTTCGGCATCGACCCAGCCATCGGGCAGGAAACGGGTGAGCCCGGCGGCGAGGTAGGCGCCCTGCATGAGGGTCGGGGCGCCGGGCATCTCGGGCAGGCCGGCCTTGCGCCGGTAGGCCTCGGGGAGCGAGGCGACGGTGATCGCGCCGAGGAGCGGACCGACGACGGCCCGGCCGGCAGCCCACAGTGTCGGCGCGCCGTCGAGCAGTGCCGGGGCGGGCAGGTGGTCGAAGAGCCGGTAGAGGATGATCCGGGCTGCCTCGGTGTTCTCCAGCGCGGTTTCGACGACCCTGTCGAAGTACCGCCAGAAATCGTTGAGGTCCGTCGGGAGTTCCCCGGCGTCGCCGTCGAGCGCGGCGAGGAACGCGCGGTACTCGGCGTACATGGTCTCCATGGCGTCCTGGTTGAGCGGCTGGCCGCTCAGTCGGCACATGGTGACGGCGCTCTCGAAGAGGCTGGCGACCACCCAGGCGCGGGTCGCGCGGTCCATGGCATCGTAGGCGCGGCCGCGGGGGTCGGAGCCGCTCATGCGGGCGTGCAGCCTGTTGAGCCGGGCGGCTTCCCGTTCGCGCACCGCCGGGTCGGAGTCGAACATGCGGCGCATGCTGAGGAAGGTGTTGCGCAGCCGGCGCCAGGGGTGGGCGACGAAGGTGGAGTTGTCGGCGAGGGCGGCGCCGATCTGCGGGTGGGCGGCCTCCAGCACGGTAGCGCGGATCATGGCCAGCGCCCAGCGAGGGTCGTCGAAGAAGGCGCGGAACTGCGATTCCGGGCCAAACAGGGGTGTCTCGTCGGCCCTTCCCGTGGTTCCAGTCGTCATGACGGATCTCCGTTCGTCTGGGGCGGCACGCCGCCGTAGCGGCGGTCCCGGCGGCGGTAGGTGTGAAGGCAGGCGAGGAAGTCGGGGGCCCGGAAGTCCGGCCAGAGCACCTGGGGGAAGACCCACTCGGCATAGGCAACCTGCCAGAGCATGAAGTTGGAGATGCGCTGCTCGCCCGAGGTGCGGATGACCAGGTCCACGTCGGGGGTGTCGGGGAACGGCAGGTGGTCAGCGAAGCGCCGCTCGGTCACCTCGTCGGCGAGCGTTCCGCTGCGGATCAGCGACCTTGCGGCCTCGACGATGTCCCGGCGCCCGCCGTGGTCGAAGGCGATGGTCAGCGTCATCCCCCGGTTGTCGGCGGTCAGCGTCGACAGATCGTCGAAGTCCTGGGCCAGTTCACGCGGGATGCGCGGGTCTGCGGCCCCGAGGATGCGGCAGCGGATGCCGCGCGCGAGCAGCATCGGCGCATGTTTGCGCACAACTCGGCGAACCAGGCGCATCAAGTAGTTGACCTCGGTGCCGGGCCGGTTCCAATTCTCGGTGGAGAAGGCGTACAGACTCAGCCACTCGACGCCGGCTGCCCGGGCCGCCTCGATGATGTCGATGACGGTGGTCTCCGCAGCCTGATGGCCAGCAGTTCGGGGAAGCGCGCGCCGCTGCGCCCAGCGTCCGTTGCCGTCCATCACGCAGGCTACGTGCCGCGGCACCGTACGCACCGGCCCGTCGTCCCGCTGCTGGTCGTCGATGTGCTGTCGCCGACCCAGTCGGTTCCCCGTCGCCGCGCATGCGCGCTCGAGCCCGTGATCCGTCACACTCAGCCCCCATGTCGTCCGGAGCGGCACGGCCGGCCCTACCGCGCTCGGTCGCAGCCACCCCGTATCGCTCAGACGCACGCCCCACCGCGGCGTCCCTCCCCAGGAGTCTGACGGCACGGAAGGGTTCTGATCAGCCAAACAGGCGGCTGTCACCCTTGGCTCAAATGCCCGATTCTTTCTGGCGTCGGCGGCCTTCTCCGGTGACCACGATCGACACCCTCATCCGCATGCGCCGCCCTCGCCTCATGGACTGAAGGTGAGCCGAACCCGCCCTCGGCCTGCCGTGACTTGGCTGCGGGCGCCTACGACAGGGCCGCTGTTGCCGCGCTGAAGGCGCATCTGGCCGCGGCGGTGGATGCGGGGAACTGGTACGCAGGCGTCGTGCTTGCCGGCGGCGCTGGTGCGCGCCTGTGCCCGCGATGGGGTGACGACCAGGACTTCCTCGCCATGGACCTGACCGTCCTTGGTGCGGGAGGGGCCCACCTGGGCAGGCGCGCTGCCGCTGCCGTGGTCCGGCGACCGGGAGCCGGGCCCGCGCGGCACGGCCGTTTGGCTGCTCGGCTGCTTTCCCGACGCCGCCGACGTCGCGTGGGTGGCCCGTGCCGCAAGGGATGCGGACGGGAAGGTCCGCGCCGCGGCCGCGGGCACGCTCACCGGTCACGCATGGACCGACCCGCGCGCGGGGTGCCGGCCGTCCTGCTTGGCGATTCTTTGCCGTCCGCGCGCAGGACAGTCTCGGCTGGGTGCGCAGACCCGGCCTGTCGATCCGCGCTGCCGTCGACCACGGTGAGGCGCGGGTGCGCGAGCCAGGTCGCTTTGATCCGCTTCCTCCGGACGGAGGCGGGTCCCGATGGGGGGACGGGGACGGTTCCCGGGCGGCTCGGTGAGGACCTGGACGCGGATGTGCGCGAAAGGGCGAGGGCAGCCCTTCGGCGGCGGCACGGAACGGTCACCATCTGATCGGCGGGGTGCATCGGGACGCCAGGGCAAGAAGCACTTCAGCGGGGCGTGCGCCGGAGCGTGGGTGTCTTGCCCGGCGGGCCGGGTGCGAGAGCAGGTGGCCCCGGAGGGCTTGTGGCCGCCTTGCTGCCGCGATCACCCCCACCCTCGTATAGCGGCGTGCTATACAATGGGGGCATGACGAAGCAGATCAATATCCGGCTCGACGACGCCGTTCATGCCCGTCTGGTCGCGCGCGCCGAGGCCGAGGGCACCACGGTGACGGCTTTGATCACACAGGCCGCCGAGCGCGACCCCCGCCTCGACGACGGGGCCGCCACGGCCGCTGCGTTCCTTGCCAAGCACGCCGCAGAGTTCGCCGAGGCGTTCCCGGAAGAGGAACCGGACAGCGCCGACGGACGGGCCGCCTGAGGTGGAGCTGCAGGTCGACATCCGCTGGCTGCTGGAACGCCAGGCCGAGGTCCTGCCGAAGGAGCCGTCGGTCCATGACTTCTCCGGTCTGGTCGCGGCGGTCGCCCGGCACCGGGTCAATGCTCCGAGGCTGGACTACACCGTGGACGCAGCCTGGCGTGCGGCAGCACTCTTCCACGAGATCGTCTCGGTGCGCCCGCTGCCGGCTCGCAACGCGATGTACGGGGCGTTGATCGCGGTGGCCTACATGGCAGCGTCCGGCGAAGCCGTCGACGCTCCCTACGGGGCCCTCAGCGACCTTGCGCAACAGGTACGTACCGGGCACGCGGACGTCTACGCGTGTGCGGACCAGATCCGCCGCTGGCGGCTGTGAACCGCCGGCGGCGGTACGCGGAACGCGCGGCAGCGAGGACGGTTTGCTGACCATCCCGTAGTCCGCTTCCCCGGCGTCGGGCCGTGCGCCTTCTGCCGCTGTGACTCCGGTGTCGTGGTCGGCTTCGGCCGGGGGGTGACGGCATCTGTTCTGCGAGGCATCAGCCGCGGCAGCCCCCGCGACCGGGGCTGCCGCGGCCGATGCCTCGCAGCTCTGCCGGCCTGCCAGATCGCCTCGATTGCGGTGACGTCAAGTCGATAGCACCGCCTCTGCGCCCCGCAGAAACCTGAGCCGCACCCCCACCCCTGGGGCGGATCAGAGGGTGGACCAACCTCGCGCAGTGACCGTCACAGGGCTCCTGCGTCCCGGGCCGTCCAGACGCTCGGGTAGATCGGCCGGAAGCCGAGTTCCCGGCGGATGCGCTGGTTGGACGTGATCCCGAACCACGGGTCGGGGTCCGTGAGCTCGTGGAGCCCTGCGGGCACCTCGACGCCGTTGAGCTGATAGAGCTCGACCGTCGTGACGGGTGCGTCATCGGCGATGTTGTAGATCCGGCCGGCGATGCCCGGCGCGTACAGCAGACGCATCAGACCCTGGGCGACGTCCGCGTGGTGGGCCATCTGCAGGCGTTGGTGCGGCGCCCAGCCGGCTGCCCAGTGCAGGGAGTTGGCGAGGTGCGGGTCGCCCTCGCCGTAGACGAAGGGGAGCCGTCCGATGCGTACGTCCAGGCCCTTGAGCGCAAGCAGTTCACGCTCGGCCTCGGCCTTGGACTCGGGGTAGGCGCCCCACATCTCGCCGCCCGGCCGGCTCTCGTCCTCCTCGGTCAGGGGGCGGCCCCGTCCGACGCCGTACACATTGTTCGTGCTGACCTGCACGAACCGCTCCACGCCGGAGGCCTGCGCGGCACGGCCCAGGGCCACCGCGGCGTCCCGGTTGACGGCCCACGCCTCCTCGTCCGGAACCCCGCGGAAGGAGGCGGCGACGTTCACAACGGCGTCCACGCCGACGAGCGCCTTGCCGAGTGTCTCCTCGTCGCGCATGTCTCCCACGGCGACCTGTGCGCCCAGCTCCGCGAAGCGCTCGCCGCGGGTTTCATCCCGTACCAGGACCCGCACCTGCTCGCCCGGCTGCCGCTGGGCCAGCAGCCTCGGCACGAAGCGGCGTCCGACCTGTCCCGTCGTACCGGTCACCAAAGTCAGCATGATGTGCTCCTCACGCACTGTGTCGCCTGTCGTTGATGACCAGCCTCGGCGGACGCGGGAACGACCGGGAGAGACCTCTTGATCGGGGGATCGGCAGTCCCTGGATAATCCGTCCGGCCTCCCGCACCCTGAAGAGGTGAACCGAGGCGAACTAGCCGATTTCCTGCGCCGCGCTCGCGCCCGCCTGGACCCCTCCGACGTGGGCCTCACGGCCGGCGCCCGCCGCCGTACGCCGGGGCTGCGCCGCGAGGAGGTGGCCAACTTGGCCGGCATGTCCGTGGACTACTACACGCGGCTGGAACAGTCCCGGGGCCCGAGGCCGTCCCGTCAGATGGTCACCGCGCTGGCCCGCGCCCTGCGCCTGACGGAGGACGAACGCGACCACCTCTTCCACCTCACCGGTGAACAGCCGCCGCGCCAGGAGGCGACCAGCACGCACGTGCGCCCGGGCCTGCTCCTGGTGCTGGACCGGCTGCACGACACCCCGGCGATGGTGGTGACCGACTGCGGCGAGGTCCTGGCCCAGAACGCGCTGTCACGGGCGCTGAGCGGGGACGTCCTCGCCCGACCGCCCCGAGGACGCAACATGATCCGCCGCTTCTTCCTGGACCCGGCGGCCCAGGAACTGTTCCCGCCTGAGGACCGCCCCGAGCGCGCCCGCGAGCAGGTCGCCGGCCTGCGAGCGGTGGCCTCGGCCCGCCCCACGGACCCCGAACCCGCCTCCCTCGTCGCCGAACTACGCGCCGCCAGTGAAGAGTTCGCCCGCCTCTGGGACGAACACGAGGTCGCCGTACGCCGCGCCGGCACGAAACGCTTCAGGCACCCTGCGATCGGCATCCTCGAGCTCGACTGCGAGGTCCTCGTCAACTCCGACCACAACCAGCAACTCGTCATCCACACTGCCCGCCCGGGCACGGAGTCGTACCAGCGCTTGCAGTTGCTGCGGGTGGTGGGCTTGCAGGACCTGACGCCGACGAGCTCCTGAACGTGTGCGCGCGTCGGCACCAGGCCCGTATGGCCCACGATGCGTAGGCCTTACCAGGACGGCCAGGGCCGTAACCCCCAGGCGCCTTCTCTGTGCGCTCACCTGGCGTTCCCCGAGAGCGCTCCCTGCAGGAAAACCTCCACCAGTTCCTGCGGGGTCAGGTCCGGCTCGCTCTCTGTACGCGGCTGGGTGAAAAGCAACCCGAGGAAGAGGGCCGCGATCTGCTCCGGCGGCCGGCGCAGGGCGACCTTGTCGGGCTCCAGCACCTCCGCAAGTGCCGCGCGGATACGGGTCATCGACTCGTCACGACCCGCTCCGCGTACCGTGCCGGGGTGCTTGCCGCCGCGATGCCCCAGCGAGCCGAGGATCGCGCCCATCCTTGACGTGTGCGCCTGCAGTGCCTCGGCTGCCTCCGCGAGCCGGTCGGACAGCGGCTGGGACAGGTCGATCCCGTCGAGCTCGCGGATCGCGTGGTCGGGGGAGAGCGCCTTGGCCACGCATGCCTGGAGCAGCTCGTCCTTGTCGGTGAAGACTCGGAAGATCGTGCCTTCGCCAATGCCTGCTGCACGGGCGATCTTCGCGGTCGTTACCGCGGCGCCGTACTCGGCGATCAGGGGAATTGCGGTCTGGATGATCATTTCGCGGCGTTGCTCCGGCGACATGCTGGGGGCGCGGCGGCGAGTGGTCTGGTCTTCTTTGGGTGCTGTCATGACCCCGAGCATACGGAGTGAGTG
The DNA here is from genome assembly GCF_033792735.1 of Streptomyces sp. PA03-3a. NCBI lineage: Bacteria > Bacillati > Actinomycetota > Actinomycetes > Kitasatosporales > Streptomycetaceae > Streptomyces > Streptomyces sp. PA03-3a. Next base: position 69,497 of record NZ_JARAVM010000018.1, read on the forward strand.
CTCACTCCGTCAATGAGTGAGCACTCACTCCGTGCACCTCGTTGAGGGTCAGGCCGGTGCCGGCTATGAAGCCGTCGAGGGTGTGGGGCCGGTACTGCAGGCGTTTGAGCCGGTTGCGGACGAGGGTCTCAAGGCGGTCGAGGGCGACGACGGCGAGGTTGGCCAGGCTGCGTTTGACGTGTGCCCATACCCACCCGACGGGGTTGAGATCGGGTGAGTGGGCGGGCAGAAGGAACACCGTCAGCCACTCGCGCTCGGAGACGTGGGTGTTCAGACGGTCCCGGACCAGCACGATGGGTGCCTTGACGAGATGATGGGCGCCGTCGATCAGTGCGATGAAGTCCCGTTCGCCCATGCTGCGACGTGCGCCGTTGCCCGCTCGGTGACTGCGCAACCGGTGGCACAGTCTCGTGCGCGAGCCCGGCCGTATCGCGATCAGTCCGGCAACCGACAGGCGTCCCGAGCGGCGGCCGCTGACGGTCACGACCGGGGTGTGTCCGCCGGTTCGCCCGCATCGGCTGGGCAGGGCGTTTGGTACACGGTCGCCAAGGACCGGACGTTCTTGCATCTGTGGTGCCTGCAGGGCGCGGCCTGAGGTGGAATCGGTTCGGCCGGTTAGAGGTTTCCGGATTCGCCGGCGCGGCCGTTGGCGACGCGGTCGTACTCGGCGGGGCGGTCGACCCACACGTAGTCGGTATCCGCTGCACGCACGCGGTGAGGCCCGGCCCGTGGTGACCGACTCAACCAGCGTGCGAGGCAGGTCCAGCCATGACCGTCCCGTGCGGGACTTGACGAAGCCGTCCGGGGGCGCGATGCCTCCTTCCGGTAAGGGTGCGTCACCGGGGTGCGACCGCCGCGCAAGACCGCTTCATCCCGGCCCGCGCACCTCTGCCCTGACGGGCGACTGAAATCGCGGCGAAATACCGGGAAGCGGCAGGGTTCTTGTGCCGCTCCCGGGCCTTGCCGCTCACCGTCCCCAGGAAAGCGGACCGCCGGAGAGGAGAAAGTGCGGAATGTCGTTGCCGGCGCCTTGGTGTACGCAAGGAGACGCGCGCTGGGCAGTTCGCGAGCCTCCTCGTCTCCTGGCGTGTGCGCCGTTCCCGGAGCATCGGGGAGTGGTCGCCACGCGAAGAAATTTCGGCGGTCCGGGCACGGAGAAGCCACAGGGATCCCACAGGTCAACGTCGGGACGACCCCCGGCGGCGGGGCGCCCGGCGGGTGCATGGTGCGAGGACCCGGGTCGAGACCATTGACGTCCCATCCAGGGATGCTCCACACTTCCCCACGTGGACGCGGGTAGAACTGTCCCCGTGTCCCGAAGGCGCACACCATGGTCCGAAGGTGCACACCCTACGGGGGCGGCATGCGAACGGTTGGCGAAACGCGTCTCCTCGACATAAGACCCCGGCTGCGGAACGATGTTGTCTTCCTCCGCGTCGACACCGGGATCTACTTACGCAGTTCCGATACTTCATGCGTCCTCAAAGGCGCAGGCGCATATGAATGGATGTCGGCCCTCGGCCCCCGGATGAACGGCGCGTCCAGTGTTGCCGAGTTATGTGAGGGCCTGGACGAGAGTCGGCGCAGAACCGCTGTCGCATTGATGAAGGCCCTTCTCGACAAGGGATTCGCCCGCGACGTCCCGCAATCCGACGACAAGGTCCTGGATTCCACGACAGCGGAATTGTTCGCGCCGCAGGTCAATTTCATCGAGCACTTCATGCACGCGGACCAGCGGACACCGCAGGAGCTGTTCGCCCGGTTCCGCTCTTCACGCGTCCTGGTCAGCGGCCCGCCCGGGGACGTCCTTGCGGCGGCCGTCCGCGGCCTGCTGCGCAACGGCCTGGCCGAGGTCTTCGTGGACGACGCCTCCTGGGGGCGCGAGTTCGACGGTGAGATCGCCCGTCTCGCCGATGCCGGCACCCCGGCCAAGGTCGTCGTCCTGCCCCTGCCACCCGCGGACCTGGCCGCGTTCGACGTGGTCGTGTGCGCCGTCGACGGCGCACACAGCCGCGGCCTGCTCGATCTGACCAAGCGCGTCCACGGTGCCGAGGCAGGACCGCGGCTGCTTCCCGTCGTGTCGGACCGGACCCGGGTGGTGGTGGGTCCCATCAGCGGGCCCGCGGATCAACCGTGCTGGTTGTGCGCGCAGTTGAGGCTCTCCGCCAACTGCGACCCCCGGCTCGCGGCGGACTACTGGCGCGCCCTGGCGGTCGGTCCGGCCGCGGGCGAGCCCGAGCACGGCAGCGCGGTCGCCCGGAGCATGGTGGGCAACGCGGTGGCGTTCGAGATCTTCCGGCTGGGCAGCGGACAATTGCAGCCCGACGACCAACGGCACGCGGTGATCCAGGACCTGACCACGCTGGAGTCCCGGCGTGAGCGGGTGCTGCCGCATCCGGGATGCCCGCTGAGACACGCACGGGTGGATTCGGACGGGAACGGTCCCACCCGGCCGGCGGATGACAGCGAGGCCTACGGCCGGGCGGCCGTCCTGGTCTCCCCGGACGTCGGCGTGATGTCCGGATGGGCTGACGAATCGTTCAAGCAGATACCGCTCAAGATGGGCCGGGTGCGGCTGGGCCCCGCCGGGGCGCTGACCGACGGGCACCGCGAGATCGCCGCGTTCGACACCGACACGATCCTGGTCGCACGGACCCGCGCGGTGCGGGCGGCGGTGAGCTGCTACGTGGGCCGGCTGGGGCCCGTCGGGGCGGCGGGCACGAGCGCCGACGAAGCGGCGGCCTTGCTGCCCGCCGGGCGGCTGGAGGTGTTCGGCGGCCTGGCGGGGGAGCGGGAGTGGTCCGGGGGCATCACGACACCCGCGGTGTCGCTGCACGACGGCAGCACGTGGCTCGTGCCCGCCGCGGCCGCCTATCCGCTCTCCCCGGCCAACGCCCGGTTGCGCTTCGAGCCCACCTCGGCGGGTGCGGCGGCGGACTGGACACTCGAGGCCGTGCGGGAGCAAGGACTGTGTTCGGCGCTGGCCTACCGCGGCCTGGTCCGCGCCCTGACCCGTGAGACCCCCGCCACCCGCGTGGGCGACTCCCTGCTCGCAGGCGACGACGAAGTGGCGTTCGCCCTGGGCAGCCTGCGTCACATCGGCCGCGAGGCCCGGGTGTACGCGCTGCCCGGCGCAGCGCCCGCCTTCACGGTGCTCGCCGTCGTCGAGGGCGGCGAGGAGGGGGCGGCCGACTGGGCCGTCGGCTCGGCTCTGTCGGCACGGGCCGCCCTGCGCGACGCGGTGCGCGACGCGGTAGGCCTCGCCGTCAGCCGGCACTACGAGGGTACGCCGGCGGACCCGGGCGACCCGCTGTTGGCCGATCTCGACCCCAGGGCGCTCCTCGAAGGCGAAGGCGTGGCGGAGTGGTCCCTCGACGGGCCCGCGACGCCGGTGCCCCAAGCGCTCGCACGGCTCGACGCGGACGGCACCCGCGCGCTGTTCGTCGAGACCACCACGATCGATCTGCACGCAGTCCGAGGAATGGTCACCGGCACGGTCCTGCTCGCCGCGCAGTAGGTGACCCCGGACTGACGCGCCCGCACCGGGCGCGCCACGGTTCCCGGAACGACCGTTCCGGGGTGACATCCCCACCACACCCATGGGAAGGATCGCCATGTCAGTTGAGCTCAAGGACGAGCTGAGCGCTCTGGAGAGCGCGACGTTCGAGATCGAGGAGATGACCGACGAGTCGGTCGAGCTGGCCTGGTCCAGCTCCAGTTGCTCCTGCTCCAGCTGCTGCTCCTGCAGCACCAGCTCCTGCTGCTCCTGCAGCTCCAGCACCAGCTGACCGCCGGCCGGCTGATCAGGGCGGGTCGCCCCGGTCTCCGGACGGACCGCCCGGCGTGACGATTGCAGCTGCTCGCAGGGCCGGCACCCTCGGCCGTGCGAGCAGCTGTTTCACCCACCCGCGTACCAAAGAGCGTCTGAGTGGACGGATGACTTTGTGGTGTCGAACGCAATGACGGTCACGGCAGTCTCGGATGATCCAAGGGCACGGGCCGCCGATGTCCTGCGTGCTCACCTGAACGGACGGGCTCCCGCTGGGGTCGAGGTCGACGTCCGGGTACTCGGACTGCCCGAGGCGGCCGGGGAGCAAGGACCGCCACCGAAGGACGGACTGGTGTACCCGGTGCGCCTGTACGCGGGGACCGTGCTGCTCGGACCCCTCCACCGGGCGGACGGGAGGAGCCGTCCGTGCGGCCGGTGCCTGGACCGGCGCTGGCTGGCGCTGCGCCCGGTCGAGGAACGCAGGGCCGTCGAGGACGGGGCCGATTTCGTCGCCGGCGGTGAACCCGGCCTCGTGCCGCTCGTGCTGGACCACATCGCGCAGCTCGTGGCCGCGGAGACGGCCGGCGCCGAGCTGCCACCCGGGGACCGGCGGATCGGCCGGATCGTCGAGCTGCGGACCCGCGACCTGGCCGTCACCCGCCACGAGCTCATCGCCGACTCCGAGTGCGAGCGGTGCGCCACCCCACTGCCCGACACCGCCGAGGGCGCGGTGCTGCCCCTGCGGGCACGGCCGAAGTCGAGCCCGGTGAGCTACCGGGGAGCCGCCGCGGGCGACCTTCCACTGCCGGTAGGCGGATACGTCAACGAGGTCTGCGGAGCGCTGGCGAGCGCGGCCCGCCGCGTCTACCAGTGCAGCGCGACCCTGCCGGTCAGCGGCTACTTCCGGGTGCGCAGCAAGTACGACTTCCACGAGATGTGGTGGAGCGGGCAGTCGCAGAGCTCGGTGAGCAGCGAACGGTACGGGATGCTGGAGGGGCTGGAACGCTACGCGGGCCAGTTCCCGCGGGCCAAGCGCCCGACGGTGTACGCAAGTTACCGCGACCTGGCGCCGGACGCCCTCGACCCCGCGGCCCTGGGTGCGTACCGGCCGGAGTTCTACGCCGGACACCGTGACTACTACCAGCCGTACACCCCGGACACCCCGACCCACTGGGTGTGGGGCTACTCCTTCGGCGGCCGGCGGCCGGTGATGGTGCCGGAGCAACTGGTGTTCTACCTCGACCGCCGTCCGGACCGGAAGTTCGTGCAGGAATGCTCCAACGGCTGTGCCAGCGGCACCAGTACGGAGGAGGCACTGCTGCACGGCATGCTCGAACTCATCGAGCGGGACGCCTTCCTTCTGTGCTGGTTCGCCGGGGCGAGGCTGCCCGAGATCGACCAGGCGACCATCGCCGACGAGGAGGTCCGGTTCGTGCTGGACCGCGTGGCGCGGCTGGGCTACCGGATGCGCCTGTTCGACATGCGGGTGGACGTTCCCGTACCCGCGGTGATGGCGGTCGCCGAGCGGCTGGACGGGGGGCTGGGCACCCTGTGCTTCGCGGCCGGTGCCAGCCTCGATCCCGTCGAGGCGGTGCGTGCCGCGATCTCCGAGACCGCCTCGTACATCCCCGGCATGGACGAACGGGTGGCGGCCAAGCTGCCGGCGCTGCGGGAGATGGCGGCCGACTACGGCCGTGTGCACGAACTGACGGACCACGCCCTGCTGTACGGTCTGCCGGAGATGGCGCACGTGGCCTCGTTCCTGCTGGACGCCGCGCCGGCCCGGTCGATGGGCGAGTTGTACGACCCCTGGCTCGCCCAGCGGCCCGCGACGCTGGACCTGGCCGACGATGTCCGGTTCGTGATGGAGCGGCTGCGGGACGTGGGCAGCGACGTGGTCGCCGTGGACCAGACGTGCCCGGAGCAGGACGGCACCGGTATCCGCACCCTGTGTGTGCTGGCGCCCGGACTGGTGCCGATCGACTTCGGCTGGGAGCGGCAGCGCGTACTGGGCCATCCGCGGCTGCGGGCCTACCTCGACGGCCGCCTGGCCGAGATCCACTCCCGCGCGGAGGGCTTCGGTCCCACCGGCCTGAATCCCAGGCCGCACCCCTTCCCGTGAGCCGTTCCCTGTGACCCGTCATGCGCGGACGGGCCCCGATCGTGGGCCGGACACGTCCGGCGAAGGAGGAGAGTCCGTGTCCGAGGACCGAACGCGGGTCGTGAGCGACTATGTGGAGTCGGTGTTCCGGCGCGGCCGGGAGCCGATGGAGCCGGTCGGTTTCACCCCCGACTGGGAGGACCAGCCGTCACGGCACAAGACCTACCTGGGAGTGCGGCGTTTCCCTGTGCCGCCGGGCGTCGGCCGGCCGCTGGCGCCCACCGCGGACGTCGTCCTCAAGGCGCCGCCGCCCGGCCCGGGGCCGCTGTGGACCGTCGGGTCCCTGGCGTCGCTGCTGCGGCTGTCCTGCGGAGTGCTGGACCGAAGGCTGCGGGTGAACTGGAACCAGGACAGCCATGTGCGGGTGCTCTACCCGGAGGCGCTGTGGGGGCGGGGCAGCGCCTCCGGCGGGGGGATGTACCCGCTGGAGGTGTACTGGGTGGCGGGTCCGTCCGGTCCGCTGGCTCCCGGGGTCTACCACTATGCGACGGCGCACCACGCGTTCGAGCGGCTGGTGGCGGGCGACCTGACCGCCGAGGTCCGGGACGCCTGCGCCGGGGCCGGGACGGCGGACGGCTTCCTCCTGGTGACCGTGCGGTTCTGGAAGAACGCGTTCAAGTACAACAGCTTCTGCTACCACGTGGTGACCCAGGACGCGGGTGCCCTGCTGGGGTGCTGGGAGCTGATCGCCCGGGCGACGGGGCGACGGCTCTCGCGGGTGCTGTGGTTCGACGACGAGCGGCTCAACCGGCTGCTGGGGCTCGTGACGGACGAGGAGAGCGTGCTGGCCGTCGTCCCGCTGCCGTTCGGCCCGCCAGGCGCGGGCGCGGGCCCGGAGTCGATTGCCGGAGCGGGCGGCACCGCGGGCCGCGGCGGTCCGGTCGACCGCCCGAGCTTCGAACGGTCGGCGCGGACCAGGACGTTCGAGCAGGTACGGCAGGTACACCGGGCGGTCCTGGACGACCGCCGTGCGCGCCCCGACCCGGCGGTGGCGCGGCGCCTGGTGCCGCTGCCACGTGAGCTCGGCGGCGAGGTGGAGCTGCCGCGGCCCCTGGACGGCCGGCTCGGCACGGACCTGGGCGAGGTCCTGCGCCGCCGGCGCACCAGCTTCGGCTCGTTCGTGGGGTCCCGTCCGCTGGGCCTGGACGAGTTGGCGACCGTGCTGGCCGGCACCGTGTCGGCGCAGAGGTACACCGCGGATGCGGTGCCGGAGGACGCCGGCCTGACGGGGCTCTACGTGCTGGCGAACCGGGTGGCGGGGCTGCCCGCCGGGAGCTACCGCTACGACGCGGGCGGCAAGCGGCTGCAGGTGGTGCGGCAGGGGCCGATCGCCGGGACGCTGCAGCGCAGCTACTACCTGAGCAACTACAACCTGGAACAGGTCGGCGCCGTGCTCGCGATCTCGGGCCGATGGCGCAGCACTCTGGAGGCCTTCGGCAGTCGCGGCTACCGCGTGCTGAACGCGGAGGTGGGGGCGCTGTCGCAGACCGCGTACACCGTCGCGGCGGCGCTCGGCGTGGGCTGCGGCGTCGTGCTCGGCTTCGACAACATCGCGATCGACGAGGCGGTCGGTCTCGACGGCAGTGACGAACGCACCTTCCTGTTCGTGCTGCTCGGGCACGAACGCACTGACCGCGCGGACTACGACTACCGGCTGGCATGAAAGGGACGATCCGTGATATCCAGCGCGATACCCTCGGCGGCCTCTCCCTCGGAGCTCGCCGCGACTGCGCCGGGTCCCCGACGCACCGAAGGAGCGTGGCACCTCGTTCCGCGGTTCATGCTGCGGGTCGGCGGCCTGCCCTTCGAGGCCGCCGACGTCCTGGCCACCGCGCAGAGCGCGGCGTGGGCGGACGGGCTGCTCGACGCCCGGCGGCGTCTGCGTGAACGCGGAGCCCGCCTCGCCGACGTCCTGCAGGAGCGGATAGCGGACTCCCTCGCCGACCCGTCGGCGCGCCGCACGCTGATCAATCTGCGCCGGGACGTGTTCAACTCCCGTCTTCCGCGTTGTCTCGCGTCGGCGGAGCCGCTGCTGCCGGCGCAGGACGTCGCGGCACTGCGGGAGTGGGCCGCCGAACGGGAGCGCTGCGCGTCGCTGCTGAGCGGCGGCTCCGACGTCGTGGCGCGCGAGGTCGCGGCGAGCCGGCGGGAGCTGCGGCGGATCACGGTGGAGACGGATCTGCGCCACGGCATCCAGCTGTCCTCTCCGTCTCTCGACGAGTACCTGGACGGCTATGTGCGGCGCGACGGCGGTCCGCTGAGCAAGCGGGAACGCCGCATCGAACGGTCACTGCTGGAGTACCTCTACCGCACGGCGTGCAAGACCAGCCCTTTCAGCACGCTGACGGCGGTGTCCGCCGGCGGCTTCGAGGAAGGCGTCGGCAGCCCCCTAGCGGCGCGGCTCAGCGGCTGGGACAAGGAGAGCCACTCCAGGCTCAACATCGCGGTTCTCGCCCGGCTCTCGGACCTGGCCACCGTCGACCCGCGGTTCCGCCGCGACCTGCCGGTGCGGGCCACCAGCGGGCTGCGGGTCGACCGCGACCGGGTGCGCTACCTGCGCAAGCTGCGCGGCGCCGACGCCGACGCGGACGCGGCGGTCACCTTGGACGCGGTGCACGAGAGCCTGTTCTACCTGCCCACCGGCGACGTTCTCGAGGACGTGCTCACCGTGCTCCGGGACGACGCCGAGCTGCGGTTCGGCGACGCGGTGGCCCTGCTGTCCGCCATGGGCCCCGACCGCCCGGTAGCCGATGTGGAGGCCTACCTCGCCCAGTTGCTCAGGCTCGGGCTGCTCGTCGTCCCGGGGCTCCAGATCGACATCCACGACCCGGACCCGGTCGCCACCTACGGCAAGGGCCTGCGGGCGCTGCGCACCGGCTGGGCGGACGACGTCGCCCGGCTCGTGGAGCACATGGGCGAGGACGTCGGACGGTTCGCCGGGGCCGACCTCGAACGCAGGCGCGTGCTGCTGGGCCGGATCAAGGAGTCGGCGGCGGCGGCGCACCGGCTCCTGGGCCGGGCGGATCTCCCGGTGCTGCGCACGCTGGTCTACGAGGACACCACGGTGCCCGGGCTGGCGGTGACCGGTGACGCGCAGGCATGGCAGGAGCAACTGACCCCGGACCTCGAACGGTTGGCCGACATCCTGCCGGCCTTCGACGGCAACCTGGTGCGTCGCCTGGTGACCAAGGGATTCTTCACGGCGCGGTACGGCACCGGGGGGCGCTGCGAGGACTTCCTGTCCTTCGCCCACGAGTTCGGGCAGGACTTCTACGACAACTACAACCAGCGGCTCATGCGTCACCAGCGCTTCGACGGCACCGCCTTCCGCCCCTACGACAACTGGTTCCGGCAGGAGGACATCACCCGCATCGACCGTGCCCGGGCCGCCGTCGCCGACGAGGTCGTACGGCGATACCGGGACCTGCCCTCCGGGGCCGACCTGGAGCTGGACGAGGGGTTCCTCACGACCGTCACAGCGATCCTGCCCCGCTCGCCCCGGGGAGGACTGCGCCCACTGTCGTTCTTCCTCCAGCTCGCGCAGCGGGGCACGCAGGATCCGCTGGTCGTCGTCAACCGGGTCTACTCCGGCCTGACCCTGCTGTTCTCCCGGTTCGCACACTGCTTCGGGTCCGGGCTCACCGCGTCGCTGCGCCGGGCCCTGGAGACCGTCGTCCCGCCCGGTGCCGTCTTCGCCGAGCTCAAAGGCGGCTACGACACGACCAACCTCAACCTGCACCCGGTCGTCACCCCCTACGAGGTGGTCTGCCCGGGCGAGACCAGTTCCCGGCCCCGCGCGGAGCAGATCCCGGTGGAGGACCTGGTCGTCGAGCACGATCCTGCGGCCGACCGGCTGCTGCTGCGCTCGCGTCGCCTGGGCGTCGAGGTGATCCCGGTCTACCTGGGCTTCCTGCTGCCCATGGCGCTGCCTGAAGTGCAGCAGGTGCTGCTGAACTTCTCGTACACGAGCATGGTGCAGCTCGACCTGTGGGAGGGCACCGGCCTGCGGGAGACACAGGACGGCCCGCTGCCCCGGATACGGCTCGGCAACGTCGTGGTGCAGCGCAGGTCCTGGCGGTGCACGGCGGACCGGCTGCCCGCGACCTCACCCGGGCAGCCGGACCACGAGTGGTTCCTGGCGTGGCGGGAGTGGCAGCGGCGCATGGGCCTTCCCCGTCGCGTCTTCGCGAGCCCGGGCGGCGAGCACAAGCCCCTGTACGTCGACTTCGACGCCTACCCGAGCGTGCGCCTGCTCGACGCGGCCGTCCGTAAGAGCGCCTCCCCGGTGGTCCTCACCGAGATGCTGCCCGGCCCGGACGAGTTGTGGCTGCGCGACGACCGGAACCGATACGTCACCGAGCTCACGGTGGAGCTCGACGGAATCCCCACGGAGCGGTGATGGACGGCAAAGACACTCTCCTCGCAGGCAGCGTCCCCGGCACGGAGACGGACGGGAACGGCTGGATCAGCCTGCACGTGTTCTACGCGGCGAACGCCAACCCGGTACTGGTGCACTGCGTGCGGCCGCTTGTCGCGCGGCTGCGCGAACAGCGCCTGCTGCGTTCCTGGTTCTTCATCCGCTACTGGCTGGAGGGCCCGCACATCCGGCTGCGCCTGCTGCCGGCCGACGCCGCGGCGGCCGGCGAGGTGGCAAGGATCGCCGAGGAGGCGCTCGCCGACTTCCTGCGCCGCCGCCCGGCTCTGTACGAGGAGGACCGCAATGCCAGCGGCGACCTGTACCGGAACATGTTCCTCGCCGAGTACAGCCAGGAACGCTGGGACGAGTTGTACGGACCGGAAGGCACGATGCCCTTCCGGGACAACAACAGCGTCGCGCGCATCCCCTACGAGCGGGAGCTGGACCGGTACGGCGGTACCACCGCCATGGAGCTGGCCGAATGGCACTTCGAGAGATCCAGCGACCTGGTGGTCACCCTGCTGGAGAGCACCAACGTCCACGTGCGCACCGTGCTGCTGGGCCAGGCCGCCCAGCTGACGGCCGGTCTGTGCTTCTCCTTCCTGGGGGATCACGGCGAGGTGGCCCGCTTCCTGACCCGCTACCGCGCCATGTGGGAGACCTCCTACCAGGAGCCGAGCGACAGCCAGCACGAGCGCTTCGACCGCAGTTATCACCGGATGCGCGACCGGCTCGTCTCCCGGCTGCGGCACGTGGGGGACAGCGTCTGCGACACGCCCGGCGCGGCTCCCACCCCGCTGGAGCGGTCCTGGCTCGGCCACTGCGCCGACCTGCGCGAGAAGGTACTCGCGCTGTCCGGCGCCGGCGTGCTGGCCTTCCGCGACGGCGCGGCCCCCGACCCCCAGGCCGCCTTGGCCATCGTCCTCAGCTCCTACGTCCACATGACCAACAACCGGCTCGGCGTGAGCATCCTCGACGAGATCTACCTGTCGTACGTCATGGACAAGGCGCTGTCGGACATGGCCGCGCAGGAGGTGCCACGGTGACCGCACAGGATCTGCCCCGGCTCCGCCAGGAGGTCGTGCTCGGCCCCGCCCTGCGGACCGGCCCGAAGACGGTGCACCACGTCAAGGACGCCCGTACCGGCTGCTACTACCGGGTCGGCCCCCGCGAGCACTTCATCATGGGCCTCATGGACGGCCGCCATACCCTCCAGGACATCGGACGCCGGTACAGCGACACCTACGACCGCCGGCTGGGCCCGGACCACTGGGGGCAGATCTTCACCCTCCTCGGCCGCTACCAACTGCTCGACGGGCATGCCGACACCGCGGTCCTCGACAAGCTGAGGAAGGCCCGTGAGGACAAGGAGTCCGCGCGGCAAGGGTGGCTGCGACGGCGCTGGGTGCTGCTGCGGCCCGACCGGCTGTGCGCCGCCCTGGCGACGCGCCTGGCCTTCGCCTTCCGTGCCGGTTTCGTGATACCCGCGCTGATCCTGGTCGCCGCCGTACAGGCCCTGGTCTGGACCCACGCGGCCACCCTCAGCACCGAGGCGGCCCACCAGCGCACATGGGCGATCTCGATACCGGTCTCCGTACTGCTCGTCTGGGTGATCACCGCGCTGCACGAATTCGCGCACGGCGTGACCTGCCGCCACTTCGGGGGCACGGTCACGGAGATCGGGGTCAGCTGGCGGTTCCCCATGCTGGCCCCCTACTGCCGGACCGACGACATCGTGCTGTTCCACCGCCGCAGAGCCCGAGTGGCGACGGCGTTCGCCGGGGTCATGGTGAGCCTGCTGGCCATGGTGCCGGTCGCCGGATGGTGGTGGCTGACCCGCGGCGGTGGTCCGGGCCATTCGCTCGCCGCCGGGGTCCTGCTGTTCGGCAGCGCCGGCTCGTTGCTGAACCTGCTGCCGTTCCTGCGATCGGACGGATACGTGATGCTGACCCACGCGCTCGACCTGGCCGACCTGCGCGGCGAGAGCTACCGGTTCTGGCGGCTGCTCCTGCGCCGGGGCGACCCCGCCGCGCGCGAACGACTCAGCGTCTACCCGGCCCGCGACGCCCGCGCGTACGCCGTCTACGGGCTGGTCTCGCTGCTGTTCGCGCTGTCGGTGTACGGCTGCCTGATGTGGTTGTGGTTCACCACACTCGAACGCTGGACGGGACCGGTGTGGGCCGTGGTGATCCTCGCCGCCGAGACCGCCGTCGTGGTGGTCCTGGTCCTCGCGGCGGCCCGAGCCCGTTCCGGCGGACGGCGGGCCGCCGATGCGTGACGTCCTCGCGGTCCGCACCAGCGGACTGACCAAGCGGTACCGTCCGGAGGCCGGTGTGTTCGACCTCGACCTCGTCGTGCGCACCGGAGAGGTGTACGGCTTCCTCGGGCCGAACGGGTCCGGGAAGACCACCACCATGCGGATGCTCGTGGGACTCGTCCGGCCGACGTCGGGCACCGCCTCGGTGCTCGGCCACCCCGCCGGCAGCTCCGCAGGCCTGCGGGGCGTGGGCGCGTTGATCGAGTCACCCGCCCTGTACCCGCACCTGTCCGGGCGCGACAACCTGCGCGTCCTCGCCCGATACGCAGCCGTTCCCCCCGGCCGCGTCGACGACGTGCTCGAGGAAGTGGGCATGGCCGCGCGAGCCGATGTCGCCTTCCGCGCGTACTCGCTCGGCATGCGGCAGCGGATCGCGGTGGCGGCCGCGCTCCTGAAGGACCCCGCCCTGCTGATTCTCGACGAGCCGACCAACGGTCTGGACCCGGCGGGCGTCGCCGGCATACGGGAGCTCATCACGGGGCTGCGCCGTCACCAGCGCACCGTCCTGCTGTCGAGCCACCAGCTGGCCGAGGTGGAGCACCTGTGCGACCGGGTGGGCGTCATGCGTCACGGCCGGCTGGTCGCGGAGGGCACCGTCCCGGAGCTGCGCCGGGGCGCCGGACACGAGGGTCTGACGCTCACGGTCGATGAGCCGGCACGCGCCGCCGACCTGCTCGCGCGGCTGCCGTCCGTCCGCTCGGTGACCGTGGACGACGGGAAGGTGCGCGTGGCCGTCGACCCCGGCCAGGCGGCGGCCGTCAACCGGCTCCTCGTGGAGAACGGACTGGCCGTCAGCGAGCTGCGCCGGCAGACGGTCTCCCTCGAGGAGGCCTTCTTCGAGTTGGTCGCGGACCAGCCCACATCGGGAACGGGATCGGAACGCCAGGGAGTGGTCAACCGGTGAACGCCGTGGTGCAGGCGGAGCTGCTGGCGGTACGCAAACGCCCCGGCGTGTGGATCGTCGGCGGCGCGTGGATCGCCCTCGCCCTGGTCTTCGGCACGGTGGTGCCGGCCGTCGTCTACCTGGCTGTACGGAACCGGCCGCCCGGCGCCGCCGGTGACCCGCAGGAACTGATCGACGGCCTGCTTCCGGACCGCTTCCTGTCGGGGACCGTGGCCCTGTACCCGATGTTCGGCAGTGCACTGATGCTGATCCTCGGCGCGGTGCTCACCGGAGGCGAGTTCCGGTGGGGAACCTGGGGGACACTTCTGGTCCAGCGGCCCGGCCGCACGGGCGCGGTCCTCGGCAAGGCGGCGTCCGCGGCGGTGGTGGTGCTCTGCGTCACGGCGCTGGTGGTGGCGCTCGGCGCCGCATCCGGCGCCGTCGCCGCGGCGCTCACCGGCCGGGCGGCGCACTGGCCGGACGTGTCGAGCATCGCGGCCGGAGTCGCGGCAGCCTGGCTGATCAGCATGGCCGCGGCGAGCCTCGGCATGTTCCTGGCGATCCTGCTGCGCGGCACCGGCGCCGCCATCGGCGTGGGGCTGCTGTGGCTGCTGGCGATGGAGAACCTGGTCTCCGGGCTGACCACGACCCTCCCGGTGCTGAAGGGGCTGCAGCGGCTGCTGATCGGGCCGAGCGCGGGCTCGTTGGCCGCCGCCCTGGACCCGTCCGGCACGGCCGGCACCTCGGTTCCCGGGGTGGTCTCGGTGTCGGGACCCGTCACGGCGAGCGTGGTGCTGACGGCGTACATGGCGGTCTTCCTCGGCCTGTCCGCCCTGCTGCTCACCCGGCGCGACGTGGCCTGAAGGCCCGCCCGCCACGGGCGAAGCGCACCGTCGGCGGCGGAGGTCCACCCACCCCGGCCCGCCCAGCACGGCCTGTGCCCCGCCTCGGCCTCGGCCGACCGCAGCAGGGACAGGCATACGGACCGCCGCCGGGCAGGCTGGCTCTGGGCGGTTCTTCGGGCGTTGTCACGCGTCGAGTGTTGCATGATCTGCGAGGACGCTCTGCGCTGAACGCGCAGTTGTGAGGAGCAAGGTCACCTGACTAAAAGAGTGGCCTCCGCCGTCTGACTACTTTTGCCACTCTTTCTGGCATACCTACTCGCGGTTCAGAAACCGCTGGCCCCATAGATCTTCTTGGCGTGCGACGCGAAGGCTCGCGGCCCCAATACGGGCATGATGATGCGCGGCACGAGGGGAGCGCTGGCCAGCATCAGCGTGACGACTGCCGGTTCGGCAAGAGAAGCGAGCATGCAGTGAAATGATCTACGCGAAGCAGTGTGAACCACCCCATGCGTGAGCAGGCCGGAGCGGTCGCACCCGACTGCGGACAGACGTCCGCCCCGGACGGCACTCCGCGGTGGGTCTCCGATGTCGAGCCCGGTTCCACTCCCGACATCACCGCAGCACGGATCCACGCCCTCCCCGCTCTGTAAATGCCGCGGCCGACGGCCTGCCCCACGGGCCGACAAGGGCTACATCGGGGCCGGCATCGGCATCCTTGTCCCGGTCCGCCGCCCGAAGGGCCGGTCCGAGCAGGTCCTGCACGCGGACACACGAACCACGAACAGTCTTATCAGAGGCATCCGTGCGCTCGGCGAACGCGCTGCCGCCGAGCTCAAGCAGCGCTGGCGCACGCTGCAGTACGTCACTCTCAGCCCGAGCCGGATCGGCGACATCGCCCGCGCCGCCCTCGTCCTCAACGAAGCTTGGCAATGATCACCGCTGAGAGAACGTCAGTGGCACGCAGCCGCACCATGTTTTTGACTTCAAGGCGCGCCCAGCCAGCTACGGAGAGGGCTTCAGGTGGTCAGGTAGGTTGTCATGGAACGGGTGTTTGAGACCTTGGCTCCTGTACTGCCTCGGGGAGTGCCGAAGCCCGATCAGTTCGTTGAACCACGCCCACGCCTCGTGTGGCAAGACGCAGCCTCCGTCGTAGGGGACCCATCTCAAAGCAAGTAGGGCTTTGTCAGCGTAGGGCGCCCTGGGGGGGGTGTCGGCAGGCTGGGCCGGTGTGGGTCCAGGCGGCCAGGAGATGTTGAGTGGGCCAGGGCCTGGCAGGGGGCTTATGGGCTGGTGCTGTTCGGCCAGAACCGCTCGCACATACACGGGCCCGCGCCAACGTCGAGACGTGTTCGCTCGCACGACGAGCGGCCAGGTGTGCCTTTCGTCGTGATCCTGTCCGAGTCACCAAGGAGGATTCAGCGCCGCGGGTGCTGGTGCTGGTTGAGGCGCAGCGGCTGTCGGTGTCCGGGCTGAAGTTCCTGCGCGGGCTGTGGGACGCCCCGGACACCGATCCGCGTCTCACATTCGGTGGTGACGGAGTGTGCTGCTATCGGAGGAGGATGCGGTGGCGAAGCAGGGTGAAGCCTGCTCGTCCGTGCCTCGACCGGCTCCCGTGGTAGCGAAGGGTGCCTACCGCTCCCACGGGGTGTGGGGGTCAGGCGGGGTTGGTGTAGGGGAAGTGCGGGGTGCGTAGGTCGGCGTTGGTTGCGGGGGTGAGGCCGGAGGGTACGGGCGTGTTGGTCACCAGGGAAAGCATGGCTTCGGGGGCGTTGTCGGCCTGGGTGCGGCCGTTGCGGGTGGCGAAGCCGAAGGATGCGGGGGTGTCGATGACGTACGGCAGTACGTCGGGCAGGAGCTGGGCGGCCACGGTGCGGCCGTAGCCTTCGGGGTCTGCCGCGGTGCCGGTGGCGCGGACGACGGCGGCGACCTGGTCGGCGATGTCCCTGCCGCTTTGGGTGAGGTCCTGTGAGGGGTGGCGGGTGTTGGCGGGGTCGGAGAAGTCGGTGTCGCCGGGCCAGAAGATCGGCCACATCATCGGGTTGCCGCCGCGGTTGATCTGCCGCCAGCCTCCTGCGTCGGTGGCGAGTTTGGTCGCGCACCACACGCCGGTGCGCGCTCCGGGCTTGAGCTGGGGGTGGGTGTGGGGGATTTCGAGCACGATGGTTTCCACGGATGTGCCGGCGAAGGTGTTCTTCGCCTGCTTCGGGTTCCAGGACGACAGGTCCACGGCGGTGCCCTTGGCGACGGCTCCGTTGATGATCGCGAGCAGGTCGAGGTCGATGTAGAAGGGGTCCGCGATCCGGCTGGCCCACGCGCGGATGCCGTCCGCTTCGGCGGTTTCGCCCGTGCGGCCGGTGAGTACGAGTTCGCCCTCGGCGGTGTCTTCGCGGGCGTCCGTGCCGGTCAGGGTGTGCAGGCGCAGTGACTGGCGGCCGTCGGTGTCGGGTTCGCCGAAGGAGAAGCGGTAGGTCAGCGTCTCGAATTCGGCGCCGTCGAAGTGGACCTTGAACTCGTAGCGGGCCTCGTGGTGGAAGCCGGGCTCGGCGTAGACGCCGGTGATGTTGGAGTTGACGTCCATGACGAACACGGTGCTGCCCTGGCCGGGGAAGACGTAGAGGTCGTCGATGTAGAGCTGGCCGTTCTGTGCTGCCAGCGGGGTGTCGAGGTGGTGGGACATGAGTGATACCTTTCCGGGCGGCCGAGGGGACGCGCCCGACGGTGCGTTGGTTGCGGGACTGCGCGGGATGGGTTCCCCGGGCGACAGCGCGTGTAACGGCGCAGCCCTTGCTTAGCGCTGCACGAAGAGCTCGTCGGGCATCTCCTCGATGCCCTTGGCGGGGTGTCCGAGCAACTGCCCGAGCAGCGGATCGACGATCTCGCCTTCACCGTTGGCCAGGCCCTGGCAGAAGGGGTGCCAGCCGGCGAACTGCAGTTTGACGGAGCGGCCGGTCCGTTCTTCCACTTCTTTCGCGATCTTGCTGATCTTGGTGGCCCTCGGCCCGGTCAGGCGGAGTGTCTGCCCGAGGTAGTCCCGGTAGTGGGCGAGGATCGTCGCGTTGCCTTCGCCGAGCTCGTCCAGGCCGGTCCAGGCGATGGCGATGTCCTGCGGCACCGTCCATTCAAGGTCCTGCGGCACCGTCCATTCGAGCGGCCGGGGGTCGCCCGCTCGGATGGCGCGGGCGGCGGAGCCCACGTAGTGCGGCCATCCCTCTGCGTAGATCCCCTGCCGGACGATGATGTGGTCGATCCCGCTCTGTGCCAGGTGGCGCATGATGTGGATGTGGCCCTGCTGGATGCCGATCAGGCTGTCCAGGCCCGTCTCGCCGCCCAGCATCATGCTGGAGTAGATCACCGTGCCGACGCCGACGGAGCGGGCGGTCTCGATCGCGTCCTTGTGCAACTGGACACGCTGCACGCCCGGGTCCGGGTGTGACATGAGGAACAGCACCCCCCAAGAGCGGGGAGACCTTGCGGAATCTGACCATGAAGGGCCTGGAAGCCGCATCCCACGAGTTGCGGCGCCCGCTGTCGGAGATGGTCGGTCCGGCCCGCGACGCGGGCAGCGCCGGCGCCTCGCACCCGCTGGCCGTGAACGAGACCGTCATCGCCCTGCTGCGCCCGAAGCCGGACCTGCCCCTGCTGGCCGGTGAGCCGCCCGAAGCACAAGGGGAGGGTGTCCACGGGCATGGTGATCTGGCCGTGAGCCCATGTGGCCAGGCCGCGTGCGCGGTGAGCGGGCCGACGCGTACAACGCGGCCAGCGTGACGCGGAAGTCCGCCATGGACAGGTCGGCCCCCTTTGATCGTTTCCTCCGGATGTCACCCACTGGTTGGTCTACGGCCGCAGGCAATCCCCGGCCCTGACATCTGCCCTGGTGAGCCGCGGGACAGCCTTGGAAGAAGTGCAGCACCCGGCGGCCGTCCCGCCGGCTTGGGTACGTGCACCGCCTGGATGGTGGCAGGGTGCGGTGGCCAGGGGAGGAGTTGTGGACCGGGCCGCAGGGGCCGGTGCCTTGCGCGCTGTCCACGTCGCTGTTGGGGTCGATTACCTCATCGTCCAGCGCCCAAAAATCTATGGTGGCCGGAGTAGACATTGGGCGGTGGTGTGGTTATTGTTTCTCTCGTAGCTCAGAGAGACAGAAGGGCCTGGCAGAGACGAACTGCCGGTCAGCAGTACCCGCAGTACAGCTGGTTGCAGTGTGCAGGACGGTGCGGTGGTGGAGTTCCGAAGCCAGAGCGGTTGCAGGACGGCGACGGACTGACGACCGGACCGGGTGGCCCGCAGTGGTCAGGGGCCGCCGTGAGCAGTACCGGTAAGTGCAGTTCGCAGTGCCAGCAGTCAAGTCAGTGGGCAGTACCTCGGTGAAGGCGTCGGGCTGCGGACGCGCGCACCGGGAAGTTCGGCAGCGAGGTTCCGAGCCAGAGCAGGACAGGCGACGGACCGGCTGCCGGAGAGTGGCGCTGTCGCAGGCCACCGAGCAGTTGCATCACCAGCAGTAGAGCAGTACGCAGTCCCGTCCAGAGGGAAGAACGGAGGAGCCGAGCGCCATCAGGATCGCCCGGGCGAGCAGTACGAAGCCCGGGTACCGCAGGACATCGATAGTGAGGTGGTCTCCGGTCACGCATCCGCGATCCCCGCGCCCCCGGCAGCATTCCGGTCGGGTGGGCGGAAACAGAAGGCCGGTGTATTTCCAGGGCCGGCAGATGGTGTAGCAAGTTCCTTCGGGGCCCTGGTGCCATATGGCACCAGGGCCCCTCAGTGCGGTTTCCCAGAGAGGTGCAATGACAGCAGACGACTCGTTCAGCCGGCTTGACGACGACGACTACCCCGCCTACACGATGGGCCGGGCCGCGGAGATGCTCGGCACCACGCAGGGTTTCCTGCGCGCCATCGGCGAAGCCCGCCTGATCACCCCGCTCCGCTCCGAGGGCGGCCACCGCCGCTACTCCCGCTACCAGCTGCGCATCGCGGCCCGCGCCCGGGAACTCGTCGACCAGGGCACCCCCATCGAGGCCGCCTGCCGCATCGTCATCCTCGAAGACCAGCTCGCAGAAGCGCAGCGCATCAACGCCGAATACCGCCGTGCCGCGTCCCGGCCTGACACCTGACCCGCAGTCCGGGGCGACGCGCCCGAGCCGCGCATTCTTCCGCCGACTCCAGAAGATGAGGGCATGATCGCCGAAGATACTCAGCCGCCGGCACACGGACCAGAGTCTCAGCCTCGCCCCGGCACCACCCCCAACGCCCTGCGTGCGCCCGCGAGTGATGCGCCTGTTGGCACAACTGGCCGGCTGACTGCCGGGCAGGCAGCGGCCGGCCTCGAAGGCGGGGTGGAGCGCGCGGCGGCTGCGCTGAAGCCGAGGATGCGCGGCTGGCTGCACGCGGGCGTGTTCCCCCTCGCTCTGGTCGGCGGCATCGTCCTGATCGCCGTTTCGCGCTCAACCGCCGCAGTGGCGGCCTGCTCGGTGTACGCACTGTCGGCCTGCCTGCTGTTCGCTACCAGCGCTGTCTACCACCGCGGAACCTGGGGTCCGCGCGGGGACGCGGTTTTGCGCCGGCTGGACCACGCGAATATCTTCCTGATCATCGCCGGCACGTACACCCCGCTGGCGGTACTGCTGCTGCCCACAGCCCAGCAGCAGGTCCTGTTGGCCGCGGTGTGGGCAGGCGCCTTGGCCGGCATCGCCTTCCGCATGCTGTGGATCGCGGCTCCGCGGTGGCTGTACACCCCGTGCTACCTCGCGCTGGGCTGGGTGGCCGTCTTCTACCTGCCCGATTTCGCGCGCACTGGCGGCGCCACGGTTGTCGTTCTCGTCATCACCGGTGGTTTGCTCTACACCGCGGGCGCCGTCGTATACGGACTCAAGCGCCCTGACCCTTCACCGGCCTGGTTCGGCTTCCACGAGGTCTTCCACGCCCTCACCATCGCCGCCTTCACCGCGCACTACACGGCCATCGTCCTGGCAGTCACATGACTGCCTCGGCGGGGCCCAGCCCCCACCCCTCCGCCCGTGCGCAGCTACCCGAGGTCGGGGGCTGATCGGGGGCACGACAGGCAAGATCCTTCGAGTGGCGAACGGCAACCACCTTCCTTGACTCTGCGCTCCCGGCAGGCCAGTCAACTTTTTCAACCTCAGTTTGAGGCGTTGAGGTGGAGTGTGAGCACCGCCCGTACGAGGGCGGTGATGAGCATTGTGCTGCACCGCAGCTTGCGGAGGAGCCGCCGGTCTTGAGAGTGGCCATGGCGTGTCGCCGCGTGCCCGGATCTTGGCGTGGGAGACGTTGGCCGCGCGCTGACTGAGCTGCCCCGAATTTTGTGGAGTCCGCGATCGTGTGATCAAGCGGTCTGCGGGGTTTCCTCTGGTTGCGCCCAGTACGCCTGTTCGTCCTCGTCGGGTGGGACGTAGCTCAGGGCGGAGTGGAGTCGTTCGCTGTTGTACCACGCGACCCACTGGACGAGGGCCCGTTCGACATGGTCGAAGTCCCGCCACGGTCCCTGATGCTCGATCAATTCAGCCTTGAATGTTCCGTTGAGGGCCTCTGCCATCGCGTTGTCGTAGCTGTCCGCGACGGACCCGACCGACGCGGAGGCGCCGACTTCTGCCAATCGCTCTGTGTAGCGAATGGACACGTATTGCGACCCGCGGTCGCTGTGGTGGATCAGCCCTGCGTCCTACGGGATGCTGGCACTGCTGGTAGTTCTCCTTTACGCCTGGATCGTAACAAACCCAGACTTCAGGGACTCCACGAAGATCAGTGCAGCTCAAATCACTATCGCTGTCGGTGATGGTCGAGATGGTCTGCTCGGACACGCTCGCGCCGCAGACCTCGGCCAGGTGGGCGGAGATGTCGCCGTGCGTCAGTCCCCGCGCGGACAGCGACAGCACCATCTCGTCCACGCCGGTCAGACGCCGCTGGCGTTCCTTGACGATCTGTGGCTCGAAGCTGCCGTCGCGGTCCCGCGGCACCGCGATCTCGACCGGGCCGACGTCGGTCAGCACCGTCTTGGACCGGATCCCGTTGCGGGAGTTCCCGCTGCCGGCGCCGATCGGGTCGTGTTTGTCGTATCCGAGGTGGTCGGTGATCTCGACAAGACTCCCGAGAGCTACCTGGCCGGACTCCACTTGTGCGGCACGATGCTGTGGCTGTGGCTACGCAGCATCACCGGACCTGCATGACTAGTAACCTCGTTCCCGGCCGAGGAAGCACGACAGGAGTCGCCTGAAGTCGTGCGGGTGCTCGAGCGCCGGCACGTGCCCGCATCGGCCGAGCACGTGCAGACGGACATCGGCCAGGTGTTCGAGCAGGGGCAGGGCTGCCGTCCCGAGCGGGGTGACTCGGTCCTCGGCGCCGTGGACGAGCAGCACGGGCGCGCGGACCGCTGCCAGAGTTTGCGCCGAGAGGGTGAGCTCGTCGGCCCAACGTGCCCTAGGTGGTGGGAACAACGGCGCGAATGCGGCCGCTCCCGCTCGCATCGCAGCTGCACGGGCAGCGACGGCCGACTCGGTCACGAGCGCTTGGTCGAGGACGAGGCGACTCAACATGTCTCGTGCCCCGAGCGGGCCGGCGGGGGCGGCCCAGACCGCGTCGAGCTCGGCGGACAGCGGCGCCCCGGGGGCGCCCATCGTCGAGACCGCCACGACACGGGTGACCTGCTGGGGACGCGCGGCCGCCAACGCCAGCGCCACGGCACCGCCCATGGAGTGGCCCACCACGGCGTAGTGCTCGACACCGAGAGCATCCATCAGGCCAGCCGCCTGCTCCGTCCACAGCCGGAGCCCACCCCTGGAGCCCGCCGGGATTGGTGTACGACCGAACCCCGCCTGGTCAGGAGCCACCAGGTGCCAGGACGTGCCCAGCGCCTGTGCCGTCGTTGCCCAGGCGCCGGATCCGGTCGTACCGGGTCCGGAGCCATGCAGCATCAGCACCGCGGGCCCGGTGCCGCTCTCCATGACGTGGACGGGGGAGCCGTCGACTGTGATGGTCCGAAGTGCCGTCACCGGGGCAGGCCAGGTGTGCTCATGCCGATGCGGAGTTGATGGACTTCGAGAAGAGCTCCATCATCGCCCTGCCGAATTGCGGCATGTCGGGCCATCCGCGGCAGGAGACGAGGTTGCCGTCCACGACGTCGGGAGCGTCGATGACCGTTGCGCCCGCGTTCTCCATGTCACCGGTGATGGGGGGGAAGCACGCTGTCTTCCGGCCCTTGAGCAGTCCGTACACAGCCGGCACCTGCGCGCCGTGGCACACCAGCGCGATCGGGAGGTTGCGCGCGAAGAAGTGCTCGGTGATGCGCCTGACGTCGGCGTCGACCCGGATCCACTCGGGGGCGCGTCCCCCAGGGATGATGAGGGCGTCATAGCGCTCGACGTCGACCTCGGCCCAGGGCACGTCGACCGGGAGCTTTCGGCCGTTCTTCTCCACGTAGGCGTCGGAGTTGGGGTCGAACTCGTGGATGACCAGCTGAACGTCACGCATCGTCCGTGACGAGACGTCGACGTCCCAGCCGCCCTCCTGAACGCGATAGTAGGGATACATGGTGTCGAGCTCCTCGGCGGCGTCGCCGGTCAGGAGCAGCGCTCTGGGCACCTGCTTCTCCTCGCATCTGAGGGGGATGAGGCGGATCCGATCCGATCTGATTGGCTAGCATTCCTCGGCCCAGCCCGCCCGTCAAGCCTTTACACCATTCCG
Source organism: Streptomyces sp. PA03-3a (assembly GCF_033792735.1). Taxonomy (NCBI): domain Bacteria; kingdom Bacillati; phylum Actinomycetota; class Actinomycetes; order Kitasatosporales; family Streptomycetaceae; genus Streptomyces; species Streptomyces sp. PA03-3a. The sequence continues at coordinate 92,580 of NZ_JARAVM010000018.1, forward strand.
CCGGCACCCTTGGCCTCGTCGAACAAGCGCCGGAACCGCTCGCCGGGCAGCAGGGTGTGCCGACGCATGGCGTAGGCGGCGGCGTCGGGGTCACGCGCGGCGGTCGCGGCCACAACGTCTTCGTGCTCGGCCATCGCCAAGTGAGTGACCTGGGTGTCGTGGAGAAGCCGGAACAGGCGCACGTGCGTGTGCAGGCGAGCGAGCGCTTCGCGGATGAGCTGGTTCTCCGCGCTCAGGGCGACGAGATCGTGAAAAGCAGCGTCGCGGAGCCCGAAGGCGCCATAGGCGTGAGGTCACTTCTAGCGTCTTCGGGAACCTTTTGCCATCGGTCGCATGCTGCGGGGTGGTGATGCCCCGCTTGGATCGTATAGGAAAGGTGACGGATGCCAGCCATCCTTCACCCACCGCGGAACCGCCCGCCAGCGCCCTGCTTCGACCACCTGAAGCTCCCCTGATCATGCTCGGCGTCCTGCTCGGTTCGCCACCGGGCCACACAAGGACCGAAGGACTTCTCGGCTGGCTGAAGACCCAGTACGGCGCGGCGTACTCGTGGAGCCGGTCTGCGGGGGGCGGCGCCCGCGACAGCCCGGCAATTCGTCCAAGGGTCACCGTCGTCCTCCTCCCCTCCGATCGCAGACGCATCCGTTCTCCGCGTCGCGGAACGCGTTCTTTCATTTCATTCGGCCGGCTCATCACGACCTCGCGATCGGCCTCGGTGATCGCCCCTGCCGGCGCAACCGCCGTCGCCCTGGACCTAGTGTTCGAATGCCGCCTGCAGGGCGTCGACCCGACCGCATCACCGCTCCCTTGGGAGGATGGGTCACGTGCGGCACCTGCCAATGTTGCGTCGGTGATCACGAGAAGGTCGTGCATAAATCCGCGATAGTGGTGCGCGCTCCAGCGTCAGCGCGGCGGGGCGGCGGTTCGCCGCCCCGCCGCGTGAACGGGTCAGCGGTTGAGGTTCTGCATCCACTCCCGCAGCTCGCGCGCCTGCCGCGCGAGCTCGGAACGCGCCGCAGCGTCGCCGGAGGCCTCGTCGTTCGCCAGGTCGACGATCGAGTTCAGCGCCGGGATGGCGGTGGTGTAGTTGGTTGCCAGGTAGCTGTCCCGCGCGATGTCCAAAGCGGCACCGACGGCGTCCGCGGCGTCCGCGGTCAGCAGCCCGGCCGCTCGGTCAGCCTCGATCAGCAGGCTGGTCTCCCGGTAGGAGGAGCAGTTGGCGTCCGTGCGGTCGGCGGTCGTCTCGATCCCGCCGAGGATGATCTGCATGAACGCGTCGTCGTAGTACTGCGTCCGGAAGTGGCCGAGGATGTTCGAGAACGCCTTGCCACCGCCCCAGTTCTGGCACCACGCGATCGGGTGGTCGCCGTTCATCAGCCGCAGCGGGTTGGTGGCCGCGTTGCCGCTGTTGAGGCTGCGCTGGTAGCTGTCCTCGTTGAGGCTCAGCAGCGTGTGCACGTCGGCCCGCATGTTGCGGTCGAAGTTGTAGAGCTCGTCGACCGTCATCCACCGGGCAGGGAGATGCGCGGTCGCCGGGTGCGTCTTGTCCTCGGTCACCACCTCGGTGTGGATGCAGCTGCCGCACTGGCCGAACCCGTTCTGGCCGTTCGGATGGTTGGTGAAGAACCCACCGGCGAGGTCGCCGTACCACGGCCAGGTGCCGATCTCGAACGAGTCGGCGGCGCCGTGGATGCCGACATAGCCGCCGCCCTGCTTCATGTAGGCCTCGAAGTTCGGCTGCTCGGTGGTCGCATTGAGCGGGCCCGGGTGCCCGACGTTGGACTCGAAGACGATCGTGTCGTACTGCTTGAGCGTGTCGAGGCTCAGGAACGGGCTCGTGGGCAGCGTGACCGTCGGGAGTTGCGGGTCGTAGACGTCGACGTTGAAGTTGTGCGCGATGCCGAGCTTCTGGATCGCGGCCACGGTGTGCGGGATGTGGTCGTGCCGGAAGCCCGTCGTCTTGGAAAAGATCAGGACGTTGTAGTCGGCGTCCGGGTTGTGCGGGAGCGGGGCGAGCACCGGGTCCGGGATGAACTTCGGGCCCTCCGCGGGCTCAGACTCAAGGCCCGTCGCGGGCTCCGGCGCGAGCCGGCCTTCGAGCTGGTCGATCAGGTAACGAGCATCGCCCACGAGTGTGCTGCGGGCCGAGCCGGGCGGGATCCGGCCGGCGATCGAGACGAACCCGTTCAGGACCTGGCTCGCGCGCTTGGCCGAACCGGCGTCGGCGAGCGCCTTGGCCTGGTCGACCTTGGCTTGGAGCGCCTCGCCGACCTCCGCCGGGACGCTGCCGGCGGTCACGAACCGGGTGATCAGCGTGCCGACGTCCGCGAACGAGGTCGTCACGATGAACGTCTGCGTGTACTTCGCGCTGCTGGAAGCAGCGTCAGAGAGATGCACCGCGAGCGTGTGCACGCCGAGCGACAGGTCGGAGGTCTGCACCGGCAACGGCGGGACCAGCTTGCCGTCGAGGTACATGTTCAGCACAGCCACTCCGCCCGAGCCGGGGGCGGGGTCCGTGCGCGTCGGGATAAGCGTGGCGACGTGTCCGACCTGACCGTCGGTGATCGCCGGGTACGATGCAGCCGGCGCCCGCGTGTCGATCCGGACCGAGATCGAGCGGAACGCCGCGACGTTTCCGGCCGTGTCGACCGCGCGGTACCGGACGCTGGTGTTGCCCTCCTGCGTGATCACCGCCGACGCCGTGGCCGACGTCGGCGCCCCCTCGACGGGCACGTCGATGTAGGCGGCGCCGCCGTTGAGCGAGTACTGGAACTTGGCGATGCCGACGTCGTCGGTCGCCGACACGTTCAGCGTCACCGGGCCGGTGTACCAGTTGTTCTGGCCGGTCGGCGCAGAGGGCGACAGCGTCGCCACGTTGATCGTCGGCGGTGTCGTTTCCTGTGCCCACGACGGTGTCGCGGGGATGAGTGTTGCGGCCGCCGTCAGGAAGGCGGCCACTGCCGATGTGCGAAATCTTCTCCGCATGAGTGTCTTCTCTCTTGCCGCTGTACCGGCGGGTTCGCTGGGTGCGGATGCCCGTGCCGACGAACTCGGGTTCGTCGGCACGGGCGGGTTCGCTAGGTGCCGATGCCCGCGCCGACGAACTCGGCCCAGTTGAGGTTGAACAGGTTGCCGCCCGTGGCGCCACCCGTGACCGAGCGGAACACCAGGAACAGCTCATGCGTCCCGGACATCGAGATCGGGAACGTCTGGCTCGTCCAGGTTCCCGTCCCGCCGGTGGACACGAGGTTGGCCGTGGTCAGGATCGGCCCGGTGATCGAGTCCTGACGGACCTCGATTGCCGCCAGCGGCGACCCGGGCGTGCGGCCGTTCGCCGCGTCCGCCGCGCGGAACGTGATCGAATCGATGTTGGTCAGGTTGAAGGGGCCGTTGAGCTGGAGCCAGTCGCCCGAGCCCAGGCTGCCGCGGTGCACGCCGGCGCCGCCGTCGGTGTTGGTCGCCGTGTTGGTGCCGGACTGGTTGACGACGAACTCCACCTCCTGGTGCTTCTGGCGGATCTGGTGCTGGCCGGTCGTGGTCAGCTGTGGGACGCCGCCCGGACCGCCGTGGTCGGTGTAGCGCGCCTGGACCACGCCGGAGACGTTGCCGCCGTGTGAGACGTCGTCGGCGTCCGTGTGGAGCACGCCCGAGCAGCCGTTGACGGACTCCTCGGCGTGGCCGTGCGCGTCGTGGCCGAGCACGAACGTCACCTGCACCTCGGAGCAATTCACCGTCGCGTCCTCGGGGTCCGTGACCGTGACCGAGAACGGGATGTCGTCGCCGAACGCGAACGTCCCGCCCTCCACCGGCGTATTGACGACCACCGTCGGGCTCGTGTTGCCCACGGTGATCACGGTGCTGGTCGAGGTTTGCCTTCCGGACGAGTCGAGCACGGTCAGCACGGCCGTGTAGCGGCCGGACTGCGTGTAGGTGTGTGCCGGGTTCGGGTCGGTCTCGATCGCCGAGCCGTCGCCGAAGTTCCACTCGTAGCGGATCGAGTCGCCGGGATCCTCATCCAGCGAGCCGGCGCTGGAGAAGTTCACGGTCAGCGGCGTTGAGCCGTCGGTGCGGTCCGTGGTGAGCACGGCCTTCGGCGCGCGCTTGCCCTTGACGTACTCCCACTTGTACATGCCCGCGTCGGGGCTGATGACGTTGAACCCGTTGCCGTAGGTCAGCAGGTAGAACGCGCCGTCAGAACCGAACTGCAGGTCCATCGGGTTGTCGCACTCGAACCGGAACGCGCCTGCCCCGGCGTTCGCACGGCTGCCGCAATCCAGGAAGTTGTTGATCTTCTGGACGTGGTTGGTCTGCTTGTCGAGCTTGACCTCGCGCAGCGTGTCCTGCGTCCACTCGCTGATGATCACCGAGTCGTCGTAGTACGGCGGGAACTTGTGAGGGTTCGGGTTCTTCGGGTCGTAGTGGTACTTCGTGACCCCGTGCGGACCGACGCCGCCGGTGTAGAGCTCGGGGAACAGCCGCGGGCATTCCGTCGTCGAGCCGGGCGCGATCGGGCCCGAGGTCGGCGCGTAGTAGGCCTCGCACGGGGTGCCGAGCGGCGCGGTCGGGTTGTTGTCGCGGTAGGAATACCAGATGTCCGGGTCGGTGACCGGCGGGACGTCCCTCAGGCCCGGCTCGACCGTCGGACCGCCCTCGATGTTCCACAGCGAGTCGTTGCGCTGCGTCGGCCCGTCGCAGTCGAACTTCTGAGGCGGGTTGTTCAGCGGCGTGCCCGCGGTGGTGGTGCCGGGCGCGAACTCGTGGAAGTTCCACTCGTAGTGCGCGAGGTCGCGCTTGTAGCACGTCGGCCAGCCGTAGTTGGACGGCTTGCGCACGATCTCGTAGCGGCCGGTGCCCGCCGGGCCGTGCGAGCGCTGCGGTGTCTGGGCGTCGGGCGAGTAGTCGCCGATGTAGGCCACGTCGTTCTCGTCGACCTGGATCCGGAACGGGTTGCGGAACCCCATCGCGTAGACCTCCGGCCGCGTCTTGTCCTGCGGCGCGCCCGCGACCAGCGGGAACAGGTTGCCCGACGGGATCGAGTAGGCGCCCGTGCCGGAGCCGAAGTCGACCTTGTTGGCGTCGGCGTCGGAGATGTTGCCGTCCTTGACCTTGATCCGCAGCACCTTGCCGCGCAGGTCGTTGGTGTTCAGTGCGGTGCGGCGCGAGTCACCGGTGAGCCGCTGATACCAGCCGCCCGCCTGCGCCGTGTCGGTGGCGATCGCCGGCGTGGCGGTGCCGGTCAGGCCGGCGCCGTCGGCGGTGATCTGCGGCTGATCGGACTGCTGCTTGCCGCGGCGGAAGAACACGTTGACGTTCGACGTGTTGACCGGGCCGCCGCTGGTCTGGATCTCGTCCGCCGCGATGTTCGAGAGCGCCTCGAGCGCCGCGTCGATCGCATTGCGATCCGCGTTCCACGCGATCGGCTCCGTCGTCTGGCCCTCGAAGGTCAGCGTGAACGTGCCGCCCGTCGCGTTGGTGACGCGCACGGTCTGCTGCTCGTCGGTCTTCTGCGAGTTGTACGGCCCGTAGCCGCCGGCGTTGATGCCGCCCGCGGGCGTGTCATCGCCGGTGACCATCCAGAGGTTGCCGTGCTTGTCGAAGTCGATGTCGCCTCCGACGTGGCAGCACTCCTGGCGGTTGACCGGCACGCGCATGATCTGCTGCTCGGAGCCCATGTCGAGGTGCGCCGGCGTGCTGTCGGTGGCGTCGACGAACTTGAAGCGGCTGAGCTGGAAATAGCCTACGTACGGATCCCACGCGGTCTTGGACGCCGCCACGTTCGGCGGGGTGGTGTTCGGCGTGGTCTGGGTGACGACCGATCCGTCGCTCAGCTTGACGTCGGTGACCTCCTTCGGCGAGTAGTAGAGGTAGACCCACTTGTTGGTCGCGAAGTCGGCGTCGACCGCCGGGCCATAGAGCCCGTCCTCGCCCGCGGAGTAGATCTGCTGCGTCATCGGCAGGCTCGGATCGGCGAAGTTGGCGACGACCGTGGTGACGCCCGTGGTCGAGTCGTGCATGCGCAGCGAGCCGAGGCGGTCCGTCTGCAGAACGCGGCCGTCCGGCAGCTGGTCGAAGCCGATCGGCTCCTGCAGGTTCGGCGGCGAGCCGATCTTCGTCTGCTGGTAGTTGGCCAGCACGGTGGCGCCGCAATCGCTGTAGTCCGGGTCGGCCTGGCCCGCGGCCCAGCCGATCGCGCCCTTGAGGTGCTTGGTGAGGCCGGCGTCGAAGCTCGCGGCCGTGTTGCCCAGGCCGGTGTAGAACGAGCGGCCGCCCTGGAAGTCCTTGCACCACGAGACCGGGTGATCGGCGCCCATCGTGCCCCCGGCGATCCCGTCCAGGTCGGCGCCCTGCGGCTGCGGCCCGAACGGGTCTTCGACGACGGTGTCGAGGACGTGTGACACACCGCGCACGTTCTTCGTGAAGTTGTACCACTTGTCGGTCCGCGACCAGATCTGCGGCAGATCCTTGGTCGCGTCGTGGACGCGGTCGGCGACCTTCACGTCACCCGATTGCACGTCGGTCCTGCCGGACGCACGCGTCCCCAGGATGTCGGTCAGGAACGACCAGGACTCGTCGGTCTCGACCGCCGAGCCGACGCCGACGAAGCCGCCGCCGTCGCGGAAGTAGTGCTCGAAGTTCGCGCGTTGCGCGTCCGTGAGCGGGCTCGCGAGACCCGTGTCCAAGAACACGACCGCGCGGTACTGCTTCAGCTTCTTCTCCGTGAAATGGTCGCCCACGTCAGCGGGCCCGGGCGCCACGACCGTGAAATGACCGGGTCTGGCCGCATCCCGGATCGCGGCCAGGCCGGCCGACGACACCGCGTCCTGGGTGCTGCGCACCACGAGCACCTTGAAGCCGGCGTCTGGTGGTGCGGCCTCGGCGGCAGGCGCGGACGGCTGCAGCAGCTCCGGTGCAGCGACGGGAGCGGGCTCAGCCGCCGTGGGGGCCGCAGCGCTCACCGGCGTCGCGAGGAACGTGAGGAAAGGGGCGATGAGGGCTAAGGCCATCGTGGTCGCGGTGCGACGTCTCGGGCGTCGTCCTTGTGCTGGCAGGGCTGCGTCGAGCAGCCTGGCCCACGTTCGATGACGTGGTGACATGAAAAACCCTTCCTGCCTGGGGGATGTCAGGCACGGCGCGAACCGCCGCGCTTATTGCCACTTGCTGGTAGCGGATAGTGCGGTTGCTGGAGGGTGCCGGCTCCAGGTCTGTGGGGCCGTCAGCAAGGGGCCGGCCTGCGTGAGTCCGTGATCGTGGTCGAGTCGTCGATGATGTGGTTGATCACCGTGCTCGCCGCGCCACGGGATGCGGCGCCGAAGCCGAGCGTGCAGGCGACGAATCGGCACTGGGCGGCTGGAGCTGCCACCGCGAGCCGTTGCAGCTGATCTTGTGCGTGTGGCAGCAGTCAGTGGGCCGGCGAGGCGAAATGGCCTCCGATGACGGTCACTCGCGGGTTGAAGAGGTTGGCCAGGATCGAGCCACCGGGTGGCCGACATCGCCAGAGGCCTGGCCTCTGGCGACCGGCGCATGACGATGGCGGTGGCGGTGGCACAGAACGGCGAGTGGCTCGGGCTTCACCGGGGCAGGTCAGGTGTGGTCATGCCGATGCGGAGTTGATGGACTTCGAGAAGAGCTCCATCATCGCCCTGCCGAATTGCGGCATGTCGGGCCATCCGCGGCAGGAGACGAGGTTGCCGTCCACGACGTCGGGAGCGTCGATGACCGTTGCGCCCGCGTTCTCCATGTCACCGGTGATGGGGGGGAAGCACGCTGTCTTCCGGCCCTTGAGCAGTCCGTACACAGCCGGCACCTGCGCGCCGTGGCACACCAGCGCGATCGGGAGGTTGCGCGCGAAGAAGTGCTCGGTGATGCGCCTGACGTCGGCGTCGACCCGGATCCACTCGGGGGCGCGTCCCCCAGGGATGATGAGGGCGTCATAGCGCTCGACGTCGACCTCGGCCCAGGGCACGTCGACCGGGAGCTTTCGGCCGTTCTTCTCCACGTAGGCGTCGGAGTTGGGGTCGAACTCGTGGATGACCAGCTGAACGTCACGCATCGTCCGTGACGAGACGTCGACGTCCCAGCCGCCCTCCTGAACGCGATAGTAGGGATACATGGTGTCGAGCTCCTCGGCGGCGTCGCCGGTCAGGAGCAGCGCTCTGGGCACCTGCTTCTCCTCGCATCTGAGGCGGGTGACGTCGATCCAATCCAATCCGATCTGACCCAATTGCGTTAGCATTCCTCGGCCCAGCCCGCCCGTCAAGCCTTTACGCCATACCCTCCGAACCCTTGATTTCGTCGAACAATCGCCGGAACCGCTCACCGGACAGCAGGATGTGCCGACGCATGGCGTAGGCGGCGGCGTCGGGGTCACGCGCGGCGATCGCGGCCACAACGTCTTCGTGCTCGGCCATCGCCAAGTGAGTGACCTGGGTGTCGTGGAGAAGCCGGAACAGGTGCACGTGCGCGTGCAGGCGAGCGAGCGCTTCGCGGATGAGCTGGTTCTCCGCGCTCAGGGCGACGAGATCGTGAAAAGCGGCGTCGCGGAGCCCGAAGGCGCCATAGGCCATGAGCCCGGTGCCCCCCTCCAGCTCCGCCATCTCCTCCAGCAGTCGCCGCAGGCCGGCCACCTGCTGCAATGATGCGCGTTCGGCGGATCTGCGCGCCGCCGCCGGCTCGAGGAGCAGGCGGAGCTCGAGCATGTCCTCGAATCGCTGACGGGTGATCTGGGGGGGAATGTGATAGCCGGCATGGGGCACACGCACGACCAGGCCCTCAGCCTCCATGCGGTTCAGAGCGTCTCGGATCGGCGTCTGCGAGACCCCCAGCTCTCGCGCCAGGACGTCGATCGTGACGCGGGAACCAGGCTCGATCCGTAGCGACATCAGCTGTCCGAGCAGCGTGTCGTACACCTCGTCGGCAAGTCGGCCACGAGATCTTCCCGGCGGCGTTCCGCCCGTCATGGCCCCACGGCCCCGCGCGATCATCGCTTCGTCGTCCATCGTGACGTGAGGTCCCTTCTTACGTCTTCGCGAACCTGTTGACATCGGTCGCAATGCTGCGGGATGTTGATGCTCCCATTCAGATCGTATAGGAAAGGTGACGGACGCCAGCCCTCCTTCACCCGTCCACCCGTCGCGGAACCGCCCGCCATCGCTCCGCTTCGATCAGTTGGAGCTCCTATGAGCATGCTCGATGTCCTACTCGGTTCGCCGCCGGGCCGCACATGGGCCGAAGGACCTGTCGACTGCTCGAAGCCCCATTACCTCGCGGCGTACTCGTGACGCCGGTCTGCGGGTCAGCCCTTGCGGCAGCCGTCGACCCGCCTGAACATCCCCCAGCAACTGCTCGGCGAAGCACGCAGCAAGGCTCCAGAGCTCCCCACCCAGAAGGCAGGCAGGAAGATGCGGCATCCAGAGCGAATAAGACGACTGTCCGTTTCCGGTCGAACGGCGCAGCTGGCGACGGCGGCCGTATTAGTGGCCGCGACCATGGCGGCTTGCGGGCAGGACGACGGCGCGGATTCGAGCGCGCCCAAGGCGCCGGCGACCGTCCCGGAGCTCACCAAGGACCCGCTGACCCTCAGCTTCATCTGGTTCGACTGGCCCCCCGCTCACGCTCTGGAAGCCTTCGCTAACGCGGAGTACACCAAGGAGCGGCCGAACGTGACCATCAAGGTCAACACCGTGCCGAACGCGAACTGGCACGACGCGATGTTCACCCAGTTCGCAGCGCACAAGACCGACTTCGACATCCCGATCCTGGACTCGCAGCACATCGGTGAGGCCGTGACGAACGGCAACATCCTCGACATCACCGACTTCGTCAAGAAGAACATCGACGTCAAGGCCTACAACCCGTACCTCCTGGCGGCCTACGGCCAGTTCCCGCAGGCGGAGACCGGGAAGCGCGACGAGAACGCCAGCCTGTACGGACTGCCGCTGCTCGGCGACACCTGGACGATGATCTATCGCAAGGATCTGATCGGCGACAAGCCACCGCAGACCTGGGACGAGATGATCTCAGTCGCCGAGAAGTGCCAGGCGGACAACCCTGGTGTCAGCGGGCTGGCTTTCCACCAGGCCAACGGCTCCGACGCCGCGGCCGTGACCTACAACACGGTCAACGGCGTCTACGGCGGCAACCTCTGGGACGCCAAAACGCACAAGATCGAGGGCGTCCTCAACGACGCGGCGGGCCAGGAGGCGATGGACGTCCTGGTCAACAAGATGAAGCCGCTGACCGCCAAGGGCTCCGGCAACTGGTTCATCGACGAGGTGAACGCGGCGGTCGCCCAGGGCAAGGCATGCATCGCGTTCAACTGGATCGCCGCGAGCGGCGGCCTGCTCGACCCGAAGCAGTCGACGCTCGGCACCACGCGGGAGCAGATCCTCGACAAGCTCGGTTTTGCCACCCTGCCGAGCCAGAAGACGAACCTGGTGCCTCTCGGCGGCATGGGGATGCACGTGTCGGCCTACTCCTCCAAAGCGAACCAGGCGGAGGCCCTGAACTTCATGAAGTGGTTCGAGCGGGCTGACATCCAGAAGAAGTGGGCCGCGGCCGGTGGTGTGCCCGCGCGTACGGACGCCCTGCAGTCGCCCGAGTTCCTCAATGCCGGGCCGTTCAACCAGGTGTACGCCGACTCGGTTCCGCGGATGCGGGACATGTGGAACGTGCCCGAGTACGCGCGCCTCGTCGACATCGAGAACACCAACGTGAACGCGGCTCTCAACGGCACGAAAAAGCCGAAGGATGCGCTCGACGACATCGCCAAAGAGCAGCAGAGCGTGCTCGACTCCGGCAGCGGCAAGGGCGGCGGCGGACTGTGAGTGACACCGCCCCGCTGACGACCGACCACGCCCGGCAGGTGGCGTCCGCGACGCCGCCTGCACCGGGTCGGTCCCGCCGCTTGAGCGACCGCGGGCTCGCCGTGGCCTTCATCTCCCCCGCGCTGCTGCTGCTGCTCGCGATGTCGGTGTTCCCGTTGCTGTGGGCGTTGTACCTGTCTTTCACCGACTACTCGGCCACCCGAGGGGGGCCGGCCCATTTCGTCTGGTTCGAGAACTACACCGCCATCCTGACTTCGGCGCAGGTCCACACGAGGGCCTTGACGACGTTGATCTACGTGGTCGGCGCGGTCACCCTGCAGACCGTGCTCGGCTTCTCCATCGCCTACCTGATCTCGCGGCGCACGCACGGGCGAGGGCTGCTGACCACTCTGTTCCTGGTCCCGATGATGCTGTCGCCGGTCGTGGTCGGGCTGTTCTGGCGATTCATGCTCGACGCGCAGTTCGGCGTGATCAACAGCATGCTCGACTCGCTCGGCCTGGGGCAGGTGGAGTGGCTCACCCAGCAGCGAACGGCATTGATCTCCCTGATCGTGGTCGACACCTGGCAATGGACGCCGTTCATCATGCTCATCGCACTCGCCGGCCTTACCGCGGTCCCCAAGTACTTGTACGAGGCCGCCTCGATCGACCGGGCGTCCGAGTGGTTCCGGTTCCGCACCATCACTTTTCCGCTGGTGTGGCCGCTGCTCCTCATCGCTGTGCTGTTCAGGGCCATCGAGGCCTTCCGGCTGTTCGACCTCGTCTACATCCTCACCAGCGGCGGTCCGGGGGTCTCCACCGAGACGTTGTCGTTCCACGTCTACAAGGTCGCGTTCCTGGGCTTCAACACCGGAACCGCCTCGGCGTACGGGATCCTCATGGTCCTCGTCGTCATCGTCCTCACGCAGCTCTACCTGCGCTACTTGAACAAGCTCAAGGAGGACTGATGGCCGTCTCCGTCGACGAGGCCGTGTCCACAGGCCCTGTCCGGGATCACACGCCCCCCGCGCGTCGCTTCGGCGGCCGGGGTCGCTCCGTGCTGGAGGTCGCGCTGCTGACCGCGCTGGCCGTCGTGATGCTCTTTCCGGTGCTGTGGATGATCGAGACGTCCATCAAGGAGAACCGGGACGTCTACGCCATCCCGGCCAAGTTCTTCCACTTCACGGTCACCATGGACCATTTCAAGGACGTGTTCGTCGCCCCCGGCGGCGGTCGCTCGGAGTTGTCCGTCGCGTTCCTCAACTCCCTCCTTGTCGCCGGGGCCTCCACGGTGCTGGCCACCGTGCTGGGGGTCCCGGCGGCCTGGGCCTACTCGCGCTTCGCCGTGAAGGCCAAGAAGGACCAACTGTTCTTCATCCTGTCCACCCGCTTCATGCCGCCTGTGGTGGTCGTGGTCCCGATCTTCCTCATGTACCGCGAAGTCGGGCTCATCGACAGCAAGCTCGGCCTGATCCTCATCTACGCCGCCTTCAACGTCCCGTTCACGATCTGGATGATGAAGGGGTTCGTCGACGAGGTGCCCGCAGAATACGAGGATGCCGCCATGCTCGACGGGTACACCCGCTTGCAGGCGTTCCGGCGGTTCACCCTTCCCCTGCTCCTGCCCGGCATCGCCGCGACGGCGGTCTTCGCACTCATCTTCTCGTGGAACGAGTTCGTGTTCGCCATCTTCCTGACCTCCAGCGACGACGTACGGACGGCCCCACCCGCCATCGCCGGCCTCATCGGCGGAACCACCGTGGACTGGGGTCTCGTGGCCGCCGCCTCCCTGGTGTTCGCCCTACCGGTGCTCGTCTTCGCCTACCTGGTGCGCAAGCACCTCGTCGCCGGTGTGACGCTCGGGGCGGTGCGACGCTGATGGCGGGCATCGAGGTGACCACCCTGCACAAGCGCTACCCGGACGGGACGGTCGCAGTCGAGCACGTGGACCTGTCCATCGACGACGGCGAGCTGTTCGTGATGCTCGGCCCTTCGGGCTGCGGCAAGACGACCACGCTGCGGGCCATAGCCGGCCTGGAGCGGCAGACGACGGGCGACATCCGCATCGGCGACACGCTGGTCAACGACCTGCCGCCGGCAGAGCGCGACATCGCCATGGTGTTCCAGTTCTACGCTCTCTACCCGCATCTGAGAACCCGCGACAACCTGGCGTTCCCGCTGCGGGCCGAGGGATTGCCCAAGGCGGAGGTGCGCGAGCGGGTCGACGAGGCCGCCCGGCTGATGCGGCTCGGTCCGCTCCTGGACCGGAGACCGCACCGGCTGTCCGGCGGGGAGCAGCAGCGCGTCGCGCTTGCTCGCGCCCTGGTGCGACGACCGCGCGCCTTCCTCATGGACGAACCCCTCACCAATCTGGACGCGGAGCTGAGGGCGGACATGCGCACGGAGATCAAGCACCTGCAGGGGGGACTGGGGACGACGATGGTCTACGTCACCCACGACCAAGTCGAGGCGATGTCGCTCGGCCACAGAATCGCCATCCTCAACAAGGGCCGCGTCGAGCAGATCGGCACGCCGCTGGAGGTCTACGACCGTCCGGCGAGTCTCTTCTGTGCCGCATTCATCGGCTCCCCGCCGATGAACCTGATCGAGGTGGAGCTGGCCGACGGGAAGCTGCGCAGTCAGGGCGGACTGGTCCTCACGCCACCGCCAGGCCTGCCGCGCGACCGTCGCCTGGTCGCAGGCGTCCGGCCGGAGGCGCTGGAGGTCACGGAACCAGGGGCGGAGCGTTCGGCCCCGGCCCGCGTGGTCTCGGCGGAGTGGCTGGGAGACGAAATCATCTACGTGGTCGACCACGGTGGCCGGCGCGACGTACGGGTTCGGATGCCACCGACTGTCCGTTTCGCCGCGGACGCGCCGGTCGGGCTGCGGCACACCGGCGGGCCCCCGCCGGTCTACGACGTGCGCACGGAAGAGCTGGTGGCCTGATGGGAACCGTGGCAGTGCACGGGCTGCGCAAGTCCTTCGGCAAGGTCCAGGCCCTGGACGGGGTGACGCTGGACGTGCCGGACGGCTCGTTCTTCGTCGTGCTCGGGCCCTCCGGGGCAGGCAAGACGACGACCCTGAGAGCGATCGCCGGCCTTGAGAGGCTTGACGCCGGGTCGGTGCATCTGGACGGGAGGGACGCGACCGGTGACTCCCCGGCCGCACGCGACCTGGCCATGGTCTTCCAGAGCTACGCCCTCTACCCGCGACTCACGGCGTACGAGAACATCGCTTCGCCGCTACGGGCACGCCGCTGTTCTTCGAGCGAGATCGCCGCTGCCGTCGAGCAGATGTCGAGCCTGCTGCACATCGAACGTCTGCTGCAGCGTCGTCCCGCGCAGCTGTCGGGCGGTGAGATGCAGCGTGTCGCGCTGGCGCGGGCGCTGGTCCGTCGCCCGCGCGCGTTTCTCATGGACGAGCCGCTGACGAACCTCGACCTCAAACTCCGCGTCGAGATGCGCACGGAGCTCACCCGCATCCACCGGAGTCTCGGGGGAACCTTCGTCCACGTGACCAACGACCAGGTCGAGGCCCTGTCCATGGCCGACCAGGTGGCGGTCCTCAAGGAGGGGAAGGTGCAACAGGTCGGAACGCCGATCGAGGTGTACGAGCGACCAGCCAACCAGTGGGTCGCAAGCTTCGTCGGGAGCCCGTCGATCAGCCTCCTCCCCTGCCGCGCCGAGGGGGATCGTCTGGTCGGGGCGGAAGGCTGGACGCTGCCGCGGCCCCGCTGGACCACGGCTGAAGACGGTCGTGCGCTGCTGCTGGGCCTGCGGGCAGAAGACTTGTCCATCGAGCAGCGTGGGGACGCATCGTTGTCGGGTGAGCTCTACGGCCTTGAGCCGCTCGGTGACCGAACGGTGGTCGACGTCCGAGTGGGGACGGAGATCCTCAAGGTCAAGGCACGACCCACCGTCACGGGTACGCCGGGCGAACGGCTGCTTGTCACGGTCGACCTGGACCGCGCGCACCTGTTCGATGCGGGCACCGGGCTGGCGCTGTCCGAGGCCGGGAGGTAACCGCGCAGGGCGGCGACGTCACCATGCGCCCGCACGTGGCAATCGAGCCTCGGCGGACCGTCACCGGTGAGCACGCCTTGATGACGCTGAAGCAGCCATGGCCCGAGAAGGCGATCGGTGGCGCGGGGCGTCGCCCTGCAACGAGGGCCACGTTCGACCCGCTCGGCACCCTCGACCCCGACGAGGTCGTGTGACCGCTTCGTCCACGCGCGTGGCGCGATCGCCGAGGTCACGCCGGACATCACCAAGAACATCACAGGAGGAGACGCAATGAGTGACCCGATGGACGTCCTGGCCCCCGAGCACCGGCGGCTCCGGATTGGCGACGTCTGGCGCGACGCCGCCGGCGGAGCCACCTTTGTCGTCGAGGACCCGGCCACCGGCAAGACCATCGCCGAGGTGGCGGGCGCCGGCGTCGTCGACGGGCTCGCCGCTCTGGACGCGGCGAGCAAGGCAATGGCGGAGTGGGCGGCGACCCCGCCGCGAAAGCGGTCAGAGTTGTTGACCGCGACGTACCGTGCACTGACCGAGCGATCCGAGGAGGTCGCCCGGCTGATAACGCTCGAGATGGGCAAGCCGCTCGCCGAGGCTCGGGGAGAGGTGGCCTACGGTGCCGAGTTCTTCCGTTGGTTCGCCGAGGAGGCGGTGCGCGTCGAGGGGCGCTACAACGCCGCTCCCGCTGGTGGATATCGCATCCTCACCGTGCCGAAGCCGGTCGGACCGTGCGTCTTCGTGACGCCCTGGAACTTTCCGCTGGCCATGGGTGCCCGGAAGATCGCTCCTGCGCTGGCGGCGGGCTGTACGACGATCACCAAGCCGGCAGCCCGGACGCCACTGACCA
This sequence comes from Streptomyces sp. PA03-3a, assembly GCF_033792735.1. Taxonomy (NCBI): domain Bacteria; kingdom Bacillati; phylum Actinomycetota; class Actinomycetes; order Kitasatosporales; family Streptomycetaceae; genus Streptomyces; species Streptomyces sp. PA03-3a. The sequence goes on from NZ_JARAVM010000018.1 coordinate 108,245, forward strand.
TGCTGTTCCTGGCCCGCATCATGGAGGAGGTCGGCGTTCCCCCGGGCGTCGTCAACGTTGTGACCACCGAGCGTTCCGGCGAGGTGGTCTCAGCACTGCTGGCCGACCGTCGGACCCGCAAGCTTTCGTTCACCGGGTCGACCGAGGTCGGGCGCGTGCTGTTACGACAGGCGGCGGACAACGTGCTGCGCACCTCCATGGAACTGGGCGGCAACGCGGCCTTGATCGTGTGTGCCGACGCGGACCTGGACGTCGCGCTCGACGGTGCCATGGTGGCCAAGATGCGCAACATCGGGGAGTCCTGCATCGCGGCGAACCGAATCTACGTCGAGGAGCCGGTGCGCGAGGAGTTCACGGCGCGCTTCGCCCAGCGGATGGGCGCGCTCTCGGTGGGCCATGGTCTCGACGACGGCGTGGACGTCGGGGCGTTGATCGACGAGGCCTCGGTCACCGAGATCGACGAGCTCGTCGCCGACGCGGTCAATCGCGGCGCCCGCGTCCTGGTGGGCGGCGAGCGTCCGGATGGGCCAGGCCATTTCTACCCGCCTACGGTCATCGTCGACGTGCCCGACGACGCGCGGATACTGCAGGCGGAAATCTTCGGCCCGGTGGCGCCGATCATCTCGTTCACGTCCGACGACGAGGTCATGGCGAAGGCCAACGACACCGAGCACGGCCTGGCCGGATACGTCTTCACCCGTGACCTCCAACGGGCGCTCCGGTTCACCGAGGGGTTAGAGACGGGGATGGTCGGCATCAACCGCGGTCTGATCTCGGACCCGTCAGCTCCGTTCGGAGGCGTGAAGCAGTCCGGGATCGGCAAGGAGGGGTCGCACGAGGGCATCCTTGAGTACCTCGACGTCACCTACGCGGCGATCGACCTACCGTGACCGGTTTGCTGCTCCGGGTGCCCGCCGAGGATCACCGCGCCCTGTGCACACATGACCTGACCGGCCTCCACCCGTGGGGCGGGACCCGGGCCATGGCCGGCACGAATCCGCCGGCACCCGGGGACGCCGTCGACTCCGCCGGTGTGCGCGCCACAGACGCGGCCGCGGCGGTGGATGGGGCGATCAGCCCTTTCGGCGGTCCCAAAGGCTACGCCCTCGGTCTCATGACCGAGGTGCTGGTCGCGACCTTGACTCGTACCGCCCTCGGCGACGACGTCCGCGGGACCCCCGACCCGACTGACCCGCCCACCAGGGACGTCTTCATCGCGATGGACCCGAGGGCGCCCGGGCACGACCGAGTCCGGGAGCCCGGCGCGCGCCTGCGCCACCCGGCAGCCGACGCCGTCCCGGTCTCGCAGGTGAACTGGACGTCCGCCCAGCACATCACCGCCGACGTTCCAGAGAGGCACTGACATGCTTGAGACCGTCCGCGGACCACGCCAGCTGATAGTGGGCGAAGGGGTCGCGCAGAACATCCCACGAGTGGTGGCCGAGTGTGGCTCGCGAGTCCTCATCGTGACCGACCGGGTTCTTCTGGGGCAGCCGGGCGTGGCCGAGATCGTGGCCGCCGTGCGGGAGAAGGTCCAAGTCGTCGGGGTGTTCGCCGACGCGACTCCGGACGTGCCACTCGCCGATGTCGCCCTGGCCGTCTCGGTCGCCGCAGAGGTGGACGCCGACGTAATCCTCGCCATCGGGGGTGGCACGGTGATCGACCTCGCCAAAATCGTCGGCGTCATCCGGCGCCACGGTGGGACGCCGCGCGACTTCTACGGCGAGTCGAAGGTGCCTGGGCCGACGATTCCTCTTGTCGCGGTCCCGACGACGTCAGGCACCGGCTCCGAGCTCACGCCCGTCTCGGTGTTGACCGACCCGGACCGCGAGCTGAAGGTGGGGGTCTCCAGCGTCCACATCGTGCCCGACTTCGCCATCGTCGACCCCGAGCTCACCTACACCTGCCCTGCGACCGTCACTGCCCACTCCGGCATCGACGCGTTTTGTCACGCGGTGGAGAGCTACACCGCGCGACCCCGGGCCCACGGACCGCGCGACCCGGTGGAGCAGGTTTTCCTCGGCCGCAACCCGATCACCGATCACTACGCGCTCCTGGCCGCGAAGCGGATCGCCCGCAGCTTGCCCCATGTCGTCAGGGACGGAGGCGACAAGGACGCGCGCGCGGACATGTCCTATGGGTCCATGCTGGCCGGGCTCGCATTCTCCCACGCAGGCAACGCGGCTCCGCACGCCCTCCAGTACCCCATCGGCGCAGCCACCCACACACCGCACGGCCTGGGCGTCGGGCTGCTGCTGCCCTACGCGCTGGACGCGGCCAGGGATGCCATCGGCGACCGGTTGACCATCCTCGCCGGGGTGTGCGGGCTCGACGTGACCGACGCCTCGGATGCCGAGGCCGCAGATACGTTCCTCACCTGGCTCGACGGGCTCCTTGCCGACATCGGTATCCCTGCCACCTTGGCGGACATCGGCGTGGCACGCGCCGACCTCCCGCGCTTCGCGGAGATGGCCAGTGGCGTCACCCGTTTGATCCAGAACCATCCAGGCCCGACCGACACCGCCAGTCTGACCGCGATCCTCGAAGCGGCCTGGATCGGGGACCGGACCCGACACGTCCTGACTCCGGATCAGAGATAGTGACGGGCCTTTCACATGACGACGAGTTCCCTGCCCCACCCTGGGTATCGGAATGGTCGGCTACGACTCAGCCAGCACTCCAGCAGGATTTCGCTGTCTGACCTGGTCTTTCGCCGGGTGGCGGGAGTCTAACGGGACGTCGGTCGTGCGGGGGCGGTCTCACGGAGACCGCCCCTCGATCGTGCGACAACGCCGCAGGTAGTGACAGCGGCGGGCGACTGCCTGGCGTCGGCGGCGCCAGTTCGACCAGCTCAGCGCGTGGTGTCGTCCGCGGTGTCCGCTCAGGTGCGGGGGCCGGGCACGACAGGCTGCCAGGAGTCACCGAACCTCCGCCACTGTGAGCCCGATGAGCCCGGGTGTCTCACCTGTTCCGCCCCCTTTTCCCAGGGCTGGTGTGCCGTGACGGCCAGGAAAGCGTGCGCGAACATGGTCAGAGTGATGTGCCGATACCAGCCCACGTAGCGACGGACTTCGTACTGGTCCAGGCCGCACTCGTTCTTCGCGGCCTCGAAGCACTCCTCGATCGCCCAGCGTGCCCCGGCGACCCGGCACCAGCTCTTGGACGGTGACCTGAAGGGGTGCGTAGGCGAGGTAGTAGGCGATCTCGTCGGGCTTGCTGATGCTGTGCCGGGCCAGTGCCCACCGCATCCGGTGAGGGACCTCGCCCTGATAGTCGAACTCGGCGACGGCCGGCAGCCGCGCCGCTGCCCAGTAGTAGAGGCGGGGCCCCTTCGCGCCGTCGCCGCATGAGATCTTCTCCCACGCTTCGTCCGGGGCCCGCCCGAACAGAACCTCGATCCGTGAACAGCCCACGCTGAACTGGGACTTGGGCACGGCCAGCACGTAGCCGACACCCGACTGATCCAGCAGCCGGCGGAATCGGTTGTCCTGACGGTAGGCGGAATGCGCGGTGACCCAGGTGATGGGCAGCGGCGAGGCGAGGGCCCGCAGCGCCATGTGCCGAGCCAGTTCGGCCTTGGTGGCGAACTCCCGCTCGTCGGGGCCCCTTGCCGCGCGGCAGCGTTCCCGGTCCTCGGTCCAGGACTTCGGGAGGTAGAGCTCTCGGTCGAGCAGAGCCCTGCCGCGGGTGGTGGCGTAGGCGGCGAAGACGCCGATCTGGCAGTTCTCGGTGCGGCCTGCGGTTCCGGAGTGCTGGCGCTGGACCCCGGCTGAGGTGGTGACCTTCTTGATGAACCCGGTGTCGTCGATGATCAGGACACCGTCGCCCTCGCCGAGCTTGTCGGCGACGTATTCCTGTAGGTCGTCGCGGATGTCGTCGGGCTCCCACTTCGATCCGGCGAGGAGGTGTTGCAGGCCGTCAGGGGTGGAGTGACCGGCCTGTTCGGCCAGCTGCCAGCTGTTCTTGCGGGCTACCGGGGCGAGCAGCCCGCGTACGTAGTCACGCATGCGGCGGCGGAGCTCGACTCGGTCGAAGCGGTGCCCGATGGTCAGGAAGAGGTCATCCAGTTCGAGGTCCCATTGCGCGGCGGCAGACTCGGTGATCACCCTCGGAGGCTGCCCCGCTGGTGTCACTACCGGCGGCGTTGTCGCACGATCGAGGGGCGGTCTCCGTGAGACCGCTCCCGCACGATCGAAGTCCCGCTACACTCCCGCCGCCCAGCGAAAGACCAGGTCAGACAGCGCAATCCTGCTGGAGTACTAGTTCTAGGGCCGCGCCGCCTCGCGGATCGTACGCGGCGCCGCTCCCAGTTCGCGGCGGCAGGTCTTGTTGAAGGCCTGGAGGTCCGGGATGCCGACCGCCGCCGCCACCGCCGGGATCGGCATCGTCGAGGCCTGGAGCAGATGCCGGGCGCGCTCCATACGGCGGCGGCGGATATAGGACACCACCGTGTCGGCCGTGCCTGTGCGGAACAGGCGGGTGAGGTGGTTGTGCGAGACCCCCGCCGCCCGGGCGATCCCCGGCACCGGCAGCGGTCCCGCCAGCCCCTGTTCGATGTACGCGAACGCCGCCGCCAGCGCCGGATGCGACTGCCCCGCCGCCTCCTGGCCGCCGCCGAGCTGCGCCGTGTGCCACAGCACCGTCCACACCTCCGCAGCCGCCCGCGCCGGCGACACCGGCATCGCGGCCACCGCGTGCCGCAGCAGAGCGGTGAGCACCGGGGCCTCCGCGCCCGCGTCCTGCATCACCGGCACGGTCCGCCGCTCACCGCGGCCGGGCAGCGCGAAGTGCGCGTACAGATGCTCGTTCCGGCGCGACTCGTAGTGGAAGTGCACCTCTACATCCGGCGGCACCAGGCTCACGTGCCCGGGCCGGATGGGATACCGGCCGCCGCCGAAGGCCAGCTCGCCGGAGTAGGTGTACAGGTGCAGCTGCCACAGGCCGGGAAGCCGGAAGACGTCGTGCGAGCCGAGGGTGCCGTGCATGCCGACGCCCGCGTTCACCGCCCGCGGCGGTTCGTCCAACGGCAGCACCACATGACCGGTCATGGTGAGAAATTACCAGTAGTCGATGAATAGAGCACACGACAGGCGAGCAGGCCCTTTCTAGGCTTGCCGTATGTCAACCAGCAAGCAGCTACTGAACTCGGCCCAGGTGGCGAGCTTCGTCGCGCACGGCTCGCTCCGCCTGGACGCCGTCGTACCGCCGGAGATGAACGAGCAGGGCATCGGCGTCTTCGACGCCGGGATCCCCGAGGTGCCGTTCGGCACCCCCGTGGACGAGGCCTTCCCCGAGGGGTCCTTCGCCCGCCGGCTGATCGAGCTCCCGGCCGTCGCCGGCGCCCTGGAGAGCCTCGTCGGCCCGGGCCCCACCGTCGACCACCACTTCGTCCACGTCCGCGAACCGCACGGCGGCGAGGCCCAGCCCCTGCACGCCGACGCCGTCATCGACATCCGGCCCGACGCGTTCGACGTCCAGCTCATGTACTACCCGCAGGACGTCACTACCGAGATGGGCGGCACCCTCAGCGTCCCAGGCAGCCATCTGCGCCGCACCAACGAGTCCGACACCGGCCGCTACCAGAACCTCCGCGGCCAGACCCGCCTCGCCTGCCCGGCCGGCACGGTCGTCCTGCTGCACCATGGCATCTGGCACGGCGGCCGGCGCAACGACAGCGACATCCTGCGCTACATGTTCAAGATCCGCTTCAACCCGACCGTCCCCCAGGTCCGCCTCTGGGACACCTCCGACCTGGACGACCCCGCCGTCGCCAGGGAACTCAGCCGCACCTTCCCCTGGTACGAGCCCGCCACCGGCCGCCTGGAAATCTACAACCGGGTGAAACTCTGGCGCGCCCTGACCGGCGACGACACCTTCGACATCGACTACTGGGCAACCCGCGTCACCAACCGCCCCACCCTCCGGAGTCACGCATGAAGCAGCAGGTCCTGGTCCTCTATCTGGCCAACTCGGCGCTCGACTCCGAGGTGGTGGGCTGGTCGCAGTACGACGGCACGGGCCACACCAGCCCGACCACCGGCGACAGCGACGAACCGCCGTACGAGACGGGCGTCGCGGCGCTCCAGGACGGCTGGCGACTGTTCCAGGCCGCGCAGCTGATCCCGCCGTACCCGGGCGCGGAGTACGACACGTCGTTCCTGAAGCACGAGTTCTTCTTCGAGAAGCTCCAGGGCTGAACGCGTAGGGGGCGCCCTCCGCGGAGGGCGCCCCCTACGCGTGTGGCGGCCCTGCGCTACGGACCACGCTGTACGGCCGGCATCGGGCTGCGGGCGCGGGGGCTTCGATCAGGGTAAGCCTGTTCCTGGCTTGCCCTTGCCGAAGGCGGGGCTGGGCTTGGGCAGGGCCGTCTTCAGCAGCAGTCGCGCAGTCTCGGGGAGGTGCGGCTGGAGCCGGGCGCCAACGTAGCCGCCGAGCCGAACTGAAGGGCCGTTGGCACCGCGGTGCGCCGTCAGTGTGTGCCGGGTGTGTGACGGGAGGGGTACGGCTGTGCCACCTGATCGTCAACCGGGTGTTGTGTCATGCCGGTCACCGCTTAGCATCTCGGCGGAGCATGGTGAATGGTGATCCCGGGGGGCTTGCGGTCGTGAGTAGGGGAGCGGTGCGCCTGGTCTGCGCTGTCGCGGTGAGCGGCTTGGTGCTCGCCCGAGGTGGCCCGGACCCTCGCCGCCGACCGCGACCTGCTCGCCGTCATCGGCTCGACCGGCGACACGACCACCGGGGCGAGCCTCGACAGCTACGACGCACAGCTCGTCCCCCAGATCACGGCGTCGTCCGCGCAGTCCGAGTACGGCACCGCGGAGCCCGGTCGCTTCCTCCAGGCCGTCCCCGGCTACACGAGCCTGCCCGGCACGGCGGCCTACTCCCTGCACACCCAGGGCGCCCGGCGCGTGAGTGTGCTGATCGACCGCGAGGGGGGCATCCCGGCCTGGCAGCTCGGCCGGACGATGTTCCAGTACCTCGGGGTTCTCAAAATCGCCGGTGAGCCGCGGGTCGTACCGCGGATGGCCGAGACCCTCGCCCCAATAGTCGCCGAGATGGTCGCGCACCAGATGGACGGCTTCGTCTACATGGGCACTCCGGCCCGCGGCGCGGCCGTCGCACGCGCCCTCGCGCAGACGGGCTTCAGCGGCATACGCGTGCTCGGCTACCCGGCCGCCGGACCGGAGTTCCTGACCGTCGCGGGCAGCGCCGCCGACGGCTGGCAGATCTTCGCCCCGTACATCGACCCTTCGGCCGCCCCCGTCCGCGCTTTCGCCACCGCCTACCGAAAGCGCTACGGCTCCGCACCCCCCTATTGGGCGGCCGAGGCGTACGACGTGGCCCGCATGGTCATCACCCGCCTCACCGAGGCCGACGGTCGGCCCTCCGGGAACCGGCTGTACGACCTGCTGCAGAAGGGCACGTACAAGGGACTCGTCCGGACGTACGCGTTCGACAAGGACTACCGGTGGTGGCTCAAGAGCTCTGACGTCTTCCGCTACGAGGTGAAGGACGGCCGGTACTCCTACGAGGGCAAGGTCGGCATCTGATGCAGCCCCTGACTGCCGACGACCCCCAGGACATCGGCGGGCACCGGCTACTGGCCCGGCTTGGCGCGGGCGGCATGGGCGTCGTCTACCTCGCCCGCACGACAGGCGGGGCGCTCGTCGCCCTCAAGACGATCCGCGCCCAACACGCGGCGGACCCGGCCTTCCGCACCCGATTCCGGCGCGAAGTGACGGCGGTCCGCGGCCTGACCGGGCCCTGGCTGGTGCCGATCGTAGCCGCCGACACGGAGGCCGGCGAGCCCTGGCTGGCCGCGCAGTTCATCCCCGGACCCTCGCTCGTGGAGGCGGTCGACAGCTTCGGCGCGCTACCCGTCGCCGCCGTACGGACTCTGGGATCCCGGCTGGCCGATGCGCTCACCGCCCTCCACACGGCGGGAGTCGTGCACCGCGATGTGAAACCCGGCAACGTCCTGCTCGCCCTGGACGGTCCCCGCCTCATCGACTTCGGCATCGCCCACGCCGCGGGCGCCACCGCCCTCACCGCACCCGACGCCGTCATCGGCACGCCCGGCTTCCTCGCGCCGGAACAGGCCCAGGCCCGCGCCGGGGAGGTCGGCCCGCCCAGCGACGTCTTCTCGCTGGGCTGCGTCCTGGCGTACACGGCCTCGGGCCGGCGCCCGTTCGGCACTGGATATGCGGCGGGCGTCCTGTTCCGTACGGTGCACGAGGAGCCGGATCTGACGGACGTTCCCGGCGAGCTCCAGGCTCTGATCGGGGCCTGCCTGGCCAAGGACCCCACCAGGCGGCCGACGGCCGGCGAGGTCGCGGCAGCGCTCCGTGACCCGCGGGCCTTACTCGCGCGGGAAATGCCCGAGGCCCCCAAGGTGCACTGGTTGCCGCCCGCGGTCCTGCGGGTGGTCGCCGAACGCTCCGCACGAGCGCTGGACGTGCCCACTCCTCAACGCGCCATACGGCGACGGGCGGGCGACGGCCCGGCCGCCGACCCGGCGTCGTCGCCCGCGAAGGACGCCCGCTCTCCGACCCGACGGCGTGTGCTGCTGATGGGGAGCGCGGCGGCTTCCGTGGTCGCCGTCGGCGGCGGGGCTGCCGCCTATCTGGCTTCTGGCAGAAGGGGCACAGAGGGCTCGGGCGGCGCCCTTCCCGTATACACCCTCGGCTTCCAGGCCGACCTCAGCGGCGCAAACAAGGCGGACGGCGTGGCGCAGGAACGGGGGGCGAGGCTTGCCATGGAGCAGCACAACGCGCGTGCTGGCATCACGTTCCGCCTCGCCCTCGACACCGTCGACGACCGGGGCGAGGAGACCGGCGCCAAGCAGGCGGCCCGGCGCTTCACGGAGGCCAAGGTGAGTGCGGTCCTCGGACCCAACACGGCCACCGCGGCGCTCGCCGCCGGCCCGCTCTACCAGAACGCCGGCACGGCCATGGTCCTGATCTCCCTCGACGACGACAGACTCACACCGTCCAAACTCCGCACCCTGCGCGTCACCCGCGCACCCGAGTCCTACCTGGCGCTGCCGCTGGCCGCTTATCTGACCGCCGTACGACCGGTCGACCGCACCGCCGTCATCGACGACCGGGCGGCGGGCCGCACGGGATCGGACCTCATCAACGCGATCTCGCAGGAGCCGCCCCATGAGGGCAGGACCAGCGTCCACCCCGTGGCGGCCGACAGCGACGACTTCGCTCCCGCCGTTCACGCCGCCCTCGCCGCCAAAGCGCAGGCGGTCGTCTTCAGCGGCACATCGCCCGAGCGCGCCGCACGCTGCGCCCGCGCGCTCGCCGACGCGGGCTTCACTGGACCGTGCCTTGGCACCTGGCACATCATGCGCCCGGCCTTCCTCCAGCAAGCCGGAACCGCAGGCCAGAACTGGGTGTTCGGCGCGCCGTTCACCGACCCCGGCAGCGTGTCCCGCACCTTCCAGACCGCTTACCGCGCCAGATACGGCACGGTACCCGGGCGCTGGTCCCCGGAGGCGTATGACGCCGTGGGACTGGTCGCGCGCACCCTGGAGAGACTGGGCAAGACGGCCGACATCGGACCAGGGGCCGTGGTCCAGCGCCTGTTCGACGTCACCTACCAGGGACTCGCCAAAACTCTCCGCTTCGCCACCGACGACACCCACAGCCTCGATCCGAACCGGGGCGCGTTGTACTTCCTGTTCCAGGCGAAAGGGAATGCCTTCCACTTCCTGGGACGCTACGACCAGGTCAAGTGAACTCAAAGAGGTCTGAACGATGCCGTGGGGCCGCCGCTGCCGCGCCATTGGCCTTGACAACCCTGCGAGTTGGGCAGGGCAGCGTGTGCTCACCGGGCTGCGGGGTCCCAAGGAGCTCTTTGGGATCGGGTCTGACGGTAGAGCAACGGCCGGTCGGGGGCGCATGATGGAGGCGCCCGTCCCGTCACAAGCGAGGTGCAGCGTCCCGATGAAACGCAGGACCGGAATCTTCCTGGCGGGCCTGGCCTGCGTGGGCGGCGCCGTCGCCGGCGCGGGCCTGCTGCACAACCGCCGGCCTGATCGCAGGGAACGCCTCCACGTCACGGTCTTCAGCGAGCCCGGCTACATGGGCCGCAACCAGACGCTGACCTGGACCGGCGGCGAGCGCGAGGTCGTCCCGCTCACCCGGGTATCGCTGCCGCGCATCGGCTCGATCAGGCTGGAGCGGCTCGTATACCGATTCCAGCCCGAGGTACGGCTCCCGAACATGTACATCCTGTGGCACGCCCTCACCGAGCGCCCGGACCGCACGGACCCCGAGGAAGGCGTGGCCGGCTTCATCGCCATGCACCAGCTCGCCGGCATGTTCTCGGTCGGTGTGTGGGAGCCGGTCCGGGAGTCCGAGGCGCGGTCGCGAGTGCGACTCTGGGCCGGGCGTCCCGGCCATCTGCCGCCCGCGCACGACGCGGGGGCCCCTTCCGGGAAGCGGGCTTCCGGCAAGGTGGCGGCTTCCAGCGAGGCGGCCGTTCCCGGCACCCGGCCCTGGCACGACGTCCTGGCCAATACGCCAGACCTCGGCTCCTGGAGCACCCGCACCCGCTACCTCGAACTCGGCTACCACGACGCGAGCGGCCCCCGCAGCTGACCGGCCACCTGCCCTGACTGCCCCCGGCCGTGGGAGGTCAACTTGTCTCGTGGCGGGGGGCGGGGCTGACGGATTCGTCGTTGGGGCGGTCGATGAGGATGGCTGCTACGTCGTCTGCCAGGTGGCCTTCGGTGTGGTGGAGCAGTTGCTGATGTAGTTGTTCGAGGAACTCCTTCGGGGTGCACATGTGGAGCGCTTGCACGGCTTCGGGCAGGGCGAAGAATTCGTTGTCGTGGTTGCGGGCTTCGATGACTCCGTCGGTGTAGAGCAGCAGGCGGTCGCCGGGGAGGAACGGGTGGCTTTCGGGCTTGGGCGGGGGGCCGGTGTAGAGGTCTTCCAGGCCGAAGGGCGGTAGCGGGCAGGACGGGGTGAGGGCCTGCACCGTGCCGTGGTGGAGCAGCAGCGGGGGCGGGTGGCCACGGTTGATCAGTTCCACCACATGTTCGCCCGGGATGTAGGGGATCTGGGCCAGCAGGGCAGTGGTGAATCCCTCCAGGGCGACTTCTGGCTCGAACGCCCCGGGCACGTCCGCCTCGCGCAGCAGTGCGGCCCCACAGTGGTCCATGACCTTCACCAGGTCGTCCTCGTAGTGCACGGCTTCCCGGAAGGCGCCCAGTGCCACTGCGACCGCCCGCATGGCGTTCAGGCCCTTGCCGCGGACATCTCCCACGATCAGCCGGACGCCGTACGGTGTCTCCACCGCCTCGTACAGATCACCGCCGACCTGCGCGCCCGTCCCTGCCGCGAGGCACAAGCTGGCCGCCCGTACCGGGCCCAGCCGCGCCGGGACAGGCCGCAGGATGACCTCCTGTGCCGCCACGGCGATCCGGCGAACCTGATCGAGCTCGCTGCGCCGGCGCGTACGCACCGTCTTGCTCAGCATCACGCTGGCGACCGACACCACCAGCAGACCCACGAGGTTACCGAAAACCTGGTGGGTGCCCCATGCGTGGTTGTAGGTGGCGGTGGTCACGTTGACGGCCAGAGCGGCGGCCGCCGCCGACAGGGTGCCTTTGGGGCCCATCGTCAGAGCTGCCAGTGCCGGCGCCGCGGTGAGGATGGGGCCGGTCATCAGGAAGTGTGCGGGTGACAGTTCGATTCCCAGCACGGCCAGCGCTATCACGAAGGGCACAGCCTGCGCGAGTGTCAGGAGGGCCCTGCTATGGCCGCTCGCTCCCGGCCCGGGAGACGAGCAGGACGGGGACCACATGTATACAGCCTGCCCGCGTGTGCAGCGCCTACCGCATCGTGGAGTGCCTGGCGGGGTTGATCTGCGGTTTAGTGCGCGCGGTGCCGGGGCTGCGGCCGTCTGAAAAGGGCCCCCGCCGGTGACATGGCGATGGGTGGCGGGGGCCCTGGTGGTGGAGGGCTGGAGGGGTGGGGGGCCAAGCCCTCTGGATGCACCAGTAACAGCGTGCTTACCGTCTGATGCCTCTGCCACCCGGCAGCCGTCCATCGGGCGACGGGGGCGGGAGCCGTCCCGTCAGCAGAGGAACCTCGCAGGGGGACCACTTGGACGTTCGCACGCAACCGCGGGTTACCGGGCGCTCGCCGAAGCAGAAGCCGCTGCGGAGGACAGCGACCTGCCACTCAGGCCGAAGCCCGTCCCGATGCGCCGGCCCGAAGAACCGCTCACCGAGGAGGCCGCAGCACCAGACCCCGCGCAGCCGGGCGGGCTGCTGGGGGGGGCTCTACGGGCTGCGCTCCACGCGGGCGGGGATCATGAGGTTCCAGCCGATGCCGGAGCAGTTTTCCGGAACTGGCGGGAAGCTGTGGCCCTGCACGTTGGTGCTCGTGATGGTGAAGCGGTGCCCTTCGCCGCACGTGCACTCATAGATGCCGCTGACCGGGACCTTTTCGCCCGGGCGATGCATGCGGATTGTCTCGTCCATCAGGTCCTCCTCGCCGATCGGGGCCCAGAGGGGAGGGAACCCCGATCTACAAGGGCGCCGAGGGGCGGAGGCCCTTCGGGGAGCCGCTGTAGGGCAGGTGCACTGCGGCTCTGCGAGGTCGTATTACCGCCCGCGAATCACCGAAACCCTCGTGTTGGTGATCTCCAGGTCGCGTCCATTTCCGGCGGCGCGGCGATGCGCATGCGGCAGCGGCGAGGCCGTCGGGCTGGTCGGTGAGCATGCTGCTCCCGTCGCCGGCGCGGGCCTCGATCCAGGCGCGGACGCGGGCGACCTGGTCGACGGGGCCGGTGAGGACGACGTCGACGCCGTCGCGGCCGGGGGGCGGGAAGATGCGGGGGAGAGGGCGCAGCCAAGCCCGGACACCAGCGCTCACTCCTTCGAGTGGCCACCATCCCCGGCGCAACCGGCCCACCCCGGCCGCACGTGCACAGGCCATGAGCCCAGTCGAAAACGACCGCGTACCCAGAGGATCCTGATCGGCGTCGTCGTGATCGGTGCGGTGATCATCGCCGCGATCGGCTTTGCCGGCTCGTACGCCGCCGTGCGCGAACTCGCGCTCCGCAAGGGATTCGCGCCTTCGCCAACGTCTTCCCGATCGGCATCGACGCTGGCATCGTCGTCCTGCTCGCGCTCGACCTGCTGCTGACCTGGCTGCGCATCCCCTTCCCGCTGCTGCGCCAGACCGCATGGCTACTCACGGCCGCAACGATCGCCTTCAACGGCGCGGCGGCCTGGCCGGACCCGCTCGGCGTCGGGATGCACGGCATCATCCCGATCCTCTTCGTCGTCTCGGTGGAAGCCGCTCGGCACGCGATCGACCGGGTCGCCGACATCACCGCCGACAAGCACATGGAGTCGGTCCGGCTCGCCCGCTGGCTTCTCGCCCCGGCCGCGACCTTCCGCCTCTGGCGGCGCATGAAGCTGTGGGAGCTCCGCTCCTACGACGACGTCATCCGCCTCGAGCAGGAACGCCTCATCTACCAGGCCCGGCTGCGCGCCCGCTACGGCCGCGCCTGGCGCCGCAAGGCGCCCGTCGACGCCCTCATGCCGCTCCGCTTCACCCGCTACGGCATCCCACTGACCGAGACCGGCCCCGCGGGCCTGGCCGCGGCCGGTATCGAACTTCCCGCCGCGCTGGAGCGCCCCGCCATCGAGCCGGCCACGCCCGCGGAAACCGGAGGAGCGGTCGTACGGCAGCTGCGCCCCCAAGACACTCCGCTCCCCGAGCCGTCCGTACAGGCGCAGACGCCGGCCGCCACCGAGGCCCCGGCCCGCCGGGTCACCGTCACCGTTTCTGTCCCGGACGTCGGTCCGGAGCCGGAACCCGAGCCGGACCCGGAACCGGAAGCACCCGGCCCTGCTCCAGCGCCGGCAGCGGAAGAACCCGCGCCCACCGACGGCTCGGTCCCACAGCTCACGACGGTCGACCGCTACTACCGCGTCTGGGACGAGTACCGGCGCGCGCACGGCCTGGCCATCACCGACGACAAGCACCTGACGGACAAGGTGCTGTCCGCTCACCTTGCCACTCTCGGGATGACAGGCCGAGGCGGTGCCCCGGTCAGCCCTTCGACCCTGCGCCGCTACCTGCCCGCGTTCCGGATCTACGCCGTCTGGCTCGACCACCTGGAGCGCGAAGGCGTGGCCCCGGACGAGTACCTCCTGGCGCAACTGCTCACCGCGCGCGGGATCGTCGCCCAGTACGGCGCCATCTACACGCCCGGCAAACTCGAGCCGTTCGTGGCAGACTTCCCGCGCCGCCGTGCTGCACTCGCGGCCGACCAGATGCTGAGCGACGCCTGATTGTCGAACGCGCATTTGGCGGGTGTGGTGCCGGTCGCTTACAAAGGACATATCAGACGCATCGGAGGAAGCGCCGTATGACCGACGGGGCAAGCCCCGCTCCCCGCGCCAACGCCGTCCCGGCCCGCGACTGCGAAAACTGCCGCGGATGGGGAACCATCATCACCGACCTCGGCCACCACGAACTCTGCCCGCGCTGCCAGCCAGCGGGTGAGCAACAGTCCGTCCCGGCACCACTGCAGACCACTGCAGACCACTGCCCGGCCTCCCGCTGGCGCCCGCTATGCATCACCCGGCGCGCCAGTCCGCCACAGGTAGGGGCGACACGTCGCTGACCGGCCGCCGAAAGAACGGCCCTGCCGCGCGTCGTCGTGCATCAGGTCTTCGTACCCCCATCGCATTGGTTTTCAATATTGACCACCTCGGCGGGCCGTGTACCGGCTGCAGAGCGACGGACTCGTGGAGCGTGTCAAGGACACCCAGGACGCCCGTGGCTGGAATGCCGTCCTCACCGACGCGGGCCTCGCCCGGCTGAGGGAGACGTGGCCGACCAGTCTGGCCTCCGTACGGCGCCGCTTCCTCGACCACCTCGAGGGCCTGGCCCTCAAGGCGCTGGCCGCGGCCCTGAAGAGGATCGCCTCCTGACGCGACTGCCGCGGTTGTCAGGTCCGCCCGGGCGGGCCGGTGACGGGCCCATGCTCCGGCGGAAGCAGGCCGTGCAGGACAAGGGCGGAGAGGGCGTCGGCCATGCTGTTCCTGTCGTGCTCCGCCGCCTGGAGGTCGTCGGGGTCAAGCCGGTCGGCGATGGGGTCCTGCGCCAGGGCCAGCGCGGGGCCCGTGACGGCGAAGTACAGGATGTGCGGCGGGACGCGCGGCATGCGGCCCGCCGCCATGAGGCCGTCGACGGTCGGCTCGATGCTGTCCCAGAACGGCTTGATGAACCGCTGGTGGAGATAGTCCAGGCGGTTGGAGTCCCGGGTCGACTCGTCGGTGAGCAACCGGTTCATGGCGGAGTCGTTCGCGGCAAGCCGGTACAGGTGGACGATGACGGCCCGTAGGCGCTCGCCGTCGTCGTGGCACCCGTCCAGCAGCCGGTCGAGCGCGGGCTGGGCGTCCCGCAGCGCGAAGTCCACCACCGCGCGCCAGAAGACGCCCTTCGACCCGTACCGTTCGTGGACGAAGTTGTGGCTCACGCCGAGCCGCCGGGCTAGCTCCCGCATGGTGGTCGCGGCGGAGCCGAGCTCGGCGAAGGTTTCCAGGCCTCGCCGGAGGATCTCGCTTTCGTGCAGCCGGACGGGGGCGTACCTTCCGCGCGCCGCCGGCGCCTGATGCGGTGTTCCGTCGGTCACGCTGGCATCGCTCCGTTCGGCGTCGGCCTGCCTGTGCCGATCGCCCTCCCTCCCGGTCACCGAGCCGGTCATGCCCCCGGTACCGGCGCATCGCGCCTGGTGGGCGGGGTGCGCGTCCGGAATTCCCGGCGGGATGGCGAGGCGATCGCCGGTGATCCAAGTCTTCCATGCCGGTCACGGGCCGGGTGCCCGCGATGGAGGCCGACCGGGGAACGCTTGACGCTTGTCAAGCTCGGAGAGATGCTTGACGTGTCAAATACTTCGGTTCGATCGTCGGGTGAGGCCCCCGGGCGCACCGCCCAACGCGCCTACCCACACACCCCACTGACCAGGAGCACCCCCATGACACTTCTTCTTGACGGCAAGATCGTGCTGATCACCGGCACCGGCGGAGGCATGGGCCGCGTCGCGGCCCACGTGTTCGCCAGAGAAGGCGCAAAGGTCGTCGGAGCCGACATCCACCCCGACGCCAACGAGGAAACGACCGAACTCGTCCGCCGCGCGGGCGGCGAGATGACAGGCATCGCCCCGGTCGACCTCACCGACCCGGAGCAGGTACGGCGCCTCGTCGACGGCGCGGTGGCCGCCTACGGTGGGCTCGACGTCGTCTACAACAACGCCGCCTCGTTGCGCTTCGGCCCGCTGCCCGACTTCTCCGTCGAGGACTGGCACGCCACCATCACCGGCGAACTCGACATCCCCTTCTTCGTCTCGGAATCCGCCTGGCCCCACCTGGTACGCCGCGGTGGCGGCGTCATCCTCAACGTCGCCTCCATGGCCGGCATGATCGCCGGCCAGAACCCCCCGATGGTCGGGCACACCGCGGCCAACGCCGGCGTCATCGGCATGACCCGGCAACTCGCGCTCGAAGGCGCCCCCCACGGGATCCGCGCGGTGGCCATCAGCCCCGGCCCCGTCCTGACCCCCGCCAGCGACCGCGACCTCGGCGACAACCAGGCCGCCCGCGACGCAATCACCAGCAAGACCCTGCTCAAGCGCTTCGCCCGGCCCGAGGAGATCGTCGAACTGGCCGCCTTCCTCGCCTCCGACCGAGCCTCCTACATCACCGGGGCGAACTACGCCGTCGACGGCGGCGCCAGCGCCTGGTGACGCGGTACACCCGGCCCCACCCCTGAAGCTCCGGGGGTGCGGAGACAAGCAATAGTCAAGAGTTGTGGGTCAGCTGATTTCAGCTCTCGCTGTGGTGGGTGAGACCGGTCCTGGCGGTGTTGCGGATCCGCTTGGTGTGGCCGGCTTCGGCGAGGATCTCGATGGCCTCGGTGTTCGTTCCGTCGGCGGTCTTGAGCTGGAGCCAGTTGGATGACGCGAGCAGGTCGTCCGGCTGCCAGGGCAGCTTGAGCGTGATGGCGCGGAAGAGTGACCACTCCCGCAGGCGCTGAGCCAGGAAGGGGTGGTCGATCGTGGCCTGGGTCATGGTCTGCGCCCACTCCTCGTAGGCGGGAGCGGGGTAGAGGCCGGCGGCTCGACGGTCCAGGTGTCGCAGAACGGCGGACTGGGCCATCGTCTGGTCCGGATCAGTGAGCACGCTGCTGACCAGGTCGACCTCGTCCGGGTCGTCAACGTGCTCCAGCTTGTCGAGGTAGGCCGCGAAGCGGACGTGCTCGTCCGGGTTCTGCAGGATGTCGTGGACGTTCATGCGGCCTGCTCCTTGCGCTCGACCAGGACGCCGTTCTCGAATCGTGCACCGGCGCGGACGAGGGGCACCAGGTGGGCTCCGGTGATCGCGCGCCATCGCGCCTGAGCGGATTCGACCAGCTTGAACACCATCGCGAGGGCGGCCGCCGGGCTGCCTGCGCCGCGGGTGACCTTAGTGCGGAGCTTGACCGTGGAGAACGTCGACTCGATGGGGTTGGTGGTCCGCAGGTGGATCCAGTGCTCGGCCGGGAAATCGTAGAAGGCGAGCAGTTCGTCCCGGTCCTCGGTGATCTTCGCGACGGCCTTCGGGAACTTTGCCCCGTATGCCTTCGCGAATGCCGCGATCGCCTTCTCGGCGTGGGTGCGGTCCTCGGCGTTGTAGATCTCCTGCATCGCCTTCGTCGCGCCGGGCTGCGCGGACTTCGGCAGGCAGTTCGTGACGTTGCGGGCTTTGTGGACCCAGCACCTTTGCGGCCTGGCTGCCGGGAACACCTCGGCGAGAGCCCGCCACAGGCCCATGGCACCGTCGCCGATGACCAGCTCGGGGTCGCGCATGCCGCGGCGGCGGCAGTCGCGCAGCAGGTCGGCCCACGACTCGGTGGACTCGCGCAAGCCCTCGGCCAGGGCGATCAGCTCCTTCGTGCCGTTCAGCCGGACCCCGAGCAGGACCAGCACGCACGAGTGGGCCTGGCCGAGCCGGACCTTCGGGTGGACGCCGTCAGCCCACACGTAGACGATCACGATCCGACAGGTCGCGATTCTGGAAAGCGGCATGGTCCTCGCTCCACTGCTTGGTCAGCCGTGTCACGGTCGCGGCCGACAGGCCGGCGGTGCCGCCGAGGAACTGCTCCAGTGCCGGGACGAAGTCTCCGGAAGACAGGCCGTGCAGGTAGAGCAGCGGCAGCACTTCGGAGATCTTCGGGGATGTGCGGCACCACGGCGGAAGGATCTTCGAGGAGAACCGCTTGCGCTCGCCAGTCTCATCGTCAACGCGGCGGTCGTTGACCCGCGGGGCCTTGACCGCGACCGGCCTGGCCGCGGTGACCACCGTCCGGGCCGGTGGTGGCCGTTGCGGACAACGAGACGCCGGCCGTACTCGTCGGTCTCGGCCGACAACTCGGCTATGTACTGGTTGACTTCGGCTTCCAGCGCGGCGGCCAGCATCCGGCGGGCGCCTTCCCGCACGATCTCGTCGATCAGGGAGCCGGACTGGGTGCAGCCGTCGTCGGTGACTACGCTGAGCACGGGCGTGCCTTCCCGACCCGCGCTGCAACGCGGGCCTACTCGGAGACCTTAAGGATCATTCGGGAAGGTACGCCCTCCGCGTGCCCTTCCGGAACCGATCCACAAGTCATGAGCATTGCTCCCTCGTGCTTCGGG
Source organism: Streptomyces sp. PA03-3a (assembly GCF_033792735.1). Classification (NCBI taxonomy): domain Bacteria; kingdom Bacillati; phylum Actinomycetota; class Actinomycetes; order Kitasatosporales; family Streptomycetaceae; genus Streptomyces; species Streptomyces sp. PA03-3a. The sequence goes on from NZ_JARAVM010000018.1 coordinate 126,956, forward strand.
ACTACGCTGCTATGCAGTGGGTGCCGGTCGCGTTCCCCCGTCGCGGCCGGCACCCGCTTCCGTGTGCGGTGTCAAGCGCTTCCTGGCGCGGCCGCCAGGTCCCCGGCCTCCTCCAGCACCGCGGCCACCGCGTGTTCAGTGCGCGCGTCCATGGAGATGTCGTAGGCCCGGCTGACCTCGGTGACCCGCGCCACCGCTTTCCGGGCCCCCGAGTGATTCCCGGCGGCCTGCTCGATCGCCATCCAGTCGCGGTAGAGGACCTCGGCGGTCTCATCATGTCCGGCCAGGTCGCTGCCCGGTGCCCGGTGCTGCCCGACGTCGAAGTGGTTGTCCTGTTCTTCGCCTACCTCACGGCCGCGGGCTGACCCTCTGCCGCCGTGACGGCGGTTCCCCGTAGGTGGGTCAGGAACAGGTCGAGGGCGGCCTCGAGGTGGCCGATATCGCCGGTGGCCATGAGGATCACCACCCCGCCCTGGATACCGGCGACGCAGGCCGCCGCGGCGCGGTCTGGATCGATGCCGGACTCGACCGCGCCAGCGGCTTGCATGGTGGCGATGCCCTGGCGCAGCGAATCCTGCCAGTCCGCCAGCAGGCGGCGGGTGATCTCGCGAGCTGCCGGGGTCTGGCGGCCCACCTCGGTTAGCAGCACGCCCAGCGGGCACCGCTCGCCCTGCTTGCGGTAGCGGTCGATCACGGCGTCGCGCCAGGCGTGCCAGGTCGGCCAGCTGTTCAGGGTGCCGAGGTGGGGCTGCTGGTCGTCGAGGACTCGCTGCGCCTCGTACGCGGCCACCGCCACCAGTAGCTCCTCCTTGCCGCCCGGGAAGTAGTGGAACATCTGGCTCTTGCCCGTACGGCTGCGCAGTCCCACGTCGTCGAGCCGGGTTGCCGCGACGCCGTACTCGCGGATCTGGTCCGAGGCGGCTTCGATAATGCGTTGCCGGGTGGCGGCCCCCTTGGCAGTCAGCATGGCGCACCGTTCTGTACTTGCGGGTACATTTTTCGCTTCCCAGCATAGGTCTCATGAACGACAACGACGAGCGCATGCGCGCTATCACGATCACCGAGCTTGGCGGCCCTGAGGTGTTGCGCCTCATCGACGCCCCCGCCCCGCACGCCGGTCCCGGCCACCTGGTGGTGGATGTGCGGGCCGCCGGTGTGAACTTCATGGACACAGGAGCGCGACAGAACGGACCGGCCGGTCTCACCGTGCCCTTCGTTCCCGGCGTCGAAGCCGCCGGTGTCGTCCGCGAGGTGGGGCCCGAGGTCGCCGGCTTCGCTCCCGGTGACCGGGTGGCGTGGGTCTACTCGTACGGGACGTACGCCGAGCGAGTTGCCGTACCGGCCGCTGTGGCCGTGCCCGTCCCCGACGACGTCGACGACGAGACCGCGGCGGCGCTGATGATGCAGGGCATCACGGCGCACCACTTCACCACCGAGGCTTACCCGGTGGCACACGGAGACGTGGCGCTGGTGCACGCCGCGGCGGGCGGCTTGGGCCGGCTGATCACCCAGCTGGTAAAGCTGCGCGGCGGCACAGCTATCGGCGTCGTGTCGCGACCGGAGAAGGCCGCCGTGGCGCACGAGGCCGGGGCCGATCACGTAGTGGTCAGCACGGGCGGCGACTTCGTCGATCCGGTCCGCGCGCTCACCGGCGACGAGGGCGTACACGTGGTCTTCGACGGCAACGGCGAGACCACCTTTCGCGCGTCGATGCAGGCGCTACGCCGGCACGGAACGCTGCTGTACTACGGGGCATTCATCGGCCAGGTGCCGACCATTTCGATGCGGGAGCTGCCAAACAGCATCAAGGTCAGCTACCCGGTCTTCCGCGACCACATTCCCGACCGCGAGGCGCTGCTGCACCACGCGGGCGAGCTGTTCGACTTCGTCCGCGACGGCCGGCTGAAGGTGGCCATTGGCGGCCGGTACCCGCTCGCTGAGGCCGAGCAGGCCCACCGCGACATCGAGTCGCGTTCCACGACCGGAAAGCTGCTCCTGATCGTCGGCGAGTAGCCGATCGCCCGCATGGTCACGAGCGCGGCGACAGCTGCGCCGTTGCGTCGGCGTCGAGAGCAGCGGCGTGGAGGGCCGCTGCCACGCGGCTGACCGGCTCGGCCAGGGCATGGGGAAGGCGTGCGAGGAGCAGGCGTCGCTGTTCCTGCGGGCCGCCGCGAACGGGAAGGATGCGCACACCTGGCGGAGCGGCCGGGGCGAGGGCAGCGGGTACGGTGGTCAGTCCGCAGCCGGCTGCGACGAGGTGGAGCTTGGCCAGCCAGTCGCGGGCGGTGTGGACGATCTCGGGTCGCTCGTCCAGGCCTGGCCACACCCCCATCAGCCGGTCCTCACCAGAGGAAGAACCCGCGATCCAGCGCTGCCCACGCAGGTCGGCCACGTCGACATAGTCGTTGCGGGCGAGAGGGTGGGTGGCGGGTACCGCGAGACGTAGTGCCCTTTCGGTGAGTGTTTGCAGCGCCAGAGGGGGTGATTCGGCGTCCGGTGGGCGAAATGGTGGCGCCGACGCGAGCAGGGCCAGGTCCAGGCTGCCGGCCCGCAGGGCCCGCACCAGCGCCGGGGTGCTCCCCTCCCTGCTGACAACTTCGATGGCGGGGTCCGTTCGGCGCAGCGTGGTCAGTGCTGTGGGCAGCAAGCTGGCTCCGGCGCTGGGGAACCAGCCCAGGCGGACGGTGGCGGCCTGCCCTGGGAGACCCGACAGTTCCCGCGCGGTCGTGTCAATCTCGTCGAGCACGATCGTCGCGCGGCGCACGACGACGCGACCGGCCGGGGTCAGCCGTACTCCGTCGCGCCGTCGCTCCAATAGCTGTGTACCGGCCGCTCGTTCGATGGCGGCGATCTGCCGGGACACCGCGGACTGGGTATAACCCAGCGATGCCGCGGCCGCGGTGAAGGTTCCCTGCTCGGCCACCGCACGGAAGACGCGCAGTGCAGTCAGCGACACATCTGTGAAGTCCATGACGATTACGCATGGTATCTCTGATTGGCTTTCGGTGGAATCATGGGCATCACTTCGAAGGCTGCCTTGCCACGCTGCTACTGGGATCTGCGTACCGCCAGCGCGGACGGCAAGTAAGCCGACACCGGGGCGCGAGGTCTCGGGTAGCGACAAATCGCTGAGATCCATGACGATTACGCATGCCAGTTGTGCGTGTTTCTCGTTGGACTCATGCCGCCGTTGTTTTTAGCGTGGCTTGCATGAACGTTTCTCGCATCGCCCTCGTCACAGGCGCCAACCAGGGACTCGGCCGCGCTCTCGTGGAAGGGTTGGCGGCAGGCATGGGCCCGCGGGACCTGGTGCTACTGACCGGTCGTGACCCTCAGCGGGTCACCGACGCCGCCCGCGAGGTGGCGCAGACGCCCGGCACGCGCGCCCAGGTCGAAGGCCGGGTCCTGGACGTCACCGACCCCGACGCCATCGCCCGGCTCGCCGACGAACTATGGGAGCATCACGGTGGCGTGGACGTCGTCATCTCCAACGCCGTCGCCCGACTGCTCCCCGGGGAATCACAATCCGGCCGCGCAGACGAATTCATCGACGTCTCCAACGGAGCCACCCACGCAATTCTGCGTTCGTTCGGTTCCATCCTTCTACCGGGAGGCCGGCTGATCGTCGTGGCCAGCAGCCTGGGCACCCTCGGCCACCTCGACCCCCGGCTTCACCACCTGTTCGACGGAGCGAGCCTGGACCAGGTGGAGTACGCCGTCGAGTCCTGGCGCAGCGCCATCCACCACGAGACTGCAGAAGCTGCGGGCTGGCCGCGCTGGCTGAACGTGCCGTCGAAGGTTGCCCAGGTAGCGGCTGTCCGGGCGGTCGCAGCCGAACGCCGTGAACGTGACCTGGCTAACGGCATCCTGATTGCCTCCGTGTGCCCCGGCATGGTCGACACCGCCACATCCCGTCCCTGGTTCAGCGACTACAGCAAGGCCCGGCCCCCGGCCGAGGCCGCCCGAGCCGTGCTTGACCTTGTCTTCGCCGAGCACGTCGACCCTGCCCTGTACGGCGAGCTGGTTCGGTTCGGCAAGGCCCTGCCCTGGCACGACGGCACCCCCCCGGTGGAGCAGGACCGGATACTCACCCCCTGACGCTGGCTGGCCCTCCGACCCCTGCAGTACCCGCAAAGGAGTTTGCACATGAGTGCCATCAAAACCCCGTACGGCTTCTCCAGCACGGCCGCTGAAGTCGCGGCAGGCGTCGACCTCATCGGCCGCCGCGCGCTGGTGACCGGCGCTTCCTCCGGCCTCGGCATGGAAACGGCTCGCGCTCTGGCCGGCACTGGAGCGGAGGTCACCCTGGCCGTCCGGGACGAAGCGGCGGGTGACCGCGTCGCCAAGGACATCACCGCCACGACAGGCAATCAGGAGGTCCACGTCGCACGCCTGGACCTGGCCGACCTCGCGTCCGTCACCGCGTTTACCACCACATGGCAAGGTCCGCTCCACATCCTGGTGAACAATGCCGGCGTCATGGCCTGTCCCGAGCAGTACACCGAACACGGCTGGGAATGGCAGTTCGCCACCAACCACCTGGGCCACTTCACCCTCGCCAACGGCCTGCACGGCGCACTGGCCGCCGACGGCGCAGCCCGCATCGTCTCCGTCAGCTCCACGGGGCACCAGCAGTCCCCGATCGTGTGGGACGACGCCAACTTTGCCTTTCGCCCCTACGATCCGTGGCTCGCTTACGGCCAGTCCAAGACCGCCAACGTTCTGTTCGCCGTGGAGGCGACCCGCCGCTGGGCCGACGACAACATCACCGCCAACGCACTCATGCCCGGCGCCATCTACACCAACCTCCAACGCCACACCGGCGGACGTGGCAGCGGCAGGGTCCCCGCCAACCTCATCAAAACCGTCGAGCAGGGCGCCGCCACGTCCGTCCTCCTCGCCACCTCGCCCCACCTCGAAGGGATCGGCGGCCGCTACTTCGTCGACTGCAACGAGACCGACGTCATCGACCGCCGATCCGGCAGCCTGCACGGCGTCGCCCGGTACGCCGTCGACCCGGACAACGCCCGACGGCTGTGGACGCTGTCGCAAGAGTTGCTGGCCGCCGCTGGCTGAACCGACAGGCGACTCCGCCGGTCGTGTGGCCGGTTGGCGAAGTGCCTACCGACTCCTCTTTGAGAGAACGAACTCTATGGACACCCCTCAGATGACAGACCAAGACGACCTTGAGCAGGTGAAGACCTCTGACGGGGAGTCGGGCCAGGATTGCGTCATCAGCCGGGTCGAACATGCGCTGGACATCATCCGAGGCCGATGGAAACTGCTCATCATTCACCACCTGCTCGTCCACCAGCCACGCCGGTTCTCCAGCTTGGAACGGGCAATCCCGCAGGTAACCCAGAAGATGCTGATCCGGCAACTCCGCGCGCTGGAGACCGACGGCGTCGTGCACCGCATGGTCTACCCCGAGGTTCCGCCACACGTGGAGTACGAACTGACCTCCGCCGGACGCGCCCTCGCTACGGCGCTTACCGCCCTGCATGACTGGACAGTGCAGTCGGGCCACGCCGACTCGCAGCAGTCGAACTGTGCTGGGCCCCGCCGCGCTGCTGCAGTCGGCGGCTTCCCCAGCTGAGTCAGACGGTGGGGAAGGTGTCCATCCAGATGATCTCCAGTGTGCGGTGCATGATGCGCCAGCCCTCGGAGCGTCGTACCAGCTGGTCGACGAAGAAGCCCGTCTGCATCAGGTTCCAGCCCCGACCGTCGGTGCTGCCCTTGTGGGTGTGCAGGTGCTGGGTGCGGGCGAGGGCAGTGTCGCCGTCTATGGCGACCGTGGAAAACCCCTGAAAGTGCTGCCACTTGAGCAATCCGCTCATGGACCCGTCGGCTCCGCGCATCACATCCACGAGCCTGCGGTAGTGGATGTCCTGCAACTGAGGACCGCCGGCCGCCGAATAGTCGACGGTGGCCTCGGGGGCGAAAACGGTGTCCCATTGCTCAAGGACGTTGTTGTCGCCGTCTTCGTGGAGATCCTGGCCGAGACCGTAGCGCACTATCAGGTCCTGTATCTCGAACCTGTCGGCGAGGTACTGCAGGCGCTGCTCAAGAGCGTGCTCGGCAGAATGGGGGGTTGGGCTGTGTGTCATGGCTTCACCGTAGATCGGCACCCTCCGGCCCGGAAGTACAGACAAAAAAGTAAGTATCTGAACCCGACCCCGTAGGTGGCAGACCTACTACTAGCCCCTCTCCTTCGCGCCGGTCGCCGACTCCACCGTCTTGAGAACTCGATTGGTGGCCCCGCTAAAAAGGTTTACTTACGTTTTCGCCTATACTGTACGTTTCGTCACGGTAGGCAGGCGTACCGTACCGGGCGACGGCCCACTGGCCGTCTATGCGGCGCGCGGGAACTCATACGGTTGAGGACCGATAGTGCGCGGGTAGGCCCCGGAAGGATATGGCGCACCCCTTTGCTTGGGTGTCGCTCATGCTCGTGTTCGGGTTGCCTGCATCGCAGGAGAAGGCAGTCGGAGGCTATTGCAATTGGCACCCGGATAAGTGGTTGAGGGTCTACTTGTGGGCTGCATACCGTAGAGTCATGAACAATCTTATCGACTCGATTTCCCCCCGCATCGAGGTCTCGAGCATCACCGACGCCCTTTCCCTGTACCAGGGGCTGGCAGGCGTCGACGAGGCGCCGGTCCTGGAGTTCCCGGGCCTCCGGCTGGCCGTCGTGGGTCCCTTCCTGCTGATCGAGGGGGACGCGCAGACGCTGGAGAAGATGCGGCGCGAGGCGACACTGCATGTCAACGACCTGGAAGCAGCGGTCGGTCACTTCGTTAAGGAGGGTGGTTCGGTCATCGACGGGCCCACCGAAGCAGCTGGCGGAGTGCGCACCATCGTCCAAGATCGCGACGGCAACGTCTTTGAGTGCTTCCACCGTCCGGTCACCTGACGGCCCTGCCCCTACCTTAACGGAAGATTCATGGCGTATAGTGCGCGGGTGCAAGCGATCCCGGCCCCGCGCACTATGCGTTTCGGGTTTGCCTGACTATGAGAAAAGGTGGGGACAGTCAGTCATCTGTTCTCGCGACTTCTAGAAAAACATGAGGACTGCTACTCGTCACCCGCGTCGACCAATTTCATGTAGTCGTGGTCGATACGGCCGAAGCGGGAATGCCGGATTTTCTTCCGGGATGAAATGAAACCGCTGATTCTTCCCTCTCCCCACAGCGCGCAGAACATGTCGGACGCTTCCTGCATGATCTTCAGAAGCTCGGGTCCGCGCGGATCGTCGGGAATACTGCTCGAGGGCCGCCCTGAACTGGCCAACCAAGGAGCGGGCCTCGCCCAGCCAGTCCACGAAGAGGCCGGAGCCGCGTGACTCGAGGAAGTGAGCCACATAATGCTCCGCTCGCCTTCGGGCGGCTGGTCCAGCCCGCCGAGCAACTCGGCATTGCCGTCGTTGTATGTCAGCAGGCCCCACCACGGGGTCATCTCATCACGTACGCCGGCCTCGGGTGCAATTCCTGCACCAGCCGCTCCAGCAGGGGGTCGATCTTCCGCGGATGAGGGCCGCTCGGTGAAGGGCAAGGCCCGCGAGGGTGAACAGATACGCATCCTCGGGCTGGGTGAGCCGCAGCGCGGTGGCAAGGCTCTCGATGACCTGCCGGCTGGCACTGATGTCACGTCCCTGCTCGATCCACGTTCACCAGGTGCCGCTCAGCCCCGCGAGTGGGGCGCCAGCTCCTCCAGTCTCAGCCCGGGTGTCCGACGGCGGGTTCCTGGCCGGAAGCCCTCCGATACGGGCTCGGTCGCCTCACGGCGAGAACGGAGGAAGGGGCCGAGCTCTTTGCGCTGGACCAGGTTGGGCGTGAGGAAGGAACCTCGGTTCCCGCAGCGATGGGCAGACGTACGTGGGTGCATGGACGCATGCGGGCGCGGGCTCAGGGAGCCCCGGCACAGCGTCTCGGACATGGTCCACAGTTGCTGTGTGGTGTCGGCGGCGACGGATGAGGCCTCTACCGTGGTGTCGGAGAAGCCGAAGGGGGTGGCAGTGAGCTCACGCGAACACCGTAGGAGTGCGACGGTTCATAAGGCAAACGAAAGTCGGGAACCCCGTGGTATGCGTTGGCGTCACGGTCTTCCACGGCCCGAAGCGTTCCGGCAGGTCACGCCACTGCACCCCGGTCCGCACTCGGTGCAGAATCCCGTCGATCACCTGCCGGTGATCGCGCCACCGGCCACAACGCCGGTTACTGACCGGCAGGAACGGCCGCAGTCGTTCCCATTCAGCATGGCTCAGGTCACCCCGCCCCATGTCCACATCAACGACGCGGACGGCGAGTAGTCACATGATCGTCCGGACAAGTCCTAGCGCCCCGACGACGCCGCAGACTCCGATCGGCACGTTGACCAGGAAGACCCATTCCCATGACGCGTACTCGGTGAGCAGGCCACCGAAGAGCATGCCCGCCGCCGCCCCGGAGGCGGTGACGGCGGTGAAGAAGCCAAGGGCCTTGGCGCGTTCGGCACCGCTCTCGAAGGTGACGATGATGATGGAGAGCACTGCCGGGGAAACAAGAGCGGCACCGAGGCCCTGTACCCCTCGTCCGCCGACAAGCATGCCGGTCGACTGCGCCAGCCCGTTGACCAGCGAGGCGACGGTGAACAGCGCGAGACCGATGACGAACAGCCGCTGGCGTCCGAACAGGTCGCCAGCGCGTCCGCCGAGCAGCAGAAATCCTCCGTAGAACAGCACGTAGGCGTTGATGACCCACTGAGCCTTTTCCAACTACCGGTACATCGCCGAGGCCATCGACGTCCTGGCAACCCTCGCACCCACTCTCACCGAAGCGATGAATACCGCCTCCACCAAGGCATTCGTGATCCTGGACGGCACGCTGCTGCCGATCGACCGGATCGCAGCCGACCGGCCCTTCTACTCCGGGAAACACAAGAAGCACGGCATGAACGTGCAGGTGATCACCGATCCGGCGGGGCGACTGCTGTGGGCCTCGCCCGCGCTACCCGGCGCGGTCCACGACATCAAGGCCGCCCGCAGCCACGGCATCATCGACGCCCTGGAAGAAGCCGGCGTGGAGTGCTGGGCCGACAAGGGCTACCGTGGCGCCGGCGGCACCACACGGCTGCCCTACTGGGGCCGCTGGGAAACGCTCTCCACAGGTCAGCAGGCCGTCAACCGCTCACACGCGAAGATCCGCGCGCTCGTCGAGCGGGCCATGGCCACTCTCAAAGCCTGGCGACTCCTACGCAAGCTCCGCTGCAGCACCACCCGCGTAACCAGCCTCGTCCAGGCCGTCCTCACCCTGCACCTGACCTGCTCAAACTGAGGTGGGAAACACCTCAGTCCCTGGGCGGGCAGCGGACTGAACCCATATCCTGCACTTCTCGCAAGGACAGTGCCATGAGTCCGGTGCTGCCTTTTGTGTTCGCGCTGCGGCGAAGTGGCTATGGGCCGTGGCCGGCCCGGTCGACGCGATGGGAGCCGTGCTGCCGGACGTGATGTCACGGGCTGGTTGTCAGTGGCTGTTCGGCCCAGATGAGTTTCCCGTCGGGTGCGTTGCGGGTTCCCCACCGGCGGGACAGGTGGGCGACGAGGGCGAGGCCGCGGCCGTTTTCGTCGGTGGTCTGGGGGTGGCGCAGCCGTGGGTGGTTGTTGCTGGTGTCGTACACCTCGCAGGTCAGCGCCCCGTGCTGGATGAGGCGCAGGCCGATCGTGCCCTGGCTGTGCCGGATGGCGTTGGTGACCAGCTCGCTGACGATCAGTTCCGTGGACTGGGCGAGGCGGTCCAGTCCCCACTGGGCCAGTTGCCGGGTGGCCAGGGCCCGGGCGCGGCTGACGAACGCCGGTTCGGCCGGGAGCTGCCACGAAGCGATCTGGTCCGGGCCAAGTGAGCGGGTCCGGGCGAGGAGCAGGGTGACGTCGTCGCTCGGCGCCCTGGCCGGCAGTGTCTCCACCACCGACGAGCCGAGCTCGTCCAGCGTGAGGCCCCGCCGGCTCAGGATCGTAGCCAGGCGATCCATCCCGATGTCGATGTCCTGGTTGCGATCCTCGATCAGGCCGTCGGTGTAGAAGGCGAGCGTTGTGTTCTCGGGCAACTGAACCGTCACGGACTCGAAGGGGACCAGTCCGAGGCCGAGCGGTGCGCCAGCAGGCAGATCGGCGAAGGTGACGCCACCGTGCGGATCGATGATCGCGGGAGGCGGGTGCCCGGCCTGCGCCATCGTGCAGCATCGGGTGGCCGGGTCGTAGACGGCGTACAGGCAGGTGGCGGTCATGGTCGTGTTAGCCGGGTCATCTGGGTCGGCATCCGCCTCGGTGAGGCGGAGGGCCTGCTCGTCGAGGCGGCTCAGGAGTTCATCGGGGGGCATGTCCATATCGGCCAGGGTGCGTACCGCAGTGCGGAGCTGACCCATGGTTGCCGCTGCTTTGATGCCGTGTCCGACCACGTCTCCGACGACCAGGGCGACCCGGGCGCCGGGCAGTTGGATCACGTCGAACCAGTCACCCCCCACACCGTGGTGGTCGTCGGCAGGCAGGTAGCGCGAGGCCACGTCAGCGGCCGCACCGCCCGCCGCATGGTGGGGGAGCAGGTGACGTTGCAGAGCGAGGGCTGCGGAGCGTTCACGCGCGTACTGGCGGGCGTTGTCCAGGGACAGTGCGGCCCGGCTGACCAGTTCCTCGGCCAGGAGCAGGTCGTCCTCCTCGAACGGCGCACGGTCGCCAGTTCGTACGAACGCCGCCACACCCAGCACGGCACCCCGGGCGTGGATCGGGACGACGATCAATGAGTGTGCCGTGCAGTCGTGGATCGCCGCCCGTGCCGCATCGTGGTGATCCACCCACGTGCCGGGCGAAGTGTCCAGGATCGGTTCGAAGTGGGACTTCCCCGAGCGCAGGACGCTGATGTTTGGCGACGTCGGCGGGACAATGACCGCCTCTGCCCGCGCGGCCAGGGCCTGCGAGGTCTCCGGGTGGATCGTGGCCAAGCCCGCGCGGCGGAACGCGGGGGTGCGACCACCCTTGAGCCCGAGGCGTGCCAGGGGCTCCTCGCCGAGGGGAACCGACTCCGCCAGGTCGACGGTGGCGCGGTCCGCGAGGAGAGGCACCGCGAGATCGGCGAGTTCCTGTCCGGTCTGCATCACGTCCAGGGTGGTTCCGATCCGCTTGCCGGCCTCGCCGAGGATCGCCAGACGCTCTTGCGCCCGCCGGCTGTCGGTGGCGTCCACGCTCACGGCGCACACGCCCAAGGCGCGGCCCTGCGCGTCGTCGAGGCGGAAGAACGACGCCGTCAGCGTGTGTCGCCTGGGTGCTTGCGCCGGCAGGAACGTCCGGTATTCCACGTTGAGTGCGGGGACGCCGCTGTGCAGCACCTGGCGCATCAGTGCCTCAAGTTGTGCGGCTTCGGTGCCGGGAGCCGCCTCCGGCAGTCTGCGCCCCAGCCGTCGTGGCATGGGGATGCCGTCCTTGAGGCCCTGGGTGTCGTTCACCCACGTGCAGCGCAGTTCGGTGTCGCGTATGACGACCCCGACCGGCAGACGGCTGGGGAGATTCAGTGTTCCCGGGAGCGACTCCAGCACCGCTCGGTCCGCCGCCCAGGCGGGGGGCGTGCCCTTGCCGCCTGCCGACACGACCCACTGGGCCTGGCCGTTGTGTCCGGACAGCGACTGCACGCACAGGCGTACGTCGATCCTGCGGCCGTCGCGGTGGCGGACCTTGACGAAGCCGGACCGACCGCGGGCTGCGCCCGGCTCGAAGAACGCCGATGCCTTCGCTCGGTCCTCGCTGTCCACCAGGAGGGTCGCCGCGGGGCAGCCCACCACGTCCGCCGGTGGGTATCCAACGAGCTGCTCGGCGGCCCGCGTCCATCCGACCACCCTCTTATTCGCATCCAGCAGGGCTATCGCCGTGCCGGTGCCGGCGGCTTCAGCGGCCGTCCGGACTGTGGTGAACGGCGTTCCGGTGGAGCTGCTCATCGATCATCCTCTCTCTGTGCGACCTGTTGGGCTGCGCCGGGCCCCGGGCAGGCCTTGCGGCGAAAGCACCCGTCCAGAGCGGCAGAAGGCACGCCCTGTTTCCGGCTGGCTCGTGGCGGGTGATCGTCTGTCGGTCGGGCTGGGGGCAGGGCCGCTCACGACTTCAACGTTAGCGGTTGGATTTATATACGCAAGTCAGGGTAGATCGGATTAGATGTGATTGCTTCCCATTTCTAGAGATATGGGGGGTTTCGTGAACTTCGGTCGCGGGCGGTTCTGGGTGTGTCGGCGGCGAGGGCGGAGGGAAGCGGGGCGGGCGGGCCCAGGTGCAGAGTCAGGCGAGGGGTGCCGGGTGTGAAGGGTGAGGCATGCGAGGTCTGCGCTATGGCGTGGGGCTCCCTGGAAGCCGTCGACGGTCAGGATTGCGGCAGGGGTGGGCTCGCACGCCTGCTGCATTCGCGCCGTTGTGTGTGGAGGTCTTCGTGCAGCGCGGGGTCTGGATTGCAATACGAGATCCAGGAGAGTATTGTCCGAAATGCTCCAGTCGGGGACGTGTATTGCGCGGGAGGTGGACAGTGTCAACCCAAGGGCAGGGGTCAAGCCCCATGAACGACGAGCCGGCCTGCTCCATCGAGCGCAGCCTGCAGATTCTCGGCGAGCGCTGGACGTTTCTGGTGCTCCGCGAGATCCTCACCGGGAAACATAAATTCGCGGAGATCCAGTCGTCCCTAGGCATCGCAACCAACCTGCTCAGCGCCCGGCTCAAGCTTCTCGTCGAGAGCGGCGTGCTGTGTACGCAGGCATATCGGGAACCGGGCAGCAGGCCTCGGCAGAGCTACCACCTGACTGAGGCGGGGCGAGACCTGCGGGTGGTGCTATCAGCGCTCCAGCAGTGGGGCGACCACCACCGCCCGCGCCCCTCGGGCCCCTCCGCGCTGCGACGGACGCGCTTCACCAGCCGCCCCGTCCACGTGGGCTTCCTCGACGACGACGGTCACGAGGTGCCCGCCACCGAAGTGGTCACCATCACGGATACGGCGGCCAGGACCTGACCCCAGTGCTGTGACCGCGTAGCCTCACTGGGTTGGGCATGGCAGGTCGCCACCAACGCCTGCACTGCAGCAGCCACCGGGACGGCGTCAGTGAGGTGTTTCCCACCTCAGTTTGAGCAGGTCAGGTGCAGGGTGAGGACGGCCTGGACGAGGCTGGTTACGCGGGTGGTGCTGCAGCGGAGCTTGCGTAGGAGTCGCCAGGCTTTGAGAGTGGCCATGGCCCGCTCGACGAGCGCGCGGATCTTCGCGTGTGAGCGGTTGACGGCCTGCTGACCTGTGGAGAGCGTTTCCCAGCGGCCCCAGTAGGGCAGCCGTGTGGTGCCGCCGGCGCCACGGTAGCCCTTGTCGGCCCAGCACTCCACGCCGGCTTCTTCCAGGGCGTCGATGATGCCGTGGCTGCGGGCGGCCTTGATGTCGTGGACCGCGCCGGGTAGCGCGGGCGAGGCCCACAGCAGTCGCCCCGCCGCATCGGTGATCACCTGCACGTTCATGCCGTGCTTCTTGTGTTTCCCGGAGTAGAAGGGCCGGTCGGCTGCGATCCGGTCGATCGGCAGCAGCGTGCCGTCCAGGATCACGAATGCCTTGGTGGAGGCGGTATTCATCGCTTCGGTGAGAGTGGGTGCGAGGGTTGCCAGGACGTCGATGGCCTCGGCGATGTACCGGTAGGCGGTGGTGGTGCCTACGCCGAACCCGGCGGCCAGCTGGGCGTAGGTATGGCCGGAACGCAGGTGCGCGAGAACCAGCAGGGCCTGGCGGCCCACGCTCACGCGACGCCAACGTGTTCCGCGTTCCTGGCGGCGGGCCCGCAGGAGAGCGGACAGGTAGCGCAGGGTCGAGGTGGACACATCGACGCCGGACGGGTAGACAGGCACGCGGAAGCTCCTGTGGACAGGCGATCTTGGTCGTGAACCCGTCTACCAGGAGCTTCTTCACGTCCAGACACCACCCCTCCAGCCCAACTACCCACGCACTCCATCAGGTTGGAAAAGGCTCACTGAGTCTTTGCCAGTAACGGATCATGACGCTCTGTGATTGATCAGATGGTGCGGTCGTACTCCAGCTGGAGCAGGACGAGGGCTGCGGCGGCGATCTTCGTGATGCGGCTGGGTCGAGGCTGACCCGGCGCAGGGCCTTGAAGGTGGTCTTGAGCAGGGAGTTGGCGCGCTCGCAGACCCCATGGATGCCGCGGATGACCTTGTTGTAGGTCTGCTGGGCCTCGGTCAGCTCGCCACCGGCGGGCTTTTTGTGTGGGTGGCGGAAGCCGTCGCCGGCGTTCTCGTAGCCGAGATCGACGAGGGTTGGCATGTCCAGCTCGGCGGCGATCCGGTTGGGGGCGTCGATCAGGCCGTGGTGGCGGGCGCAGGTGGTGTCGTGCTCCCTGCCCGGGCGGACCGGTGAGACCCAGATCGGCCAGCCGTCCGGGGTGGCGATGACCTGTACGTTCCCGCCATGGTGCTTGTGTTTTCCGGACCACCAGAGGTCTGCGCCGTTGGGGCCTGGGGCGGCGACGCGGTCGGTGCGGATGACAGTGCCGTCGAGGTTCAGATGCGTCAGCCCGGCTGCCTTCGCGCGCTCCAGTGCGGTCGCGAGGTCCGGTGCCCCGGCTGCCAGAACGGTCAGCCCCTCGTGGAGGTAGCGGTAGGTGGTGGATGCCGACAGGCCGTTGTCGCGGGCGAGTTGGGAAAGGCGGGTGCCGTCGATGAACCAGCGCAGGACGAGCACCGCCTGGCGGAAGCAGCCCAGCGCACGCCTGCCCTTGCGGGTTCCGGCCGCGATGCGGCGATCGCGCAGCAACCGGGCCAGGTGCTCGGCGGTGGACCGCTTCACATCGAGTACCGCGGTGTATGTGACACTGGTCGACACGTGAGGCCCCTCAGTCAGAACAATCCGTCGCAAGATCGTTCCTCCCAGGGGCCTTACGCCTGCCCGGACTTGAGGACCGCACGGGCGGCAGCCCAAGCATCGCGATCACAGCGAGCGACGGGCACTTACCGGGAAAGACTCCGTGAAGTGGTTCAACGCGGCAAAGGGTTTCGGCTTCATCGAGCAGGACAGTGGCGGCGCTGACGTGTTCGCCCACTTCTCGAACATTGCCGCCCAGGGCATGGGTGAGCTGCGCGAAGGCCAGAAGGTCACCTACGACATCGCGCAGAGTCCAAATGGCCCGACGGCCGAGAACATCGTTCCCGCCTGACGCTGACGCCCATTTTGCAGCTGACGCCCGAATCCCTCGGGGTGCGGGCAAGCCTCCGCAGCGAGAAGAGCCTGCGCTGGGGCGGACGACCAGCGAAAGTCGCGTGACCTCGATCAGGGCAGCACCGGCAACACTGGCGCCATGACCGATGATCGCAAGGCTCTGCAGGCGTTGACCGTCAGCTGCGTGAGGTGGTCTCCCTGACCCAGGGCAGCGCGAACCGCTCGATCAGCACCAAAGCGAAGTAGAGCAGGATGCTCATCAACCCGACCAGGATGATCGCCGCCCAGGCGGTGGCGGTGTCGCCGACCCCTCCGGCTTGCACGATCAGATAGCCCAGCCCGGTCTCACCGGCCTGGAACTCGCCGATGACTGCGCCGATCGCGGCGAGCGGCATGGCCACCCTCAGCCCGACGAAGATCTGCGGCAGCGCTGCGGGCAGCCGTACCTTCCGGAACGCCTGCCAGCGCGACGCGTCCAGCGAGCGCGCCAACTCGGCCAGGTCCGCCGGGGTCGAGGTGAGGCCGGTTGCGGTGGACAGCACGATCGGGAAGAAGCAAAGCAGGAAGACCATGGTCAGGACCGGCTTCTGCCCCCAGCCGAGCGCCCCCACCAGGAGCGGCCCGAGCGCGATTTTCGGAACCGCGTTGACGGCGACCAGCAGCGGTGTGAACATCCGCTCCACCACCCGTGAGCCGGCCAGTGACAGTCCGATCAGAACCCCGCAGGCGCTGGAGAGAACGAACCCGACAACTGTCTCCACCGTGGTGTGGCCGGTGTGCTCCACGAACTGGGCCGGAGCTGCGGTGAACGCCGAGAGGACTGCACCGGGCGGAGGCAGCACTACCGGGTGGATCACCTCCAGCACCGACGTGAGGAGCCACCACACGCCGAGCGCGACCAGCAGTCCGGCCGAGGGTAGCAGCACGGTACCGATACGCGTACTGCGCTGTAGTCCGACTCGCGGCCCCGGCGCCGGGGCCGCCGCCGGGGCCTGCTGCTGCGAGAGTTCGGTCATCCCACCCTCCTCGAGCCGCCCAGCTCGTCCCTTTGCTCGGCCACTCAGCGCGGAGTCGGTGCGGCACATGCCGGTGCTCCCTGCCGACCGCCGGCGGGGAGCGTACGTTCGGACAACCAGTGCGGATCAGGCCTTCGGTACGAGATCGAAGTCGATGATCTGCTCAGGGGTCATTCCTGGCGGCAGCGCACCCGCATCCTGCAGGACCGCGATGCTCCTCGCCACCCGTCCGGAGTCCAGTGTCCCGATTGCCGTGCCGGAACCGCCTGGCCTGACATAGGCGGCCATCAACTTCAACTCGGCAGCCGCAGCGGCCGGATTCGTGGCGTCCACGTTCCGTTTCAGGATCTCGGCGGCCTCCTTCGAGTTGGCCAGGCTGTACTCCAAGCCCTTGAGCAGCGCCGTGGTGAACCGCTTCACCGTCTCCGGCTCCTCTTCGGCGATCTCCTTCGACGTGATGAGCACGTTCCCGTAGAGATCGGGCATCACGTCGCTGTACGGGAGCAGGACGGCCTTCTTCTTGGTCACCGCCTCTATAGTCGGCTTACCCACCACGAACTGGCCGATGCCGTCCACCGAGCCGCCGGCGAGTGTGCCCATCAGGGTCTGTGCATCGCCGTTGACCCATGTCACCTTGTCGGCGTCCACTCCGGCCAGTCGGGCGTACGTCGGGAAGAGGTTACGTACGACAGAGCCGGGCGTGTCGGCGAGCCGTTTGCCCTCGATGTCCTTCGGTACGGCGATGCCGGTGCCCTCGGTGGTGGCGATCGCGGCCATGGTGCGCTGCTGGATGGCGGCCACGGCGACGAAGTCCTTGGCCTGGCCATTGCCCATCTGCAGCAAACTTCCCGTCAGGTCGGTCGGGCCGAATTGCGCCTGGCCACTCAGGACGGCTGCAATCACGCCGCCGGTACCCTGGCCCGGCTTGATCTCCACATCGAAGCCGGCCTCTTCGAAGAACCCCTTGTCCTTCGCGACCCAGGCGTACGCGTCCCGGCCGAAGTTGCCGAACGAGGTCAGGTAGGTCACCTTCTTCAGTGGCTTGACGTCCGCACCGGCACCGGCGTCGGAGTCCGACCCGCCACACCCCGAAGCCAGCGCCAGTGCCGTGGCCAGGGCCACCGCGGCAACCGTACGGGCGAACCTGTTCATGCGCACAGTGTTGTCCTTTCCGACCACCGACTGCGCCGGCGGAGGGGCGTCGAGACGAAACGGCGTGACGAACCGCGGGAGGGCATGACACTTCGTGCGGACAACAGCGTACGCAAGAAGGGCAGTTGTCGGCAGGGTGAGGAATTCACCGACAGCGCGACAGGTACCGCTGAGCGGCCTGTTGCAGGTAGCCTGACCGAACGTCACAGACTGGCCGTCATGGCGATCGCCAATGGATGGGGAGACCCGTCGGATGATCAGACTCACCGCTGTGTCCCGGAGTTTCACCAGCCGGTCGGGTTCGACGGTGGCGCTCCAGGGCATCGGCCTTCACGTCGCCGAGGGTGAGTTCGTGGCGGTGGTGGGCCGGTCCGGTTGCGGCAAGTCCACACTGCTCAGGCTGATCGCCGGGCTCCTGCCGGTCACCGAGGGCTTGATCACCATCGGCGGCGAGCGGGTCACCGGAGCCCGGCGGGATGTCGCCCTGCTGTTCCAGCGGCCGGCCCTGTTGCCTTGGCGGTCCGTCCTCGACAACGTCCTGCTGCCCGTGGAGATCTTCGGGTGGAGCAAGGCAGAGCACCGCGACCGGGCGTACAGGCTGCTGGAGACGGCCGGACTGAGCGGCTTCGAGAAGCACCGGCCGCACGAGCTCTCCGGCGGTATGCAGCAACGCGTCTCACTGTGCCGGTCGCTGATGGGCGAGCCCCGGGTGCTGCTCATGGACGAGCCGTTCTCCGCACTCGACGCGCTGACCCGCGCGGAACTCGCGGTGGAGCTGCAACGCGTCCACATCGAAAATTCCGCCACCGTCGTCTTTGTCACCCACTCGATAGACGAGGCCGTGCTGCTCGCCGACCGGGTGGTGGTGCTCAGCCCGCGCCCGGGCCGGATCCGCGACGTCGTCGACATCGCCATTCCCCGGCCGCGGGCGCTGGGCCGAACCGCGCACCTCGGCGAAGTCGCCCGGTGCAGCGCCCATCTGCACGAGCTGCTGATGGAACGGGACATGTCCACGTCGGCCGAAACGGACGGGCGATGACCCTGCGGATCTGTGTCTTCACCGAGCCGCACCGCGGCGCCGACTACGAAGATCAGCTGCGCTTTGCGCGACTCGTCGAGGACGGCGGGTTCGAGGGCTTCTTCCGGGCCGATCACTACCAGGCGATGGGTGCCGATCCGGGGCTCCCCGGTCCCACGGACGCGTGGCTTACGCTGGGCGCGCTCGCTCGGGAGACCTCCCGGATCCGGCTGGGCACCCTCGTCACCTCGGCCACCTTCCGTCTGCCAGGCCCGCTGGCCGTGATGGTGGCGCAGGTCGACCGGATGAGCGCCGGGCGGGTCGAGCTGGGCATCGGCGCCGGATGGTACGAACGAGAACACACCTCGTACGGCATCCCGTTCCCGGCCGTCCCGGAGCGCTTCGACCGGCTGGAGGAGCAGCTGGAGGTGATCACCGGGCTGTGGCGGACACCGGTCGGCGAGAGATTCAGCTACCGCGGCGACCACTACCGGCTGGTCGACGCGCCGGCTCTGCCGAAGCCCGTCCAGGTGCCGGCCCCGCCGATCATCGTCGGGGGTCGCGGCCCCAAGCGCACCCCGGAGCTGGCCGCCCGGTATGGCGACGAGTTCAACATGCCCTTCACAACGGTGGCAGAGACGGCCCAGGCGTACCAGCGGGTTGCCGAGGCGTGCGACCGAACCGGCCGGGCCGGCGCCGGTCAGCCACCGCTGGTGCTCTCGGCGGGTGTCGTGGTGGCGATCGGCCGTACCGACGCGGAGGCGCAGCGGCGGGCCGCCCCCCTGCACGTCAAGAGCGCGCTGCCGCCAGAGGATCCGGTGGTCGGATCCCCGGCCCAGCTCGTGGAGCGGCTGGGCGAGTTCTCCACGATCGGCGCGTGCCGGATCCATCTGCGGCTGATCGACTTCACTGACCTCGACCACCTGGAACTCATCGCCAGTGAGGTGCTCCCGCAGCTGTAGCGCGTGACAACCGAGGCGACCTGCGGGTGCCGATACGTCATCCGTCCGGGTCGTGGCCTTGATCGTCGTTCTCTGGCCGTACCCCAATGCACCAGCTCGCCGGGCTTGTCGCGTTCGTAGCGGCGTATCACCCAGCCTTGCCCGGTCCAGGTCTGAACCCAGGCGGTCGCCGTCCACCCAGTCGGGCAGCGGCTCTGTGGCCTGGCGCCACCGCGGCGGGATGCGTGCATCCCCCAGGGGCGGTCGCCTCAAGAGCCGGGGGAGTCCTCGCCGGACCTGGTCAGTCCAGGTGAGTACCGCGTTCGTTCAACGGCGCAGGCAGTCTCTCACCCAGGAGACTGGACGGACGCAGGTCAGGGCCTTTCGCGTACATGCCGGAGCGGTGCGGGCCCGTCGCGGCTGGGTGGTGGACGGCGCTGCTCCATTCAGGCGGTGGTGCAGCCGCTGGTCGGCAGAGAGCCGAAGGTGGGCGGCGTACGGCTGTCGTAGATCGCCAGCAGGTAGCCCTGCGGGCAGTGGGCCACCCCGTCGCTGGTCCTGATCTCCACGTGCAGGTGGGGGGCGCCGGAGTTGCCGGTGTCGCCGGTGGTGGCGATTCGGGTGCCGGCCGCCACCTGGATACCGTCGGCCACGGAACGTGTGCTGAGGTGGCAGTAGACGAAGCGCGAACCGTCCGACTGGAGCAGCCGGATACCGATGCCACAGGTCTCGCTGGTGTAGTGGTCGACGACCCCACTCTTGATCGCGTATGCCGGGACGTAGCTCACGATCAGGTCGATGGCCGGAGTGGTGCCGTAGTGCGGAGCCACGTAGCCCGACCGGGGGACAGCGCTCCGGGCGAGCGGCAGCGAGTAACCGGACGGGGTGCCGCCACCGCCGCTGTCCGCACCGTTGGTGCCGAGGAGGCTCTGCCAGGTCTGCGGGCCGACCACGCCGTCGACGGTGAGACCGTGGGAGCTCTGGTAGGAGCGCACCGCGCTGTTGGTGACGGGTCCGAACTGCCCGTCCACGGGTATGCCCGCACCGTATGCATTGAGCTGGGTCTGCGCCGCCTTCACCGCCTCGCCGGTCGATCCCTGGCTCACCGAGACGATCAGGTGTGGCCACGTCTGCGCGCCGATCGTGCCGTCGGCGGTCAGTCCGCGGGCGGTCTGGAAGCTGATCACGGCCGAGCGGGTGGCCGGTCCGAACTGCCCGTCCGCCGCGATGCCGGAACCGTGGTACCGCAACAGATACTGCGCGGCCTTGGTGTCCACCCCGCTCGCGCCCTCGCTGACCGACGGCCAGGCGGGCAGAGCCTGGACCTGGGTTGCCGGCAGCAGTGCGACGAGGAACGCGGTCACCACGGTCAGTACGGTGACGCCAACGGATAGAAGTCTTCCTGAGTGCATGGAAAGGCCTCCACTGGTGTAAGTGATGTGCCACAGCAGCACGCGGGCCGCCCGCTGTGCGATCCGGACCGCGCAACCCGCGCCCGGACGGGGCTCTGAACGGCTGGGCCTTCTTTCGCCCTGGTTCGGGGCCGCCCGCCCACGCCACGCCGACGGGAGTCAGCGAGCCGGTGACGGAGCTGCAGATGCCCTGAGAGATTGCGGCTTTGGGCATGCGTGAACTTCCGTCAGGACGGATGGCGGGCCAGCCTGCGCGTGGTGCCGCACCAACATGCCACCAACGGCTCTACACGGGTAGACCCCCGCAACCCCCGCAGGGGATTCTCGGCGGCCAAGGCGTTACCGAGACCTCGCCACGGACACCTACGTGGGCCTGCTGCCTGCCCGCACCAGCTGCGTGAGCCTCGCCCACCGACCGCTCCGTCTTCCATCAGCCCGACGCGGGCAACTCGCGAGAGACCTCGCCGTCGAGCTGGGGCGTGCGGGTCGACTCGCTGCGTTTCCGATCCGCGACCGGGATGTGAAGAACGCCGAGTCCTTCGACGCGGACTTCGCCGCCGACCACTGTGTTGACAGGTTCATGTCCCTCGTCTTAGCTTCCTTTGGGCCGCGGTGCCGCACCGCCCCGCGCCCTCCAGGAGGATGCACATGGTCGCATCGTTCGTCACTCATCGCGCCCTCGACGGCGGGACGTACCGCCTGGAGGGCGACCTCGATCTGCGGGCGCCGTGCACCTCGGCCGTCGAGGTGGTGGTCGGTGGACGGTTGGTCGAGTTCACCGCCGGACCGGCCACTTTGGGCGACGATGTCGCCGCTTCCCTGGGCCTCGGAGCGCCCGATGCCGAGCTCACCTTCCAGAAAGGCGTGCTACGCATTTTTGAGTCGATCGAGCGCGAGCCGCGCTCGGGACTCGTAGAGCGGCCGTTGCTCGTCGTGTGGCGCGGCGAGCGCCACGCACTCGTGACCCGGCTGTACGGACTGAGCGTGACCGAAGTGCTCGGGCTGCTGCGGTCGGTGGGCGTCGCCGAGAGCACGTACGGGCTCACTCTCCAGCCCGGTCCGTCGGCCGGAAGTGCCTTCGCGCGGCCCGCAACGGTGATCAAGGAGGTGCCCGGCCTCGGGCTGCTGGAGCTGTCGCGGCGTACGAGGGAGCACACCGCCCAGCTTCCGCCCTGGAAGGGGGTGGCGGTCGCGTCCGGCGAGTTGTTCCGCGACACACTCTCCGACGGCAGCCCGTTCTTCGTGCTCTCGTCGACTGAGATCTGGGCCACGTTGGTGCCGCTGGCGTCGACGTCCG
The DNA here is from genome assembly GCF_033792735.1 of Streptomyces sp. PA03-3a. Classification (NCBI taxonomy): domain Bacteria; kingdom Bacillati; phylum Actinomycetota; class Actinomycetes; order Kitasatosporales; family Streptomycetaceae; genus Streptomyces; species Streptomyces sp. PA03-3a. Next base: position 148,998 of record NZ_JARAVM010000018.1, read on the forward strand.
TCGAGCGAGTGCCCGAGGCCGTCGGGCGGCTCAAGCTGCTGTTCACGGGGTGACCCGGCGATGATCGGCTTCTACGGTGGGCTCACCGCCGCGATCGTCGTACTGAGTCTGCTCGTGGGTGCGGGCTCCCACGCGGCGCGTCCCGCCGTCCTGGGAGAGGCACTGCGGGCGCACGGCGTACTGGGACCGCGGCCGCGCCGGCTCGCGGCGGCCGTCCTGCCGGTGACCGAGGGCGCCCTGGGGGTGGTCGGCGTGGCCGCGCTGACGACGGGTCACCAGCGGGTGCTGCAGGGCGTACTCGCCGCGGGGGCCGCTCTCCTCGGGCTCTATGCGCTCTACACGCGGCACGTCCTCGCCCTCGGTCGTGGGGGTCCGTGCGGCTGTTCGCGCCGGGATCTGCCCCTCAGCCGCTGGGTGACCCGGCGGGCCGCGGCCCTGGCCGGACTCGCGGCGGCCGGCGCGGTCGTCGCCGGGGCCGGTCCGGTACGGCTGTCCACGGCGGAACTGGTCACGCTGATGCTCGCCGCACCTTCCTGCACCGCGCTGCTGTGGTCCCTGCCCGCCGCCATGCACGAGCCGTCCCCGGCCACTGTTCACCGACCGGCCCAGGCCCCGGTGATGGCCGCGCCGGCCGCCGCCCACGATCACCCGCCGACCCACGCCACCGTGCACCGGACCACAGAAGGAGTGTCGTCGCGATGGATTTCACCACCAGCGCCTTGATCGCCTCGTGGGCGGCGATCGCGCTGCTCGCGCTGGTCGTCTCGGGACTGGTCAGGCAGGTGCACCAGTTGTCGCGCGCCCAGCCGCACCGCCCCGGGCGGGCAGGCATCGCCCCCGGCGCGCCCGCGCCCGGGCTCGACACGGCCAGGCCGGACGACACAGCACGGCTCGACGGCCTCCTGACGCCGGGCCGCCCCGCGTTGCTGCTGTTCCTCGACGCTGATTGCGGCACCTGCGTCCAGGTGCTCGCCGAAGCCGGAGCCTGGACGATCCGTCAAGGCCCGGGCCAAGATCAGGGCCGGGACCAAGGTCAGCGTGACCCAGGTCAGCGCGACCCTGTCGCCCCACAGGTGTTCGCGCTCTACGCGGGCCCCACACCCCAGACCGGTGATGGCACCGTACCGGTCCACGGTGGCCAGGCGGACCTGTTCACGGCGTACGACATCCCCGCCACCCCCTATGCGGTGGCCATCGACGCGGAGGGCCGGATCGCCCGTTCGGAACCGCTCGGCTCGCCCACCGCGCTGCTGCGGCTGCTCGACGACATCCATCCCGCGACGCCGAGGAGCCTGCGATGACGTCTCTGGACGACGTGCCCACACTTCGCCGGTCGGGGAGCGGCGCCCGCGGCTCGCGGACCAGGCGCGGGGCCCTGCCGTCGTTCGCGCCGCGCAGGCGCACGGTGCTGCAGGCGGCGACCGCCGCGGGCTTCGCCGCGCTCGGGGTGTTCTCCGCCGCCCGGGAGGCGTACGCCGACGGCTACGACATCTGGACCGGTGCGTGCCCGAGTTACGCGGAGGACCACAACTGCTCTCCGGGCTGCGGGCCCAGCACCGTCTACGCCGACGCGTGCGTGACGTCAGGGACGAACACCGGCTTCCACCGGTCGGACGGTGTCACCTGGACCCTGCGGCCCAACCAGTGCTACGCCGGGACCTACGACGGCTGGCTGTGGCGCTTCAGCGCGGCCTGCGGCACCTGCGGCTGCGGTATCGAGCGGCGCTGCCACGACGGCTACCGCAACACCGGCTCCGGCTGGGTGAAGTCCATCTGCCGCTGGACCACCGACTGCGGCTGCCCCGGCTCCGTGAACTGGCCGACCATCGGCCGCGGCGCCACCGGGCCCGACGTCCACACCGTCCAGCACCTGCTCACCCACCACGGCCATTCGACGGCTGTCGACGGCATCTTCGGGCCGGACACCGAGGCGATGGTCGAGGAGTTCCAGTCGGCGAACGGATTGAGTCCCACGGGCAGCGTCGGTCCGGCCACGTGGCCGGTCCTGGTCGTCACGGTGCGGCAGGGAGACGTGAACAATGCCGTGCGCGGCGCCCAGCGGCAGCTCAACAAGCACGGCTACGCGCTGACGGTCGACGGCAACTTCGGTCCGCTCACACGCCAGGCCGTGGTCTCGTTCCAGTCCCTGCACGGGCTGACGGCGGACGGCGTGGTCGGCCAGAACACCTGGCGCACGATGACCGGGACGGTCTAGGTGAGTCCCGGAGAGTCCGGCCGCCAGGTGGCCCGGCCGGCGAACCGTGCCGGTGGTGTACGGACGCTGCTCACCGATGCCGCCCTGCCCGTGGTGGTGCTGGGGGCGGCGGCGATCGCCACCGCCCTCTACGCCCCCATGCTGACCTGGGCGATCACCGGCGGCCTTGCCGGGTACTCGCTCTCGGGCTCCGTTTGAACGCGCAACAGCGCGTTCGCGCTGGGCTCGCCAGGTTGGCGGGCAACGTACAGACAGGCGCTGGTCCTCGGCGTGTTCACCATCGGTCTGCTGGCCGGCGGAGTGCTGACGGCCGGGGTGCTGTGGCTGTTCTCCGGTCTCTTCGTACCGCTCCCGGCCGGCGGGCGGCAGGGGCTGATCGTGGCCGTGGCACTGCTCGCCGCGCTGCGTGACGCGGGCAGGCTGACGCTGCGTCTGCCGCAGAACGCCCGGCAGATACCGCAGGACGTGCTGCGCCGCCATCTGACGCGGGGCGCTCTGCAGTTCGGCTTCGAGCTCGGTACGGGCGTGCGCACCTATGTCTCGGCGAGCGCTCCGTACGCGCTGGCGGTCGCGGTGCTGCTGTCCGGGGGCTCCTACGCGCCCGCTCTGGCCGCCGGACTCGGCTTCGGCGCGGGCCGGGCGCTCACGCCTGCCCTGCGCCGGCTCTCCGGCAACGGGGAGGGCTGGGACGACCTGCTCGCGCGACGGCTGAGCGCCATGACCGTGGTGTGCTCCGTGCTGATCGCCACTGTCGCCTGCGCGGGGCTCCGGTAGCGCCGTGGCCCGATGTCGTGCCACGGCGCCGAGGCCGTACGAAGCCGCCCCACTGCCTGGTGGACCGGACGTGGCGGGGTGGTGCGCCTGGGCCTGCGGTGCGCCGCCGCAGGCCGGCCCGGGCGACGTGGAGCCGCCCGGCGGGCATGCACAGCGGACGGAACAGCAGTTTCGCACCGCAAGGCACAACGGCCCCCGCCTGCCGTCCGCTGTGCCAGAGGTGGGGCTCCTGTGGCGGGCGGTGACGCTATGGACACGCCGCGCTTGCGCGGTCAAACTCTGCTCAGCCCCCTCGCGGGGGAACTCAGGGATCGGTATGGAGGAGCGCGATGTTAAGACGCACGATCCGAGTCGTTCTGTCGATTGTCATGTTCATGGCAGCCACCTTGGGTGGCATGCTCGCCACGGCCGGCCCGGCCCAGGCCGACGAGTGCTACACCTGGGGCCGCACCCTGTCCGAAGGCATGTCGGGCGCCGACGTGACCCAGCTGCAGATCCGGGTGGCCGGGCACGTCGACTTCGGCGAGATCCTCTCCGTCGACGGCAACTTCGGCCCGCGGACCAAGGCCGCGGTCACCAAGTTCCAGCAGGCGTACGGGCTGGCGGCGGACGGCGTCGCGGGCTCCCAGACGTTCAGCAAGATCTACGCGCTGCAGGACCCGGACTGCACGCCCATCCACTTCACCTACTCCGAGCTGAACAAGTGCAACTCCACCTGGGAGGGTGGTGCCGTCAGTGCCGCGACGGCAAAGGCCAACGCCCTGCGCACGATGTGGAAGCTCGAGGCCATGCGGCACGCCCTGGGCGATACTCCGATCGTCGTGTCCAGCGGATTCCGCTCGTACGCCTGCAACAGCGCGGCGGGCGGAGCCTCGAACAGCCGGCATCTGTACGGTGACGCCGCCGACCTGGTCGGCAACCCGTCGCTCTGCCAGCTGGCGCAGCGGGCGCGCTACCACGGCTTCGGTGGCATCTTCGGTCCCGGTTATCCCGACCACAACGACCACACCCACGTGGACGGACGCACCAGCCGCTCCTGGTCCGCGCCCAGTTGCGGCATCTGAGGAGCGAGTCCGACCGCGCCCGGTTGCGGCGTCCGAGCGCAACCGGTTGCGGCACCTGAGCAACTGGTCCGACAGGCACCGCTCTCCGTCTCCCCCGGGTCGGCACCCGGCCCGGGGGAGCGTACCCGCCTTGTCCGACAGTCACGCGGCCGGCCGGTTGCCGGCCTCGGACAACGCTCGACCCGGCGGGGAGCACACCCGCCGCGCCGTACCCCCACTCACCTCCGCACCCGAGCAGGAGTGCCCTGATGTCGTCGTCCCGCATGCCCTGGCGCACCCGCGCCGCAACGGCCGTGTTGGCGGTGCTCGCCGGTTTCGGCGCGTCCGCCGTCCCCGGCCCCGCCCTGGCGGCTCCCCCGCCCCAGAACACCGGGCAGACCGTCACCTACCACGGCTACCGGATCGAGGTGCCCGCCGACTGGCAGGTGGTCAATCTGGCGGAGAACCCGCGCGCCTGTCTCCGTTTCGACAGACCCGCCGTCTACATAGGCGAGCCCGCCGACCAGAACGACTGCCCCGCCCGGGTCGTCGGACGTACGGCGGGCATCATCGTGGAGCCCATCACCGCACGCTCGGCGGGCCAGGTGACGGCCGAGACCGCACGGGCGCAGCGCGGCAAGGCCACCGCCCCGGCCGCCGTGTCCGGCAACGACACCATCCGGGTCGCGGTCGAGGACGCCGGTGTCCTCGTCACCGCCGCCCACACCCCGGCGACCGAGCGCCTGGTGCGCGGTGTCCTCGGCTCGGCGAAGCTCACCGCGGGCGCCAGGCGCACCGAACTGCCCAGAGCAGCACAGCAGTCCGCAGCCGCACAGCGGTCCGCCGCTGCTCCGCTGGCCGCGGCCGGGCCGCAACCCGGAAGCTACCTCGGCAAGGGCTTCGACGCCTGCACCGCACCCTCGCAGGCCGCCATGAACGCGTGGCAGGCCACCTCGCCGTACAGCGCGGTCGGCGTCTACACCAGCGGCTCCTTCCGCGGCTGCGCCCAGCCGAACCTGACCGCGAGCTGGGTGACCAACCAGACCGGCAACGGATGGCGTCTGTTCCCCATCGACGTCGGTCGCCAGGCGCCGTGCACCAGCTACTCTCTGAAGATGTCGGCCGACCCCGCCACGGCCAAGTCCCAGGGCGTCACCGCCGCGGCCGGCGCGATCAGTGCCGCGTCGAATCTCGGTATCCCGGCGGGCAGCGCCATCTACAGCGACATCGAGGCCTACACCTCGACGGCCTCCTGCAAGGCGGCCGTGCTGTCGTACCTGTCCGGCTGGACCGAGCGGCTGCACAGCAGCGGCTACCTGTCGGGCTTCTACTCCAGCGCTGCCTCCGGCATCAAGGACGCCGCCGGCGAGTACGACAACAGCGCCTACACGCGGGTCGACCACATCTTCTACGCATGGTGGAACGGCGCCGCCGACACCAACACCGGTACCTACGTTCCGGCCGACCACTGGTCCCACCACCAGCGCATCCACCAGTACGTGGGCGAGGTCACCGAGTCCTACGGCGGCTACTCGATCAACATCGACCGCGACTACCTGGACGTGGGCACCGGCACCCCGCCGCAGCCCGGCTGCACCGGGGTGAACCTCAACTTCACCGCATACATCACCGTTCAGAGCGGCTCGACCGGCGACCAGGTCACGGCGGCCCAGTGCCTGCTGAAGGCCGCCGGCTACGATCCGGGGGCTCCGGACGGAGTCTTCGGCCCCGCCACGACCACCGCCACCAGGAACTTCCAGACCAGCAGAGGGCTCACGGCCGACGGCGTGGTCGGCCCGAAGACCTGGACCGCCCTGCTGTCCCGCGGGTCCACCCCGACCATCCAGAACGGCTCGACGGGAGAGGCCGTCACGCGACTGCAGCGTGCCCTGACCGCCGCCCTCGGCCGGACGGTGGCCATCGACGGCGCCTTCGGCCCGGGCACCGAACAGGGCGTACGCGACTACCAGTCCTCGCGCGGGCTGAGCGTCGACGGCGTCGTCGGCCCCGCCACCTGGGGCGCCCTCCAGTCAGGGAAGTGAGGAAGGAACCATGAGACAACTCGCACGCGTCATCACGCTGTTCGCCGCCGTGGCCGGTCTGCTCCTCGGGCTGGGCGTTCCCGCGCAGGCTTTCTCCCAGGCCGCGTTCCCGCTGACGAGCAGCGGCAACCGCGGTACCGACGTCGTCGCGCTGCAGCACCTGCTCGCCGCGCACGGCCGCACCGTGGCCGTGGACGGCGTCTTCGGCTCGGGCACGCGGAGCGCGGTGGTCGACTTCCAGCAGTCCAAGGGCCTCACCGCCGACGGCATCGTCGGGCCCGCCACCTGGGGCGCGCTCGCCATCACCGTACGGCAGGGCGACAACGGGCCGGCGGTGAAGGCCGTCCAGGCGCTGCTCAACGCCAAGCGGGGATCCGGCCTGACGGTCGACGGGGCCTTCGGCCCCGCCACCGACTCGGCCGTCCGCACCTTCCAGTCGCACGCCGGGATCGGTGTGGACGGCGTCGTCGGGCCGACCACGTGGAAGAACCTGCTCTGGCACTACGAGAACATCGACTTCGGCGCCGGCACGATGTGCACGCAGAGCCCCGACGGCAACGCCAACGCCCACTGGGCGACGGCGGGCGCCGTGGGTCAGCTGGAGGCGGCCGCAGCCGTCTTCGCCGGCACCGGGAACGGCAGGCTGCCGGTCGGCGACGCCGGCTTCGAGCACGGCGGCGACATCCCCGGCCACGCCAGCCACGAAGTCGGGATGGACATCGACGTGTGGCCGATCCGCACCGACTCGGGGCAGTGCACCGCCGGGCGCATCACCTGGCAGTCGGGGACGTACGACCGTGCGGCCACCCGCCGGCTCGTGCAGGAGATCAGGGCGAATGCCCCGGGCCATGTCGAGCTGATCTTCTTCAACGATCCGCAGCTGATCTCGGAGGGGCTGACCACGAGCTACCCGAACCACGACAACCACCTGCACATCCGCTACCGGTGACGGGTCGGCCGCGGGCCCCGGGCGTCGTCCACGCGTCCGCGGCCGACCGCGGCGCTCAGCGGATCACCAGTGTCGTCCCGGCGACGGCGGGGACCAGTTCCCCGATGACCGGATGTCCCGGCAGCTCCCCGGCGACGAGCAGACCGCCGGAGGTCTGCGCGTCGGCGAGCACGAGCAGCTCGTCGTCGCTCGTCGTCCCGCGTCCAGGTGCGGGCGCACCCAGTCGAGATTGCGCCTCGTGCCGCCGCTGACGTACCCGGCGCGCACGGACTCGCGGGCGCCGTCGAGTACCGGGACGGCGGCAGAGTCCACCACGGCGGTGACGGCGCTGGCGCGAGCCAGTTTGTGCAGATGGCCGAGCAGCCCGAATCCGGTCACATCGGTGGCGCACACGGCGCCGGCCTTCAGGGCCGCGGCACTGGCGCGGTCGTTGAGCGCGGCCATGCTGGCGACGGCGTGCGGGAACACCTCGCCCGTCCGCTTGTGGCGGTTGTTGAGGATCCCGACGCCCAGCGGTTTGGTCAGGGTGAGCGGGACACCCGGCCGGCCGGCGTCGTTGCGCAGCATCCGGTCCGAGTCGACCAGACCGGTCACGGCCATTCCGTAGAGTGGCTCCGGGCTGTCGATGCTGTGCCCGCCGCCGACGATGCAGCCGGCCTTTCCGGCGACTTCGAGCGCTCCCGCCAGCACCTCCTGGGCGAGTTCAGCGGGCAGGACGACCCGGGGCCAGCCCACAGGTTGAGCGCGACGACGGGCCGGCCGCCCATCGCATAGACGTCGGACAGTGCGTTGGCGGCGGCGATCCGGCCCCAGTCCCGGGCGTCGTCGACGACCGGTGTGAAGAAGTCGGCGGTCGACACCAGGGCGGAGCCGTCGCCGGTGTCTACGACCGCGGCGTCGTCGCCGTCGTCGAGTCCGACCAGCAGCCGCTCCCCGTCGGCATGACCTCCGCTCGGCCCCGGTATCAATCGCGCGACCATCGCCTCGAGCTCCCCCGGAGGGATCTTGCAGGCGCAGCCGCCACCGTGTGCGTACTGGGTCAGCCGGACGGGCACGGCGGATCCGGTTGCGGAGCCAACTGGCGTCATACGGCGATCATTTCACCTCTTGCCCCCACAGTGTGCGTGGATCACAATCATGCCCCGGAGGCGTTGGGCGGGCTGGTGCCCCTCCCGATCTTCAAAATCGGTGTGGTCCGGGATCCGGGCCAGGCGGGTTCGATTCCCGTCCGCCTCCGCTGACGTCGATCGGGGTGGCGCGGGTGGCGGACGAGCAGCGGGAGCCGCCTGCGGATCCCCGGCGGCAGGTGCCGAGCACCACGCTCCTGCTCGGCGATCCCCGGCTGAGCGAGGCGTCCGCGCGGCTGGGCAGGGTCGTCGTCAAGGCCGCGGTCGCCACCGCCCAGCAGGCCGTACGCGAAGGGCGGATCGGGCCGGACGACGCGGTCGGTGCCGCGCTCGCCGCGCTCCCCCCGCACGCGGCCGGGCTGCGCACCGTGCACAACGCCACCGGCGTGGTGCTGCACACCAATCTGGGGCGGGCACCGCTCTCGCCGTTCGCGCTGGAGGCGATGGCGGCGGCCGGCGGGTACACGGACGTCGAGCTGGACCTGAGCACCGGCAGACGGGCGCGCTCGACCCGGTCCTTCTTCGGTGGGCGGGTCGTTCACCCCCGGTCGGGGGGTGTCGGGGGCAACCTCCCTCCGGGCCCGGAGGGAGGAATCTGCGGGACTGCTGATGTCAGGCCGCGTTGGTTGTGACGTCGGGTGTGCTTGCGGCGGTGGGGGCGTTGTTGTGCTGTGCGGTGGTGACTTGTGCCCACAGCAGGGGGAGGGCAGCGCTGTTGCCGAGGAGCCAGACCAGGCCGAGGACGCCGAGCCGGTGCGGCGCGGTCCGGGAGCCGGAGGGCGGGGCGGGCCGGTTGGTGGGCTGTGCGGCGGGGCGGGCGGTGGTGCGTAAGGCGGCTGCTGGCGGCATGAGGTGTCCTTCGGGGATCGGGGGGAGCGTGGGGGTGTAGGGGCGCTGGAGGGCGGCTGCGGTGGCGCGTTGTGTGATCAGACCGGCCGCCATGCAGGTCCGGCACTTGGCCAGGGCCGCAGGGGGCCCGGGCGGGTAGACGGTCACGATGGGCGTCACCGGCAGCGTCGTAGCTCCGCACAGCAGACACGCCCCCGCCCTCCATGGGCGGCCGTCCAGCAACGTCTGCTCGGTGCTGGTCAGCTCGGGCGGGGCCGGGCTGGCGTCTGGGGCGGGGTTCATGAGGGCAGCAGTGGCATGGGTGGTGTGCCGGGCAGCAGCGGTGTACCGGCCAGGCGCATCACCGGGTGCGGCAGGTCCGGGCGGAACCGGCCAAGAGCGTGGTGCAGGCAGTCGGCATCGACCACGTGCCCGAGCCGTTGGGGCTTGCGCCAGTGCGGCCCCGGAGCGGTGCGGGCTCCGGCCGGCGGCAGGAGGACGGTGAAAGGGCCGCCGAAACACAAGGCGTGCGGGTGCTCCCACGCGTAGACGGTGCCGGGCGGCACGAGCCACATCAGCGCGTCACGCTCGACGTTCGCGATGACCGGCCCGCACCCGCCGGTCTGGTAGCGGTCCATCCAGCGCAGCATCCGGTCACCGGGGGTGCCGTAGGTGGTGAGCACGACGTCGAAGTCAGCGCCGCACAAGGCTTGGACGCAGCCCGGTGTAGGCGTTGCCCACCAGCCGGCGGATCGCAGCCGCAAGGTCGCCCACGTCAGCTGCAGGGGCGCTGACTGTGGGAATCTGCGGCCGGTCCGCGCAGTGAGCGTCACCTTCCCTGCCGGCCCACCGCTGCACGTGCTGCCGCTCGGGGGCGCGGGTGTGGGTCACGGCCTGTTTGAGGCGGCCGCTGGGGGGCTCTGCCTGGCGTGACACGAGACGGTCTTTGACGAAAGCGCTTGGCCTTCCTGCGGCATTCATGTCGGTTGCCCCCGGCATCGGTGTCTGGTTGAGGTGCTTCCAGAATGCGGACGCCGGTGATGGCTAAGTGTCACCGCTGCGTGACACTCGGCTGCGCTGGTTGTGCCACCGAATGGAGCCGGGCTTACAGGCCGATCCATGCGGCAAGGTTGTCCAGCGTGTCGGGGGTGGTGCGCCGCATGTAGACCAGGCCTTTGATCGTCTCGCGGGCGCCGGGGTGGTAACGGGTCTGCTGCGGGGCAAGACGGCGTGCGGTGGTGAGCGATTCCAGGGCGGCGTCGGTGTGGCCGGTCTCCATCTGGCAGCGGCCCCGGTCAATGTGGAAGTGGGCCTGCCTGGAGGGCGCCCAGCTGTGGGGGAGTTCGATGTCTGCCGCCAGAGCGAGTGCCGTGTCGTAGTGGTGGAGTTCGACCTGGGCGGACACCGCATGACAGGCGACGTTCGTCGGGCCGAACGACAGCCAGTGCGTCGAGCTCTCACCGGTGCGGTTTGCGCAGGCCTTCGCCTGGTCCAGATGGTCCTCGACGAGGGCGGCGTCCCGGGCGCGGGCGGCAATCACGCTGGCTCCCAGGTGCAGCTGACCGGTGACGGCCACAGCGTCGGGAGTTGGTTCGGCGTCGGCGGCCAGGCCGTGCCCGGAGGCGATGAGGCGCAGCCCGATGCGGTGCTCGCCTTCGCGGTGATAGACCAGTGCGCGCATGTACTGGCGGACCGCCGCCAGCAGGGGATCACAGGCACGGTCGGCGGCCCAGGCCATGCGGTCGAGGGCGATCGTCGACAGGTCGAAGTAGCCGAGCTTGACGGTGATGTCGTGGGCGGTGCGCTAGGTCGATCCGAGCGCGCGCCACAGCGTGGTCGACGGCATGCGGTACGCGGCGGTGGTGAGCTCGGCTATGACGGCCGGCAACTGAACCGTTCCGGGTTCGGTAGAGATCTCAGATGGTGGTTGTGACCTGTGGTTTTGTGGCTGCGGTGTAGTAGGCGGTCTCGTATTCGATGGGCGGGACGTGGCCGATCTCACCGTGGAGTCGGCGGTGGCAGTACCAGTCGATCCACTCGGCGATGGCGAGCTCGACCTGGGAGAGTGTCTTCCAGGGCCGGCCGGGCTTGATGAGTTCGGTCTTGAACAGGCCGATCGTGCTCTCCATCAGGGCGTTGTCGTACGCGTCACCGACGGAGCCGATCGATGCCGCGATGCCTGCTCGGTCGAGATGCTCGGTGAGCGCGAACGATGTGTATTGCGACCCCGCGTCGCTGTGATGTATCAACTCGCCCTGTATGTAGGGGAGTCCGTCTCGGTCGCGTTGCCACAGGGCCATCTCCAAGGCGTCCAGGACGAGCCTGGTCTCCTTGGAGGTTGCGGCGGACCAGCCGACGATCCGGCGGGAGAAGGTGTCCACGACGAAAGCGACGTAGACGACGCCGGCCCAGGTCGCGATGTGGGTGAAGTCGGCGACCCAGCAGCGGTTGGGGGCGGTGGCGACGAAGTCGCGGTCGAGAAGGTCAGGGGCCCGCTCCGCGGCCTGATCCGGGATCGTGGTGACGACCTTCCTGCCGCGGACGGCGCCTGCGATGCCCAGCTCGCGCATCAGCCGCTCGACGGTGCAGCGGGCCACGGCATGCCCCTGCCGGTTCAGCTCCCGCCAGATCTTCCGGGCCCCGTAGACACGGTAGTTGGATGCGTAGACCTCCTGGATCCGCGCTTTCAGTTCCGTGTCCCGCACCGTGCGGGCAGACGGGGACGCCAGGCGTTTTTTGTGGGCGTAGTAGGTGGAGGGTGCGATCTGGCAGTCGTGCTCGGTGAGCGTCCTGCAGATCGGCTCGACGCCGCCGAAGCGGTCCCGGTGCTCGTCGATGAACGCTACGAGCGCAGATGTGGCCGGTCGAGCTCGGCCCCGAAGAAACTTGCCGCGGCCTTCAGAATCTCGTTCGCACGCTTGAGCTCGGCGATTTCCTTCTTCATCGCCTTGACCTGCGCGGACTCCTCCGTCGTCGTCCCCGGACGCTGTCCGGAATCGATCTGGTCCTGCCGGACCCACTTGCGCAGCGTCTCGGTCGAGCCGATACCCAGCTTCTGGGCGACCGCCTTCAACGCGGCGGACTCGTTCGGGTAGTCGCCGAGGACCTCGGCGACCATCCGCACCGCACGGCGGCGCAGCTCAAGCGGGTAGGAGGAGGGTCGTGCCATGACTCGAATCCTTACATGTGTTCGAGTCTCCACCAAACCCGGAACGGTTCATCCGGGCCTGCGCCGGTCATCGTGGCCACCACCAGGCGCTGCAGTGAGCCCGCGTACTCGTCGGCGAGCTGGTCCATCAATGGCTGGGCGCGCGCCAGCTCCTGCTCGATTACCGGCCACAGGCCTGTTGTCGGGCTCGCTGAACTCCTCCGAGGTCCGGGAATCGTCCCGGCGCCGCACCGGCACGGCCGCCTCCTAATTCCTACCGGTCGTCCTTGTTCTGGTCGTCTTCGAAGATGAAGAGTGGCTTGGCGCCACGTGCGGGGGTTTCGGCGAGCTCGATGGCTTCGGTGAAGCGTTCGAGTGGGAACGGCTCACCCTGGGGAATGCTCAGCACTTCATCGGCGACGAGAGTGCGCACCTGGGACAGCGCGCGCAGTGCCTCCTCGGGCGAGGCGGTGCCGAACCAGCGGTTCAGCCAGAAACCACGAACCGTTTTGGTCTCGTAGATGACTGAGCGTGCCTGGAGCGGGATCGTCAGCGCCGCCGGGTCGGTCTGCCGATGGGTGGAGAGCGCGCCGTACACCACGACCTGTCCGCCCGGAGCCAGTGCCTGGGACACCTGGGCACCCACGTGGCCCGCGACGCAGTCGACGGCCTTGCGCACGCCGTCCGGTCCCGCGATCTCGGCCACCCGCTGCACCAGGTCCTCGTCCTCAGTGCAGATGACTTCGTCACCGCCGAGCGCCTGGATCTCCTCGACGGCATCGCGCCGCCGCACGACATTGATTGTTCGAATGCCCAGATGCCTGCACAGTTGGATGACCAGTCGGCCCACGGTGGAGCCGGCGGCGGTCTGCAGCAGCCATTCGCCCGGCTGGACGCCGAGTTCGCGCGTCACGAGGAGCAGCGCGGTCAACGGGTTGACGGCGAGCTGACAGGCGCTGGAGTCGCTCAGATCGTCGGGGACGGGCAGGAGCCTTCGTGTATCGGCGACAAGGTACTCCTGCCACGTGCCGGCCACGGGAGGCCCGGGTACCGCGGGGACCGCGGCGACCACCACGCGCTCGCCGATCCTCAGTCCCTCGGTACCCGGGCCCAGGGCCGCGACATGGCCCACGCATTCCATGTGACCGCCGACGGCCGGAAACTCGGGGGCGAAGCCGTAGCGGCCACGCAGTACGTGCAGATCGCTGGCGTGAATGGGAGTCGCCTTCACACGGATCAATGCTTGGCCGGCTTTCGGCGTGGGAACGGGCCGGGATTCCAGCCGCAGGACGTCAGTGGGTTCGCCGACCTTGCCGGCTACGAGCGCGCGCATGGATTGAGGCATGAGATACCTTCCGTTTCTCGGCGTCCTGTCGATCTTTTGTCTCTGGAATTTCGGAGCTCGGCCCGGAATCACTGGGGCGTAATGCGGTGTGCCGCGAATGCCTGCTGCCTTGGTTCTGGGCTCTTGGGCTGCGGAGACTGCATCTGGAGGTCGGTGATCGAGTAGTGCCCTGATGCGGTTTCCTCATTCGCGGCGGAAATGAGTGTGATGTTCAGGCGTGGTTGGCATCCGCTGGGTCGGCGCAGTACTTCGCATACTCTGTCCCGGCGAAGTGCTCGCCCAGTTTCCGGGAGAAGTACTGGAGCATGGGCAGCGGCCGGTGGTTCATTACCAGATGCTGTGTCTGTCCCTCTTCATTCTTGTAGACGACGGCGATGTTGGCGATCGGCCTGCCGTCCACCGTTGCCGCGTAGTCCTCGACGAATCCGTTCTCTCCGTACTTGCCGATGTAGATGAAGTCCTGGAATTCGTACAGGGTGCGCGCGTAGGACAGTATCGCGAGGACGTCCTTGGCTCCGTGGACGATACCGGTGAGGACGCCGGCTTCCAGCGTCACATCGTCGGCGAGATTGTCCAGCCAAGGGGGGTAGTAGTCCGTGCGCTGCCGCGCCGGGTCGCCGCTGCCCAGATATGTCGGTGGCGTGTTGTAGGTCATTCTCAGACTCCTTTATCGGTTGAACTTTCTACAGAGTTGCAAGACGTGACAGGCACCGTCCAACACAAGTCGGAGACTGCCGTCATCTCGCCGAGAGATACCTCGGGCTGGCTGAGGAATACTCGGAGGGTGGAACTGCGCCAGCTCGAGTACTTCGTTGCGGTCGCCGAGGAAGCGAACTTCACCCGCGCTGCCGCACGGGTGCACGTCGTCCAGTCCGCGGTCTCCACCACCATCAAGAACCTCGAGCGGGAACTCGGCACACCGCTGCTGGAGCGCACCCCCAAACGCGTGCTGCTCACCGACGCCGGTGCCGCGCTGCTCCCGCGCGCACACGCAGCTCTCGACGCGGCCCGGGAGGGCGCTGACGCCGTGGCCGAGGTCCGCGGCGGACTGCGCGGCACCCTGCGGCTGGGCGCGATAGCCACGGTCGGGCTCATCGACCTGCCCGTGTTCCTCGGTGAATACCACCGGCGCCATCCCGGCGTGTTCCTGCAGACCAGTACCGCCCCGTCCGGCTCCCAGGGTTTGGTCGAAGCCCTTCTCGAACGGCGGCTTGACCTCGCCTTCGTCTCGGGGCCCGGGCCGCACCCGTCAGGCCTCGCGCTGACCGACCTCGCTACATCGGTGCTCGACCTCGTCGTGCCGGCCGGCCATCCGCTCGCGAAACGCCGCACCGTGTCGATCACCGAATTGACCGGCCTGGAGTTCGTCGACTTCCCCGTGGGCTACAGCAACCGGACCGTCGCCGACCGGGCCTTCGACGCTGCCTCCGTCCCCCATCACGTCGCCATCGAGATCACCGACATCACCACCGGCGTCGCCTGCGTCCAAAACGGCCTGGGCGTGGCGCTACTCCCACGGGTCGCTCTTGCAAAGGCACAGGACGTCGCCACGCTGACCGTCAACGATGCCGACCTGGCATGGCCGTTTTCGCTGGCCGCTCCGTCCGACCGCCCGCCCGCTGCTGCGACACGGGCCATGATCGCTATGGCGCACGAGTTCCTCTGGCGAGGGTGAGCAGCACCTCAAAGTGCAGTGCTCCGGCTGTAGATCGTGATCACGGATGGGAGGGTCTCCCGTCCCGTAGCCTGTGGTGAGGCCGCCACTTCGGCTCCATCCCATGGCAGGAAGGGCGCCCCGTGACCGATGAGGAGGCCCATGCCCTGGCGGGCTGCTTCGGCGACGACGAATGCTTCGGTGTGGCCTGGGTCCTCCTGCATCTCATCGAGACGGCTCCTCACGCGCGTGAGGACCGGCCTGAAGCCGCTGGACGATGGCGCGATGGTCTGACGAGCCAGTAGTACTCCAGGCGCAGATCTTGATTTTCACAGCCGGGCGGCGGCTTGCCTGCGGTAATGGCACAGGCGTGTGCGAGCTTGGTGCTGGCGTCGCCAGTGTGACCAGCGCAGGCGGTGGGCGAGGTCGCGGACGGGGCTGATGAGTATGGCGAACGGATGCTCGATCTCCTTGCCGGTCAAGGGGATCAAGCCGTTTGGGGTGGTCGGTCGCGGCGTTCGGCGGCCGCGGTGGCGGCGAGGAAGGCGTGAGCGAGCATGGCGAGGGTGACCCAACGGTGCCAGGAGGTCCATCGACGGCTGGTGCTCGTCCGTGCTCCGTCAGCCGAGGTGTTCGCGGAACCAGGCGAGCGCGGCAGAACTGGCTTGGTCGAATTGTTCGACGTAGGGGTCGAAGTGACCGCCGGGGAGCAGGTGCAGCCGTTTGGGCTGCAGGGCGCGTTCGTAGGCGGCGAGGGCGAGGTCGGTGACGGTGACGGTGTCGTTTAGGGCGATCACCATGAGCAGTGGGGTGGGGGAGACCCGTGTGATCCAGGTTCCGGGTTCGTACATGCGGGCCGCGCGGGTGGACCGAATGGTGACCTTGTTCTCCCACATGCCGCCGGGCGCGGGCTGCAGGTAGAAGTCGAGGGCTTCCTGTGTGCGGTAGGCGGCGGGGACCGCGGGATCGCTGCTGACGACGGCCTGCGTGCGCGGAGCCTGGCCGCGGAACCGCGCCCGCTCGTCCTCGGCGAAAGACTCTTCCAGCGCGGCGACGGCCTCGGGTGCTACGCGGCGTTGCCCTTGCTCGAATCCGCTGATGGTGGGCACCTGAGCGACCACCGCCCGCAGTCGGCGGTCGGTGGCGCCCAGCACGATGGCGTGGCCGCCGGCGTAGCTGGTGCCCCACAGGCCGATGCGGTCGGCGTCGACCTCGGGCCGGCTCTCCAGGTAGGAGATGGCTCGTCGCCAGTCGGTGATCTGCTGCCAGGGGTCGACGTCCTGCCGGGGCTCACCCTCGCTTGCCCCGAAGGCGCGGTGGTCGTGCAGCAGCACGGCGAATCCGCCTTCGGCGAAGGCCCGCGCGAACGGTTCCAGGCCGTGTTCCTTGATCCCCGCGTAGCCGTGGGCCATGGTGATCGCCGGATGCGGCCCCGGCCTGTCGGGCAGGAAGAGCCAGCCGCGCAGCGTGACTCCTGGGTCTGCGGCGAACTCGACGTTCTCTCGCTCGACCATGAACAACCGCCTCCTTGGTATGCCGGGACTCGGTCCCGGGTGGATCTGATCGGCTTCAATGACGCCGCGCAGCCTGTCCGCGCAGAGCCGGAAGAGCGCCGCGCGCGCCGCGGCCGGTGTCGGGTGGCAGCCCGGACGAGCTGCTCGAGCCGTCCTTGGTCAGGACGGTCGCGCCGTCAGCCGCCTGATCCGAAGGCCGCAGCCGCCCGCTGCGGACCAGGCCCAGGCCCACCGGGGTCCTCGTGGGGGCCGTGTGGGGCTTGTCAGCGGAATGCGCAGGCCGGGTTCTGGATGCTCGCCGAGGGGGGTCACGGGCTGCGCAGTAGCGCGTGTGACGGCGCGTTCGTCGTGGGCGGCTGTGGGTTCACCAGCGTGGCGCGGTGTCGGCGAGCTGGAGTTGGCCCCTGCCGAAGGAGAAGTTCTCGTTCGGGGTGGGGATCAGCGCGATGAAGATGTCGTCGGGTGAGATGCCGAGTGCGCTGACCACCAGTTTGTTGATGGTGGCGGCAACGGCCCGCTTGTCCTTAAGGGGGCGGTGCGCGCCGAGAAGTATGGTGATGATCATGGCGTCGCTGCTGCGTTGCATGCCCATGAAGGTCGGGTCCAGGAACAGCTCGTTCTCGCCGTGTTCGCTGATCATGATGAAGCGGTCGCCCTCGGGGATGCCGAGGCCCTGGACCAGGGACTGGTTGAGGGCATCGGCGAGCGCGCGTTTCTGCTCCGCGGTGTAGCGGCGTGCGGGAACGTGGGCGTGGAAGACGGGCATGGGACCCTCCTTGGAGGACGGTGCGGTGCTGTGTCGGTCGGGCGCGGTGGCGACGACGGGGGGCGCTGCGGCGCGTGTACCCCCGCGGGCCGCCGGGGGCGCTTTCAGACGAAGGCGCTCTGCCCGGTGATGGACTTGCCGACGATCAGGGTCTGCATCTCACGGGTGCCCTCGTAGGAGTAGAGGGCCTCGGAGTCGGCGAAGAACCGGGCGATGTCGTAACCGAGCAGGATGCCGTTGCCGCCGAAGATCTCGCGGCTCCAGGCGACGACCTCGCGCATCCGTGAGGAGACGAAACCCTTGGCGAGCGCGGACTGTTCGTCGCGGAAGATGCCAGCGTCCTGCAGGCGGGCGAGCTGCACCAGCATGCCCCAGCAGGCGGTGATGTTGCCGAGGCTCTTGACGAGCAGATCCTGCACCATCTGGAACTTCGCGATCGGGCGGCCGAACGCGATGCGTTCCCGTGCGTAGTCCAGGGCCAGTTCGTAGGCGCCGATCATGAGGCCCAGCGACTGCCAGGCGACTCCGCTGCGGGTCATGCGCAGGATCTCCGCGACGTCCCGGAAGGAATTGATGTTCTGCAGACGGTTCGTCTCGGGCACGCGCACGTCGGTGAGGGTGATCTCGGCGTTCTGCACGATGCGCAGTGCGATCTTGCCCTCGATCTTCTCCGGGACGAACCCGGGCGTGCCCTTCTCGACGACGAAGCCCTTGACGTGGTTGTCGTCGACGTCCCGTGCCCACACCACGACGTAGTCGGCGAAGGTGGCGTTGCCGATCCACTTCTTGGCGCCGTTGAGGACCCAGGTGTCGCCTTCGCGGCGGGCGGTGGTGCGCATCCCGCCGGCGACGTCGGATCCGCCCAGGGGCTCGGTGAGGGCGAACGCGCCGATCTTGTCCATGGTGGCCATCTGCGGCAGCCAGCGGTCGCGCTGTTCCTGGCTGCCGCCGTGGTGGATGGAGTAGAAGGCGAGTCCGTTGTGGACGCCGAAGAAGGTGGCGACGGAGGAGTCCGTACGGCTCAGCTCCATGGCCATCATGCCGCCCAGCAGGTGGCTGACGGCGGGCTGGTGCTCGCCGTAGCCGTCGTAGGACAGTGCGGCCAGGCCGCTTCCGCGGAACTTCTCGATCAGCTCGACGGGGAACTCGCCCTTGGCCCAGTTGTCGTTCACCAGGGGCTTGACCTCCTCCCGCATGAGGGCGCGGGCCTTGAGGAGGATCTTGCGCTCCTCGTCCGGGAGCAGCGACTCGTAGTGGTAGAAGTCAGCGGCCAGATCGTCTTCCAGTTGGGTGATCGTGTCGTTCATGTCAGTTCTCCTTGGTGCGGTTGGTCTGGGCGGTGGGGTGCAGTGCGGCCAGGACGGCGAGTTGCTTGCGGTCGCGTTCGCCGGCGAGGTCGGCGTAGCTGTGGGAGCCGTAGGCCTCCTCCACGGCTTTCACGACGCGTTCCTGGTCCGCGGGGTCGCTCGACGGCTGTCCGAGGGCCAGGTGGCCCATGGACCCGCCGATGTGCTCGATCAGGTGGCGGTAGCCGCCCGGTCCGCCGCCGAGGTGCTGGCCGAGGAAGAGCCCGACGGTGGCCCAGCGGATACCGAGCGAGGTCGTCAGCACCGTGTCGAGGTCGTCCGGGGTGATGACGCCCTGCTGGACGAGGTAGGTGGCCTCGCGGCTGACCGCGCGCTGGAGGCGGTTGCCGACGAACCCGGGGATCTCCTGGCGTTCGACGATGGGGGTGCGGCCGACGACGGTGTAGAAGTCGACGGCGTCCTGGACGGCGTCCTCGCTGGTGCACTTGCCCGGCACGACCTCGACCAGCGGGATCAGGTGGGGCGGGTTGAACGGGTGCCCGATCAGGATCCGGCTCGCGTCCCGGAGGTGCCCGGTGAAGGCCGTCGCTGGGATCGCGGAGGACGAGCTCAGCAGCAGCGCGTGCCAGGGGGCCTCCTTCATCAGTCGGGCGAACAGCCGCTTCTTGAAGTCGAGGTTCTCGGGGCCGTTCTCCTGGACGACGTCGGCGTCGTGGACGGCTTCGGTGACGTCGCCCGCGAGGTGGACCCGGCCGGCCAGGCCCTCGACGTCAAGGCCCATGGCGGCCAGGTGCGGGGTGAACTGTTCCAGCGCGGTGTCGACGGCCTCGGCGAGGTCGGGGCGCGGGTCGCTGACCCGGACGGTCAGGCCGTGAGCGGCGAACAGCGCGGTCCAGGACAGCCCGATGGTGCCGGCGCCGATCACGGCGGCGGTGCGGAAGGGGTGGGTCATGGTGTGCCTGCCTGGAGGTAGTCGAAGACCGGTGTGACCGGCGCGAGGGTCAGGTCGGTGAGGATGTGGCTCGCCGAGACGATCTCCAGGACGGGCAGGTCGGCCAGCGGCGCGAGGACGTGCTGGAACAACTGCAGCCGCGCGGGGCCGGTGTAGGCGGCCTTGACGACGACGTCGGCGATCTGGGTGCGGACCAGTTCCTGGATGCGCGGGGTGCCGTCGTATCCCGGGACGGTCTTGAGCATGAAGGTCGGCACCGTGATCTGCGCCCGGGCTTCGCGTGGGTCGAGCGGGTGGTGCTTGTAGCCCATGGTCGCGGTGGCCACCCGCAGTGTGCCGTAGTCGAGGGTGCCGACCAGGGTGTCGTGGTCGACGTACAGCTTCGGCGCCCCGATCACCTTGGGGTAGGCGCTGACCTCGCGTCCGGCCGCTGTGGCGGGGAAGTTGTCGAGGTACATCGCGTGCAGGTACTCGCCGCGCTCGCCGTCGAAGGCGACCTGGATAGCCTGGCCGCCCTCGGTGTAGGGGCCGTACCCGGTGACGTCGTTCATCATCATGATCTCGAACCGGACCAGTGGCTCCTTGATCCGCAGGGGCTCGGGGACGACGGCGCGCAGCACGTCGGGGTCGGTGCGGTAGACGATGCTGAGGTACTCGCGGTCGGTGAACCGCGCGGTCACGGGCGCGAACGCCGGGCGGCCCAGCGGGGTGGTGCCGTGGCGTCGTACGTCGTCGATCCTCATGTCACTTCCCCGTCCACTGCGGGGCGCGGTGTTCGGCGAAGGCGGTCATGCCCTCGTGTGCATCGGCCGAGGTCATCAGGGTGGCCATCGCCTTGGCCTGCAGGCGGAAGGCTTCCGGCTCCGGCACGCCGTCGGCGGCCTGCACGAGGTACTTCACCGCGGCCAGCGCGAGCGGGGCGTTGTTCGCGAGCTGCTCGGCGAGCCCAAGGGCGATGGTCGCCGCCTGGCCGGGCGCGGTGACACGGTTGACCAGGCCGAGCTCTCCCGCGCGCAGACCGCTGACCGGCCCGCCCGTGAGCAGCAATTCCATGGCCAGGTGGTACGGGATGCGCTTGGACAGGCGGACCACGCCGCCCCCGGCGGCGATGAGTCCGCGCTTGACCTCGGGCAGGCCGAACGTGGTGTCCTCGGCGGCGACGATGAGGTCGCAGCCCAGGGCGAGTTCGAACCCTCCGCCCAGGGCGAAACCCTCGACGGCGGCGATGAGTGGTTTCGTCCGTTCGGCTTCGGTCAGGCCGCCGAATCCGCGGCCCTCGATCGTCGGGGTCTCGCCTTGCAGCGCGGCCTTGAGATCCATGCCGGCGCTGAAGGTGCCGCCGGCTCCGGTCAGGACACCGGCGCGGAGCTCGGCATCGGCCTCCAGTTCGTCCAGCGCTGCGGCCAGTCCGGCGGCGACCGCGGCGTTGACCGCGTTGCGGGCGTGGGGCCGGTCGATCGTGATCAGCAAGGTCGAACAGACCCGCTGCACGCGCACGTCATCGGTGCTCACGGCTTCTCCTTCGGCTCTTGGCTGCTCAGCGGACGGCGGACAGTTCGGCGAGGATCTCGGCGGTGTCCTGGCCGGGGACGGGGGCCAGGCGGCGGATCGAGCCGGGCGTGGCGGAGAACTTCACCGGGATCCCGATCGTGCGGACCGGCCCTTCGGTCGGGTGCACGACCGTCTCGAGGAGGTGGCCTTCGCGGACGTAGGGGTCCTCGTGCGAGTGGTCCAGCTCCAGCACCGGCCCCATCGGGATGCTGTGCTTGGTGCACACCTCGGTCCACTCGGCCGTGGTCAGCGCGGGCGCGCACTGGTCGACCAGGTCGGACAGGTCGTCGGCGTCGGCGATGTTGAGGACGGGGCCGTTGACCCTGGGGTCGGCGGCCAGGTCGGGACGGCCGGCGGCATGGAAGAAGTCGCGGTAGTTCTGCGGCGTGTACGGGATCACGGCGGCCAGGCCGTCCTTGGTCCGCCGCGCCTTGTGGTGCTGCGACAGCGACCGCGGGTAGCCGGTGGGACCTGTCGCCGGGTCGAAGGTGTGCCCGGCGAGGTGCTCGACCAGGTTGAACGTGATCAGCGTGTCGGCCATCGGGATCTCGATCTGCTGGCCGCGCCCGGTCCTGTTCCGGTGTACCAGGGCGGCGAGCACGCTGTAGGCGATGGTCAGGCCGGAGACCTTGTCGGCGAGGATGGTCGGCAGGTACAGCGGCGTGCCGAGCGCCCGGTTGGCGATGTCGACCAGTCCGGAGGCGGCCTGCACGGTCTCGTCGTAGGCGGCGGCGTCCGCCCGGTCGGAGTCGCCGCGGAAGCCGGCGGCGTGCGCGTAGACCAGGCCCGGGCTGGCGGCGGCGAGGTCGTCGTAGGTCAGGCCCAGACGGGCGAGCGCGCGGGGTCGCATGTTGGTGATCAGCACATCGGCGGTGTGGATGAGCTTCAGGGCCTGGGCGCGCTCGGCCTCGTCCTTCAGGTCGAGCGCCACGCTGCGCTTGTTGCGATTCACATTGAGGTGCAGCGGGGTCATGCCCGGGGTGTTGCGGAACTCGCCTATGTGGAGGGGGTCAGCGGGTGACTCGATCTTGATGACGTCGGCGCCCAGGTCTCCCAGGATCTGGGCCGAGTACGGGCCCATGACCACGGTGGAGAGGTCGATGACCCGCACGCCGTCGAGCGGGCCGGGAGTGTGAGTGTCCGCCATTGTCTGCGTCCTTTCGGTGCCCTTGGCTGGCTACAGAAATGAACGCTAAACGGACATTGCGGACAGTGGAATCACCGTGTTGCTGACATCGGTGTGACCGCAGCGGTCACACCGCAGGCAAGTCCCTGGGGTGTCCCGTCGAACGCGAAAAGGGCCGACCGCACCCGAAATCAAGGACATGCGGATACGCCTGGGGGCATTCATCCCGCTACGGTCCGCGGATACCGGCCGGATCAGACGACAAGCGGCCCGGCGAAGACCCGGCGGGCCGCGTCGACGAGTTCGTCCAGGTCACCGCCGGAGGCCCGGTCGCGGCGCCAGACTAGGACGGTCTCCAGACGCCGCTCGAAATCCGTGAACGGCAACACCTTGGTGTTCTCCATCGCGTACCCGTGCAGGGGGCTTTCCGGGTCGAGCAGGGAGAAATAGAAAGCCATCCCTCCGGAAACCAGCTCGGCGATTCCGGAATAGTCGGTGTCGGTCAGCTCGATGCGTTTCCTGACCCCGCGCTCGAACAGCTCCCGGTCGAGCTGATTGAAATAGGCGGGTCTGCCTTCCTTCGGGGCGACGATGAAGCACAGGTCGGTCAGCTCGGCAAGAGTCACGCAGTCCCGCCCGGCGAACTGGTCGGCCGGCACCACCGCGCCCAGCCGTTCCGACATCACCGGCAGTTGCTCCAGCGCGGTGTCATCGACCGGCAGTCGGGCCAGCGCGAGCGCGAGCTTGCCCTCGCTCACTGCCGTGACCAGAGACCTGGATGAACCCGGCCAGCGCACGAGTTCACATCGCTCGCCCACGCGCTCGGCGAGCGCGTCGACGAGTTGCCTCAGCCGGGGGTGCACTCCCGAAGGAATCCCCACGAACAGGGTGCTGCGCCCCGGCGGGGCCGCCTCGTGCAGCCGCCACGGTATGGAGGTGACCTGCTCCAGTACGTCTCGTGCGATCGGCAGCAACGCCTCACCGGCCGGTGTGAGCGCGACACGGTGTGTGTCGCGCTCGAACAGCCGGTGCCCGAGCTCCCGCTCCAGGTCCTTGATCCGCTGACTCAGCGGAGACGTCGCCATGTGCAGCCGGCGGGCCGCCGCGGAGAAATTCAGCTCCTCCGCGACCGCGACGAAGTACCGCAAATGAAACAACTCCACTCCGTCACGCTAACCCCGAAGTGCCGACCGGACTTCTCCGGAAGGCGTCGTCCAACCGGCCGTCCCGACCGCCAACCCGGCGAGCCTGGCTCCGCAGCTCCCCTCAGGCGGCGACGGCTTGCCCCAGGTCCACCTCGGCTGTCTCCTCTTCGATGTCCCGCTGCCGGTTCGCCGGCGAGGCCAGGGCAGGGGCGGCGCGGTGCTCGGCGACCGTGGCTGCAGCCATCAGCAGCACTCCCGCGGCCAGCCAGAGCACCAGGGACAGGATGCGGCCGCCGAAGCCCGTCGAGTCGAAGTACAGCAGGCTGCGTGCGCCCTCCACGAAGCCGGCGCCATTCCAGAAGGCGTGCAGCGCGCCGAAGAAGCCGTTCTGCAGCGCGGGCTGCAGGATGCCGCCGGAGCTGGTGAAGTTCAGCATCACGAACAGCACCATCTGGACCGCCGTCGTCCAGCGCCCGAGGAAGGTGTGAAGGGCGATGCCGATGGTGAGGATGCCAGCCGAGTAGAGCCAGGCCATGCCCCACACCCCGGGCAGGTTGTGGTCGACGATGTGGAAGACCGGCCCGGCCAGCACCGCCGCTATGACGCTCATCACCAGCGCGGTGACCACGCCGATGACCGCCCGGGTCCCCATGCGCAGCGCGGCACCGGCGGCGCTGATGGCGGCGACGCCGGCGTTGGAGCCGATGGTCAGTGCGACCAGCAGGAAGAACAAGCCCTGGCCCGTGAGGTCGCCGCTGGAGAGCCGGGACAGGTCGGTGACGTGCAGGGGCGCGTCGTGCTTGCCGGCCACGGTCGTGAACACGATCTCCGCGGCGGTGGCGGAGGTGTCGGAGTTGGCCTTGGCGACCAGCAGCTCAGGGTGCTTGACGCTGGGCACGTAGGCGCCGACCAGGTCCCGGTCCATGATCCGGCGCTGAGCCGCGGCCCGGTCGGGCTCGGTAGTGACGTCCAGCGCATCACCGGCCGTGTCTTTGATCGTCTGGGCCAGCAGCTGCACCCGAGGCGAGGTGCCGATGACGGCGACCTTCAGGCCCTGCGCATGCGGTGCGTGGAAGGCGCCGAGGTAGGCCAGCCCCATGCCCAGGCACATCAGCAGCGGGGTGATCAGGAGGACCACCACATGGCGGACGGTACGGGATGTGCTGGTCGCTGTCGGCCGCTTTCCGGCCAGACGGTGCGTGCTCATTACGTGCTCTCCTTCACTGGGTAGTTGTAACGTACATATGAATTAGGTTGCGTGTTGCAACCAGTGAAGAAGGGAGTGCCCCGCCATGCCCGACCGTGAGGCGTCGACGGACGTCATTCAGCGCGAACTGACCGCATTCGCCCGCCGCGCCCGGCACAAGGCCGTCCAGCTCCACCGGGAGCTGACACTGGTGGCCCACAGCATGCTCGACCACATGCACCGGAACGGCAGCTGCCACGCCGCCGACCTCGCGGCGCACTTCATGCTCGACAAGTCCACCGTCAGCCGGCAGATCGCCATGCTCGAGGCAGAGGGCATGATCGTGCGCGAGACCGACCCGGACGACCACAGGAGGCAGATCCTCAAGGCGTCCGAGAAGGGCCTGGACCAACTGAAGGAGGCCAACCGGCAGCGCCGCTCCTCCTTCCGGGAGCGGTTCACCGACTGGGACGACGCCGACCTGGCCCAGCTGGCCGTCTACCTGCGGCGCTACAACGCCGCCGACGTCCACTGACGGAGAATTTCCGCCACCCGTGCCCGTGCTCGCCGATCGGGCAGCCTCTTCCGCATGGACACTCCCAGCAGCCGAGCCTGTGGCGAGTTCTCGCTCCAGGCGCAGGGCCGCCCGGGCCTGCGCGCTCGCGGGCGCCAAGCGGTTGCCGTCGCACCGGTCGATGGCCGTTCGGCGGTGTGATCAGGCAGCCTCGCCTACCGGCAGGCCGGCAGCCCAGACATCGACGGCCTGCCCGTTCTTGTGGACATCGGCACAGTCCAGGCCTCGTTGACCACCTCACGCGGAAGTTGATCAACGGCAGGGTTGTGACCGCTGCGGTCACACCGGTGGGAGCGACTCGATAATTCCGTTCTCTGCCAGAAGCACACAGGGTTGATGCATCAAGGCTCCGACCCGGACATGAGGTTGGCGCGACCCCCAGGAGGGCACATGCCTACCCTCGACCGCCAGGACGACGTCTTCGTACTCGCATCCGTCGACGTCGACCCGGACGAGGTGGGGAAGGCCCATTGGCCGCACGCCCAGGTGACTGCCGCAACGGGCAGGTTCTACTCCAAGGCCTGGACCTGGAGTGGCTGGACGATTCGGATGCCGCTGATCCGGCACCCGCAAGGCGGAGCTCGGCGAGCATGCCATCACCTGCTGATTGGCTATGGGTGCGTGACAGCGCGCCAGGGAGACTGAGTATCCGATGACATACGCCAAAGGAGCCGTGATGCAGGTAGCAGTCGTCACCTTCGACGGGTTCAACGAGCTCGACAGTTTCATCGCTTCCGCACTGATCAACCGGTGCCGCAAAGACGGCCTGGAAGCCTTCATCACGACGCCGACGCCGGTGGTCGCGTCGATGAACGGCGTCGAGGTGACCGGGCAGCGCCCGATGGAGTTCGTGCGCGAGGCCGACGTCGTGCTGATCGGCAGCGGGGTCAAGGCACGCGACGTGGTCGCCGATGACCGGCTGATCTCCATGTTGCAACTCGACCCTTCGCGACAGCTGATCGGTTCCCAGTGCTCCGGTGCGCTGGTAATGGCGCGCCTCGGGCTGCTCGGCAGCACGCCGGCGTGCACGGACATCAAGACCCGACCCTTCGTTGAAGCCGCCGGCGTCACCGTGCTGGACGCGCCGTTCCACGCCGAAGGGAACATCGCCACCGCGGGCGGCTGCCTGGCATCCCAGTACCTCGCCACATGGGTCATCAGCCGAACGCTCGGGGACGATGCCGTCCGCGATGTCCTCGGATACGTGGCTCCGGTGGGGGAGAGCCAGGAGACCGTCGAGCGCGCCCTGCGTGCCGTCCACGCGGGCGAGGCCGCCCTGCGCTGACCAACGCTGATCAACCGATCGGCATCCGCCACACGATGGGAGCAGACCCATGACTGCGATCGCAGGTTCGACCGTCCTTGTCACCGGAGGCAGCCGGGGCATCGGCAGGGCCCTGGTCGAGTCCTTGTACGACCGAGGGGCGAAGAAGGTGTACGCCACCGCTCGTGATCCCCGAAGCGTCACCCATACCGGTGCGGTCGCACTGGCCCTGGAGGTCACCGACCCCGCGTCGGTGGCCGCCGCCGCGGCACAGGCACAGGACGTCACCATCCTGGTCAACAACGCCGGTGGATCGATCGGGGCCTCGTTCCTGGCCTCCCCGGTGGACGACGTCCGCCGCGAGTTCGAGACCAACTTCTACGGCCCCCTGCAGATGACCCGGGCTCTCGTCCCGGTCATCGAGGCCAACGGCGGCGGCCACCTGCTCAACGTGCACTCCGTCCTGTCCTGGATCGCCCTGGCCGGTTCCTACAGCGCCTCCAAGGCCGCTCTCTGGTCGCAGACCAACTCGCTGCGCCTGGAGCTGAAGCCGCGCGGCATCAACGTCACCGGCCTGCACGTCGGTTACGTCGACACCGACCTGGCGGCGCACGTCGACTCGCCGAAGTCTTCCCCGCACAGCGTCGCGGAGCAGGCCCTGGACGGAATCGAGTCCGACGCCTACGAAGTGCTGGCCGACGAGCGCTCCCGCCAGGTCAAGGCAGGGCTCGCAGCCGATCTTGCCGCCCTGTACCCCCAGTTGGCGGCCTGACGTATCCGTCGTGACCGCCCGGGCGCCGCGATCTACCGCAGGCCTGGAGGCCCGTACATCTACGCCACCTGGGCACTGCCACCACATTCCCCAGCCGGGTCGATGCACGTCTTGCAGTGGGGCCCACATAGAAGGGGCGGCAGGACACAGACGTTGCTATGCGCGTCGGATGATCAGCACGGCGACGTCGTCGAGGTGGTCGACCGCGTTCGCAGCGACGAGGGCGCGGTCGGCGGTCTCCTCGGCGTTCAGCCCGTCGTGGAGGGCTTGGGCGGCCAGCGACCGGCTCGTTCCAGTCCGGCTGCCAGCGTCAGGCCTGGTCCCTCGACCACGCCGTCGGTGACCATGACCAGTGCGCTGTCGTCGTCCAGGGTGAAGGTCTCCTCGCGGTATTCGGTGCCGGGCAGGACGCCCAGGACGGGGCCGCCGGGCAGCTCGCGGACCTCGTGGCTGCCGTCTTTGTGTGCGCACACCAGCGGCACGTGGCCGACGCTGGTGCCGGTGACCTGTCCGTCGTGCGGGTCTATGTGCAGCATGGTGCAGGTGGCGAATCGTGCGGGGGCCGTCGTGACGAGCAGTTCGTTGGTGCGGGTCAGGACGGTTCCGGGATCCTGTTCCTGGGCGGCGATCGCGCGCAGGGACATGCGGACCTGTCCCATGAAGGCTGCGGCGTCCACGTCATGCCCCTGGACGTCGCCGATCTCCACTGCGACCGCGCCGTCGGGCATCAGGAAGGCGTCGTACCACTTTCCGCCGATGTCCAGCCCGCCCCGGCTGGGCCGGTAGCGGGCGGCGACCTCCAGTCCCGGGAGGCGCTCGGGCAGCGTGGGCAGCATGGTCTGCTGCAGCGCCGTGGCCAGCTCGACGCGTGCCTAGTAGTGCTTGGTCAGGTTGGTATTGGGGTGGGTATGTCGCGGTGGCAGGTGGGGCAGGCGCCGGTCCAGGTGGCGAGGAGGATCTGCAGGTCGCG